>JBCCWG010000001.1:0-72237 GCA_039193985.1 Pseudomonadota bacterium
ATGCAAAATCCGGCGATGGCGACACCGGCAGCACACTCGCCACAGCCGCACGGTCTCTGAAGGGCACAATCGACAAGATGCCGCTGGCCGATCTCACGCAGCTTTTCCCGGCGCTCGGAAATGAGTTGAGCCAGACTATGGGCGGCTCGTCCGGTGTCATCCTCGCGATCTTCTTCAACGCCGCGGGCGATGCCTGCGCCCATGGCGCATCGGTGGACGCGGCACTGCAGGCTGGCCTGCAACGGATATCGGATGTGGGCGGCGCAAAGGTCGGCGACCGCACGATGATCGACGCATTGTCCCCCGCCCTCACCGCCCTCACCGACGGACTGGGCGCGGCGGCAAAAGCGGCCCGCACCGGCGCCGACAACACGGCCAGCATTCACAACGCCAAGGCAGGCCGCGCCGCCTATGTGCCGTCCGAGAACCTCAAGGGCCATAACGACCCGGGCGCCGAAGCCGTCGCGCGCGTCTTCGAAGGGCTCGCACAGGCGGTGAAGAGCACCGGCTGAGGCGCCGAACTTCATCGAACAAGAACACTTGCCACACCAGGGAGAAACCACATGAAGACCATCAAGGGACCGGCGCTATTTCTTGCGCAGTTCGCAGGCGACGAGGCGCCGTTCAACTCGTGGGACAGCATCACCAAATGGGCCGCCGATTGTGGTTACAAGGGCGTGCAGATCCCCAGTTGGGACGGGCGATTGTTCGACCTCGACAAGGCGGCGGAAAGCACGATCTATTGCGATGAGCTGAAAGGGGTCGCGGCCGCCAACGGCATTGAGATCACCGACCTCTCGACCCACCTGCAGGGGCAGTTGGTCGCCGTGCACCCCGCCTATGACGCCGCCTTCGATGGCTTTGCGGCAGAACATGTGCGCGGCAATCCCGCAGCGCGGCAAGAATGGGCGGTCGATCAGGTCAAGAAGGCGCTGTCGGCATCAAAGAACCTGGGCGTCAGCGCCCACGCGACGTTCTCGGGCGCGCTGGCCTGGCCCTACATCTATCCCTGGCCGCAACGCCCCGCCGGGCTGATCGAGACGGCCTTTGACGAACTCGCCAAGCGCTGGATGCCGATCCTGAACCACGCCGAAGACTGCGGTGTCGATGTCTGTTACGAGATCCACCCTGGCGAAGACCTGCATGACGGGATCACCTATGAGATGTTCCTTGAGCGCACCGGCAATCACGACCGCGCCTGTATGCTCTACGACCCCAGCCACTATGTGCTGCAATGCCTCGACTATCTCGACAATATTGACATCTACAAGGACCGCATCCGGATGTTCCACGTCAAGGATGCCGAGTTCAATCCGACCGGGCGTCAGGGCGTCTATTCCGGGTATCAGCCGTGGGTCGACCGCGCCGGACGCTTCCGCTCGCTCGGCGATGGCCAGGTCGATTTCAGCGCGATCTTCTCGAAAATGGCCGCCAATGATTTCGACGGCTGGGCTGTGGTCGAGTGGGAATGTTGCCTCAAGCACCCCGAAGACGGCGCCCGCGAAGGGGCGCAGTTCGTGGCCGATCACATCATTCGGGTGACTGAGCGCGCCTTTGACGACTTCGCAGACGGTGGCACCGATGACGCCGCCAATCGCAAGATGCTCGGCATCGGCTGAACCGGGAGGGAGCAGACATGGAACGTATCAGACTGGGCATGGTCGGTGGCGGCAACGACGCCTTTATCGGTGCCGTGCACCGCATCGCCGCCCGCATTGACGACAAGTACGAACTGATCGCAGGGGCCTTGTCATCGACCCCTGAGAAATCGCTCGCCAGTGGCGAAGCGCTTGGCCTCAAACGGGTGTACGAGGACTTCAAGAAGATGGCCGCCCGCGAAGCCCGTCGCAAGGACGGGATCGAGGCGGTCGCCATCGTCACACCGAATCACGTGCATTTCCAGGCCGCGCGCGAGTTTCTCAAGCGCGGCATTCACGTGATTTGTGACAAACCGCTGACCTCGACCTTGCAGGACGCCAAGAAGATGGTGAAAGCGATTGAGGACAGCGACGCGCTGTTCGTCCTGACGCACAACTATACCGGCTATCCCATGGTGCGCCACGCGCGCGAGTTGGTGGCTTCGGGTGCCATCGGCAAGGTGCGCGTGGTGCAGGTCGAGTATCCGCAGGACTGGTTGACGGTCGAGCAAGACTTCAAACAGGCGCTCTGGCGCACCGACCCGGCACAATCGGGCGCAGGCGGATCGACGGGCGATATCGGCACCCACGCCTATAACCTCGCCTGTTTCATCACCGGGCTTGAGGCCGAAAGCCTCTGCGCCGACTTGCAGGCTTTCGTTCCGGGCCGCGAGTTGGACGATAACGCCCATGTCATGCTACGTTTTGACGGTGGCGCGCGCGGCATGCTCTGGTCGAGCCAGGTCGCCCCCGGCAATGAAAATGCGCTACGCATCCGTGTGTACGGCGAGGCCGGCGGGCTGGAATGGGCGCAGGAGGATCCGAACTATCTCTGGCACACGCCATTCGGCGAACCCAAACGCCTGATCACCCGAAATGGGGCTGGTGCAGGAGAAGCCGCTGGCCGGGTCAGCCGCGTGCCTCCAGGGCACCCCGAGGGGTATCTCGAAGGTTTCGCCAATATCTATTCCGAGGCCGCCGAAGCCATCATGGCCGCGCGCGACGGGAAAGAGCCGTCGGATGAGGTCACCTATCCCACCGTTTATGACGGGCTGAAAGGCGTCCAGTTCGTCTCGGCCTGCGTGAAATCATCCGCGCGCAATGCCGCCTGGATCAAGCTGGATCATTAACCGATGAGTGATTTCTTCAAAGGCATCCCGCCCGTCACATTCAAGGGCTCCGGCTCGCACGACGATTTCGCCTATCACCACTATGACCCGGATGAGATGGTCGGCGGCAAGCGGATGGAAGACCACCTGCGCTTTGCCGTCGCCTGGTGGCACAGTTTCGCCTGGCCGGGCGGCGACCCGTTCGGCGGGCAGACCTTCGAGCGTCCGTGGTTCGGCGACACCATGGATCTCGCCAAGCTGAAAGCCGATGTGGCGTTCGAACTGTTCGCGATCCTCGGCCAGCCCTATTTCTGTTTCCACGATTTCGACATCCGGCCCGAAGGCGCGGATTTCGCCGAAAGCACGCGGAACCTTGAGGAAATCGTCGACTATATCGGCGAAAAGATGGAGGGCGTGAAGACCAAGCTGCTTTGGGGCACCGCGAACCTCTTCACCCACCGCCGTTTCATGGCGGGCGCGGCGACAAACCCCGACCCGGATGTTTATGCCTATTCGGGGGCGACGGTGAAAACCTGCATCGATGCGACGCATAAGCTCGGCGGTGAGAACTATGTGCTCTGGGGTGGACGCGAAGGGTATGAGACGCTGCTCAACACCGACCTCAAGCGGGAACGCGATCAGGCCGGGCGCTTTTTGCAGATGGTCGTCGACTACAAGCACAAGATCGGCTTCAAGGGCACGATCCTGGTCGAGCCGAAACCGCAGGAGCCGTCAAAGCACCAGTATGATTTCGATGTCGCCACCGTTTACGGGTTCCTCAAGGAGTATGGCCTTGAGACCGAGGTCAAGATGAACATCGAGCAGGGTCACGCGATCCTGGCCGGGCATTCGTTCGAGCACGAGTTGGCACTCGCCGCGTCGCTCGGCATCCTTGGGTCCATCGACATGAACCGGAACGACTACCAGTCCGGGTGGGACACCGACCAGTTCCCGAACTCGGTGCCGGAGGTGGCGCTGGCCTATTACGAGATCCTCAAGAACGGCGGCTTTACCACAGGCGGCACCAATTTCGACGCCAAGCTCCGGCGGCAATCGTTGGACCCTGAAGATCTGGTGCTTGCGCATGTCGGCGCGATCGATGTCTGCGCGCGCGGCCTGAAAGCCGCGCATGCGATGCTCGAGGACGGAGCATTGGAAGACCTTCGCGCCGAACGCTATGCCGGGTGGGACACCGAGGACAGCAAAGCTCTTCTTGCGCATGGCACGCTGGACGATTGCTATGATTGCGTCATCGGGCGCCCGATTAATCCCGAACCCCGGTCGGGTCAGCAGGAGCGGCTTGAAAACATCGTCAACCGTTACGTCTGATACCAAAACGCTGGCGCGAGTAACCTGCGGTTAACCAATTTTCCCCCTTGATATGCGTATCAAGGGGGGGTGAGCCCATTTCGACCCGCGACATCGCGACTGACGCACTGAAACGGCACCGATACTTCCTCGGTTTTGCCCTCGTCTTTAGTGTCTTCGCAAACATTCTGATGCTCACTGGCCCACTTTTCATGCTGCAGGTCTATGACCGGGTGCTGGGGTCACGCTCAAAAGAAACGCTGGTGGCGCTGGTTATACTGGTGATCACGCTCTACGGGTTGATGTGGCTGCTGGATTTTGCGCGCACCCGCCTTGCCGCGCGGTTCGGTGCACGCCTGCAGGCCGCACTCGACGCAGTTGTTTTTCGCGCCGAGCTTACGCGTCCGGGGCCAGCCAAGACCACTCCGAACGCGACCCGCAATCTGGAGGCTGTGCAAAGCCTTTTCGGATCGCCTGCCCTGACCGCACTGATGGATCTGCCGTTTACACCGCTTTTTGTCGCGGTGATCTTTGTCTTTCACCACTGGCTCGGCCTTTTCGCATGCGTCGGAAGTGCGATGCTGATCGGCATCACGGTTTTGAATCAGTTGCTGACCTCACAGCGCGTCGCAGAGGCGCAGGCCACGGGCGCAACCGCCTACCAATTCGGCGAGAACGCGCGTGCGGCTGCCGAATTGGTGCGCAGCCAGGGCATGATGGACGCGGTAACCGATCGCTGGCTTGTGGGGCGCGGAAAGGCCCTGGACCAGACCATGACTGCGGTTGACTGGACCGGCGCCTTTTCCACGTTCACCCGATCGTTTCGGCTGGCACTCCAATCGCTGGTCCTGGCCTTGGGCGCGTGGCTGGTGCTGCGCGAGGAACTGACGGCAGGAGCCATGATCGCAGCCTCGATCCTGCTGGGCCGCGCGTTGGCGCCCATCGAACAGATCATCGGGCGCTGGCCGCAGATCTCCCGCGCCCGCAGCGGTTGGCAGCAACTGACGGCGTTTCTCGACGATACCGAGACACCAGAGGTACAAACGCGGCTGCCCCGCCCAAACGGCGCGTTAATGATGAAGGGCGTGACGGTTGCCACCGGACCCGGGCAACCGCCCATTCTCTACAACATATCCTTCTCTCTTGAACCCGGCGACGCCCTTGGCGTGATCGGCAAAAGCGGATCTGGCAAGACAACTATCGCCAAAACCATTCTGGGCCTGATCAAACCCAACATCGGTGAAGTGCGGCTTGGGGGTGCGCTGATCTCGCAATACCCGCCTGCCGATCTGGGGCGACATATCGGCTATCTGCCGCAGGACCCGGTGCTGATCACTGGCACAATCGCCGAAAACATCGCCCGCATGGCCCACAACGCCGACAGCCACGCGGTTGTGCGGGCGGCCCAGAAGGCCAAGGTGCATGACCTGATCCTGTCGCTGCCCAAAGGCTATGACACGCGCGTGGAAAACAACACGATCGGCCTCTCTGGCGGGCAGCGTCAGCGCATCGCGCTGGCCCGCGCGCTTTATGGCGAGCCGATGCTGCTTGTCCTGGACGAGCCGAACTCGGCCCTCGATCAGGACGGGAGCGAGGCGTTGAACGCCGCTGTGCGCCAGATGAAGTCCGAAGGCCGCACCGTCATCATTATGACGCACCGGCCCGTCGCCATCTCGGAATGCGACAAGCTGATGGTGGTCGAAGGTGGCCGCATCTCGGCCCTTGGTGCGCGAAACGAGGTTCTGCGCGCAACCGTGCGCAATGTCGACGATGTGCAACGCACCTTGCGCACGGGAACCGACCCATGACCGAGGAGCGCTCTAGCCCGACCCTTCCGCTGGTGGTTGGATTTGCGGCGCTGGCTTTGCTGGTCGGAGTGATCGGGTTCTGGAGCGTGCGCACTCAGATTGCCGGAGCGATCATCGCCAATGGCGCGATCCAGGTCGAAAACAACCGCCAGATCGTTCAGCACGCCGAAGGTGGCACTGTGGGTGAGATTCTGGCCCGCGACGGTGACCTCGTTATGGCCGGCGATACGCTGATCCTGCTCGACGATACGCTGTTGCGCCTCGATTTGTCAGTGATCGATCTGCAACTGGTGGAACTGACCGCGCGTCGCGCCCGTTTGGAAGCCGAGCGGGACGGTGCGGACCATATGACCCTGCCCGCGCAACTGGCGAACGTTGGCGCGACGGCGCAGGATCAGATCGACGGGCGGCGCAAGCTTTTCGGCGCACGGCGTGACACGCTTGAACGGGAACTGACGCAGATCGGGGAACGCATCCGGCAGACGCGAAACCGTATCGTGGGCACCGAGGCCCAGATCGCGGCACTGATCACGCAGACCGAGCTTGTCACGGCGGAGCTGAACGCGCAGGAGGAGTTGCTGAGAAAGGGCCTTGTTCCGGCGCAACGGGTCTCAATGCTTCGTCGCGAGGCGGCCCGGCTGGCCGGTGAAATCGGCGCCCTCACCGCGCGTGTGGCCGAGTTTCGGGGCGAGATTGCAGGCAATGAGATCGAGCGTCTCAAACGCGAGACCACCCGCCGCGAAAATGCGATCTCGGAGTTGCGCGACATCCAGTTTCGCGAACTGGAGCTGACCGAAAAACGCCGCAGCCTGACCGAACGGCTGGCCCGGCTTGAGGTGCGAGCCCCGGCCGCGGGCGTCGTCTATGGCAGCACCGTCTTTGCCGAAAAGGCGGTGATCCGGCCAGCAGACACGCTGATGTTCATCGTTCCGCAGGATCAGCCGCTGATCGTCAGTGCGGAAGTCGAGGCGATCCATATCGACCAGGTGCGCGTGGGCCAGCCCGCCAGCCTGCGTTTCCCCGCCTTCAACCAACGCCTCACGCCCGAGGTCGCCGGCCAAGTGCTGACCGTGTCCGCCGACATCCTCGTCGACGACCGCACCGGCATGTCATACTACAAGGTCGAAATCATGCCTCTGCAGTCGGAACTGTCTAAGCTGTCGGGTCACGCCCTGGTGCCGGGCATGCCGGTCGAGACATACCTCAAGACCGACGACCGCACGCCGCTCTCTTACCTCACGAAACCGCTCACCGACTACTTCGGGCGCGCCTTCCGCGAAAGTTAGTCATATCGGAGTTCCGTCGCCTTGCCGCGGAAGATCACGTAACTCAGGATCGTGTAGCCAAGGATTGCCGGAAGCACGAAGACCGTTCCTGCCAGAATGATAATCAGGCTCTCTGGGGCCGAGGCAGACTCGTAGATCGTCATCTTCTCAGGCACCACATACGGGTAAAAGCTGTAGGCCATCCCGCAAAAGCTTAGGGTGAACAGCGCCATGATCGCCGCAAAGGGCGACCAGGCATAGCGGTCCCCCTCCATCGGCAGGCGCTTGAGCTTCCACCAGAGAAACGCCAGCAACGCGGCGGACAAGATCGGCAGGGGGGCGAGGTAGAGCAGTTGCGGAAAGCCGAACCATTTGTCGAAGATCCGCGTGCTGACAAATGGCGTGGCGAGCGAGATCGCTCCGATCCCGAGGAGCAGGCCCCAAATGCCGCCCTTGGCCCAGGTCACCGCCTTTTCCTGCAGCCGCCCGTCGGTCTTGGCGATCAACCAGGCCGCACCGATGCAGCTATAGCCCACGGTCAGGAACACTGCGGTGATCAGCGAGAAAAGCACATGCGGCAGCGTCCACGTGAGGCCCATGATGTACATGCCCAGCATGAAGCCCTGGCTCATCGAGGTCATCAGCGATCCGGTGAAGAACGCGCCGTTCCAGAACGGCTTCTGCGCGATGGGCGCCTTGGCCCGAAACTCGAATGACACGCCGCGCAGGATCAGGCCCACCAGCATGATCGCCACCGGCAGATAGAGCGATGTCAGGATAACCCCGTGCGCCGACGGGAAGGCCACCAGCAACAAGCCGATGGCCAGGACCAGCCATGTCTCGTTCGCATCCCAGAACGGGCCGATCGAGGCGACGAGGCGGTCTTTCTCCTCATCATTCGACAGCGGCATCAAGAGGCCGACGCCAAGGTCGAACCCATCAAGCACGACATAGATCAGGATCGACGCACCCATGAGCGCGGCGAAGGTGAAGGGCAGCCAGACCGCCGGATCTCCAAACAACTCCATAATGTTATTCGCCCGGGATCGCGGCGACTTCTGCCTCACCGCTCCTTGAAAAGGTCCGGGTCGAGAGCGGCTCGCCCCGGCTGGCTTTCCAGGCCAGATAGGTAACCGTGCCCATATAGGCGACGATCAGCGCGGCATAGACTGTGAGATAGATGACCAGTGTCGACAGAACCATAGGCGCGGGCACGTCAGCGACCGCCTGCTTCGTCGTCAACACACCGTTCACAAGCCATGGCTGGCGACCAATTTCGGTCGTGTACCAACCGGCCAGCGTCGCGATCCATCCCGAAAAGGCCATGCAGGAAAAAGCCAGCAGCATCAGCTTGGGCATATGCTCGGCACCCCGGCGGCGGAGGTAATAGGCCCCGACCCAGCTGAGCGCGAGCATTGCCATGCCCGTCGCGACCATGATCCGAAAGCTCCAGAACACGGGCGCCACCGGCGGGTGCAACGGCGTGCCATCCTCGGCGACGAAGTCATTCAGCCCGGGCACGACACCATCGAAGGAGTGCTTGAGGATCAGCGACGCCCCGTTCGGGATACCGATCTCCATACGGTTTTCGCGCGCCTCTTCATCCGGGATCGCGAACAGCAGGAGTGGCACATTCCCTTGCGTCTCCCAGTTACCTTCCATCGCCGCAACCTTCTGCGGCTGATGCTCGAGCGTGTTCAGCCCGTGCATGTCGCCCGCGAAGATCTGGATCGGGATCAGCACCGCGCCCATGATCACACCAAAGCGCATTGTAGATTTGACGCTTTCCTTGCGATCACCCCAAAGGAGACGCAGGGCCGAAATGCCGGCAATCAGGAACGCAACGGTCAGACCCGAGGCCAGCAGCATATGCGCCAGGCGATATGGCATCGACGGGTTGAAGATGATCGCAAACCAGTCGGTCGCGAAAGCCACGCCATCGCGGATTTCATACCCCGCCGGCGTGTGCATCCACGAGTTCAGAACCAGAATCCAGAACGCCGACATGGTGGTGCCGAACGCGACGAGGAATGTTGCAAGCGTGTGCAGCCAGTTCGGCACCTTGCGCGCCCCGAAGAGCATGATGCCGAGGAACACGGCTTCGAGGAAGAACGCCGTCATCACCTCATAGGCCAGCAGCGGACCAGCGATATTGCCGACGGCCTCCATAAAGCCGGGCCAGTTCGTTCCGAACTGGAACGACATGGTGATGCCCGACACCACGCCCATGGCGAACGAGAGGGCAAAGACCTTTACCCAAAACAGGTAAGCGTCCATCCATTTCTGTTCGCCGGTCGCGTTGAAGCGCAGCTTGAAAAACAGAAGAACCCACCCGAGCGCGATGGTGATCGTCGGGAAGAGGATGTGAAACGAAATATTCGCACCGAATTGGATGCGCGACAAAAGCAGCGTGTCCATGACTTTCCTTTCCGGATCTTTGATCCGTGTTGAGCCTGATATAGGGCGATCCCGGCCTGGTTCAGTGGCCTGCGACAGGATGCCGGGGGTGCGACATTCCGGCTTTTCTGCACTTGCGAAAAAATCGCCTAAGTTAATGAAAACAGATAGCTTATTTTACGCCATCGGCTTGCAGAGCCCGCAAGGCAGCTTGCATGGCAATCAACATCTTGTCGCGCCGCGCTGAAAGCTCGAAGGGGCTGCGTCCTGCGGCCTGTGCGTCCATGCCTTGCACCAGCGTCTCAATCACCTCGGGCGTGAGACGCGGATCGCCGAGACCATCCCACCAGCCGTTGAACGTGTCCTGAAAGTGGTCGCAAAAGGCGCGCAAACCGCCCTCGCTCGCGCCGAGATGAAACAGCATGGTCGGCCCCATCGCCGCCCAGCGCAGACCGGGACCCGCCCACATGGCTTTGTCGATATCCTCGACACTTGCCACCCCTTCGACCGCCATGTGCACCGCCTCGCGCCAAACGGCGGCTTGCAAACGGTTGGCCACGTGCCCCGGCAGGCCTTTTTTGATGCGGATCGTGACCTTGCCGATATCGGCGTAAAACGCCTCGGCACGATCCATCGCGTCGGGCCCTGTCCGTTCGTTCGCCGTCAACTCCACCAACGGGATCAGATGCGGCGGGTTGAACGGATGGCCAAGGATCAACGGTGCAGGATCGGTCCAGCCCTCTTGCAGCGCCTCAAGCGTCATGCCCGAGGTCGAGCTTGAGACGATGGCGCCGTTCGCCAGACCCGGTTCGATCTCAGCATAAGTCGCATGCTTTATAGCCATGCGTTCCGGCACGTTTTCCTGGACAAAATCAGCGCCCTCTACTGCCGCACGCGCCGTGGGCACGAATCGCAATGCATCCGGTGTAGCCTGTTCGGTCAGCCCCAACTGTTCCAGCGCAGGCCAGGCCCTGTCGATGTAGCCGCGCACACTCGCCTCAGCATCCGGTGCCGGATCGAACACCGTGACGCTCCGCCCCGCCGCGAGGAACAGCGCGGCCCAACTCGCCCCGATCACGCCCGCGCCGAGGACTGCCACGTTTTGCACATCACGCATCAGAACAATCCCGGATTGAGGGGCGAGGCCGCCGTCATGCCGCCATCCACCGTGAAAAGCTGGCCGGTCGCGAAGGCGGATTCGTCGGACGCCAGCCAAACAGCCATGGATGCAATGTCTTCTGGCTTTCCGAACCGGCCCACCGGGTGCCGCAACAGCGCATCCGCCATGGCCGCGTCCTTGTTGCGCGACAGCTCGAACCCCGCCTCCAGCATGCCCGTCTCGATCCAGCCGGGGCAGATCGCGTTGCACCGGATACCCTCCGGCCCGTGATCCACGGCGATCGAGCGCGTCAGCCCGTGCACAAACGCCTTGGACGCGTTGTAAAGCGCCATCGAAGGGTCCGCGACCTGCCCCGAGATCGAGCCGATATTGATGATCGAACCGCGGTTCATCTTGGGGATGAAGGCGCGGCACATGTTGAAAACACCCCGTGCGTTGACGCCCATAACAAGGTCCCAGTCCTCGTCAGTGCTGGAGGTCACTTTCTTCTCGACCTGAACGCCTGCATTGTTCACGAGGGTGTCGAGCGGGCCCATCACCTCCGCCAAAGCATTCACCGCTTTCGCATCACTCACATCCAGCGCGAACCAACCACATCCATTCGGAAGGTCGTCCGGTCGGTCGCCGCGTCCACAGGTTGAAACATTGGCGCGCTCGGCCAGGAATGCCTCGACGATACCCCGTCCGATGCCCTGACGCCCGCCGGTGACCAGCGCGCTTTTGCCGTGCAATCGGTTCATCACTCAGAACCCCACACGGTCGCCACCCTTCAGCGCCAACCGTTCCCGGGCCTCCACCGGGGTCGCGACCTGCAGTCCGAGGTTCTCGACGATTTGCCGGATGCGCGTCACCTGCTGCGCGTTCGACGTCGCCAACTCGCCCTTGCCAATATAGAGGCTGTCCTCCAGCCCGACCCGCAAGTTGCCGCCCAGCAGCGCGCTTTGCGTGGCAAATGGCATCTGCGCCCGACCCGCGGCCAGCACTGACCATTCGTAGTTCTCGGGCCCAAAGAGTTCGTCCGCCTTCTTGTGCAGGTGCCCCAGATTGTCGAGGTCCGAGCCCATGCCGCCCAGAATACCGAACACCATCTGTATGAAGAAGGGCGGTTTAATCAGCCCCTGATCGACGAACCATTTCACGTTGTAGAGATGGCCGAGATCATAGCACTCGAACTCGAACTTGGTCCCGTGCTCGCCGCCCAGTTTCTCGATGGCATAGCGAATGGTCTTGAACGTGTTCGGGAAGATGAAGTCCTCGGTCATGGCGAGGAACTCGCGTTCCCACTCGAACTGAAATTCGGTGTACTTCTCGAGCATCGGGAAGATACCGAAATTCATCGACCCCATATTGAGCGAGGCCATCTCGGGGCTGGCACTGGTCGCTGCCGCCAGCCGTTCGTCCATCGTCATGCCCAGCCCCGCACCGGTCGAGATGTTGATCACAGCATCCGTCGATTGTTTGATCACCGGCAGGAACTGACCAAAAGTCTCGGGCCGCGGGTCGGGCTTGCCCGTTTCGGGGTCGCGCGCGTGCAGGTGGATGATCGAGGCCCCGGCCTCCGCCGCCTCGATACTCGCGGTCGCAATCTCAGCCGGTGTCACCGGCAAATGCGGTGACATCGATGGCGTGTGGATGCCGCCTGTTGGCGCGCAGGTAATGATCACCGGTCTCATCTTGTCTCCTCCCTGTCCCGGATCAGGTGCGGGACCTCAAGCTCGTTTGAGATGAGGCCCCGGACCCAATCCGGGGCGGTTTTGCCCGTGTTTCGCGTCATAGCCTCATCTGTTGTACTTGCGCCGACAACCCACCATCCAGCACCCAAAGCTGCCCCGAAGCATAGCGCGCCTCATCCGAGGCGAGCCAATGGACAAGGTTCGCGATGTCATCGGGCGTGCCGTAGGTGCGCATTGGGTGCACGTCACGAACTGCTTTCTGCAGGGTCTCAATCGTGCCGCCTGCGCCGCCCGACCCTTCGCCCTGAAAGAAACTCTGAAGCATCGGCGTGTCGATATACCCCGGGCAGATCGCGTTCACCCGAATGCCCTCGGGCCCGTGATCGCAGGCCATGGCGCGGGTCAGGGCATGGACCGCGCCCTTGGTCGCGCAATAGGCGGCGAGGCCGGGGTCGGCGATGAACCCGTCATAGGACCCGAAATTGATCAGGCTGGCGCTGTTGCCGCCTTTAGCTGCGGCGCGCATCAGCGGCAGCGCGTGTTTCGAGGTCAGGAACGTGCCGGTGACGTTCACGGCGAAGGAGCGGTTCCATTCTTCGAGCGTGGTGTCCTCGATGGTCTTTTCGATCTCGATGCCCGCTGCATTGACCAGAATGTCGAGCTTGCCCGCTTGTCCCCGCACCCGGTCCATCACGGCAATCGCATCCGCCTCCTGAGTGACATCGAGCTTCACGAAATGGCTGCCATCGTCCTCATGCGCAGCCAGCGAGCCTTCCGGCGTCAGGTCCGCGGCATAGACCGTGGCGCCTTCCTTGACGAAACGCGCGACAATGGCCCGCCCGATCCCGCCCCGCGCGCCGGTGATAAGGGCGATCTTGCCCTCAAGCATCGCTGCCCCCTTTCACCGGCGGGAAACGGTAGCGCTGGTTGGCCTCGGCCCAGTCCATGTGGTTGCGGACATATTGCTGGCTGGCATCGGACGGCGGGTTGTAGTCCCAGTGCTCGCCCGCACCCGCCTCCATCGCCGCATGCAGCGCACGGCGGGATTTTTGGGTGGCGATCACGTCTTGGCGAAGCGCTTCGCCGTCCCAGCGCTCGGAGACTTCCTCTGCAAACGCCGCCGCCTGTTCCGCATGGGCCGGATCGTTGGCGAGGTTCGTTGTCTCCAAGGGGTCTGCCACAACATCAAAGAGGAGCGGCGGATCAATATCGCAATGGATGTATTTGAGCGGTCCGCGCCGGATCATGATGACCGGCGCCGGTGTCATCTCGGCGCAATACTCGCCGATGGCCTCGTCCACCGGATCGTCCCCGCCCCGCGCCAATGACATCAGGCTGCGGCCATCGACGGGCTCGCCCAGGATGTCTTCCGACCCGCCCGCTATGTCGAGAAATGTGGGTAGCAGATCGACGAGCGAGCACGCGTTGCCTGCGGAACCTTGCATCACACCCGGCCCTGCCATGACCAGAGGCACCCGCGCCGAATGCTCGAAGAAGTTCATCTTGTACCAAAGTCCGCGCTCACCCAGCATATCGCCGTGATCGGCGGTCACGATGACGATCGTGTTGTCGATCTCGCCAATCTCGTCCAGCGTCTTCACGACCTCGCCGATCTTGCCGTCGAAATAGCTCACATTGGCCAGATACGCGCGGCGGGCACGGCGCACTTCCTCCTCCGTCAACGGGATGAAGGAGGCTTCGATGCCGTCCATCACCCGGCGGGAATGCGGGTCGAGATCAGTTGGCGGTGGCACGAAGTCCGGCATGTCGATTTCGTCGTCTGAATAGAGTTCCCACCATTCCGGCCGCGCCACATACGGGTCATGCGGGTGGATGAAGCTTGCGACCATCATGAAGGGCGCGGCGTTCCCCATCGCCTTGTCCCGTGCGGCATCCAGCAACCAGCGGCGTGCAGCAAACCCGACCTCATCATCGTAATCGATCTGGTAAGTGGTTGTCGCAACACCACTTTCCTTAACGGTTTGCATGTTGTGGTACCACTTGTCGATCCGCTCATCATGCGCCTCCCAATCCGGGGTCCAGGCGAAATCGGCGGGATAGATGTCGGTCGTCACACGGTCTTCGAACCCGTGTTTCTGGTCCGGGCCGACGAAATGCATCTTGCCCGAGAGGCATGTCCGATAGCCCAAGGCCTTCAGGTAATGGGCAAAGGTGGGCGTGGACGCCTTGAACTCGGAGGCATTGTCATAGGCTGCGATCCGGCTGATCAGCTGGCCGGACATGAAGGCGAACCGCGACGGCGCGCAAAGTGGTGAATTGCAATAGGCCGCGTCGAACCGCATGCCCCGGGCGGCCAGCGCATCAAGATGCGGGGTCTTGGCCACCTCGTGCCCGTAAGCGCCGGTGAACTGCGGCGCCAGTTGGTCGGCCATGATAACAACAATGTTTGGGCGGGACACGGGCGGCCTCCTTTGAGATTCAGAAAACGAAAATCAAAGACGCTCCGGCGGCGGTTGATACTGCATGGATTTGCGGTGGGATATCATGACGCAAGGTTTGCATAGGCATCCAGCACCAGTCCATGAAAATGATGCACTGCATGCTCGGATTTACCAGATCCGTCCGGGTCGTGCACGATCCGACCTTGCGTAAAGGCGGGTGTGCTCATCCCCCGCTGCACGCTTTCGACGAGACCGATATCCTCGACCTGCAGCACCTCATCGAGATAGCGGATCGCGTCCCGTTCCATCTCGTTCGGTTCGGGCGTTTCCAGATAGAAGTCATAGGTTTCCATCGTCCGGTCCGGCCCGACGGGCACGATGTTCAGCACGATCATGCTGGACCGTCCGGGGTATCGCATCAAGCAGGTCGTCGGCCAGAGCCACCAGACGGCATGGGTCTTCACCGTCGCATTCGAAACGTCATAGGCACTGTTCGCGCCTTGCCCAGCATCGGCCATATGGCTGGAATAAATGCCGTGGGTCGTCACGCGATAGGTGTCCATGTCGACCAGCTCGCAGAAATCCTTGTGCGCGGTCGGACAATGATAACACTCAAGGAAGTTATCGACGATGTTCTTCCAGTTCGACTTGATGTCATAGGTCAGGCGATGCCCGAAGGTCAGGTTCTCGACGTCTGGTGCCCAATGGCGAATTTCGGTCTCCAGCGTTCCCGTTAGGGCGGCAAGCGGCGCGGCATTCGGGTCTAGGTTGACGAAGACAAAACCGCAGAACTCTTCGACCTGCACCTGATCGAGGCAAATGTCGTTGGTGCTGAAATCATGCAGGCTTTCGGTGTGCGGCGCACGGGCCAGGCGGCCATCGAGCCGATAGGTCCAGGCGTGATACGGGCACATGATGCGGGTCGTATTGCCCTCGCCGGACAGCAACTCGTGCGCGCGGTGTTTACAGACATTGTAAAATGCACGCAGCACGCCCTTGCGGTCGCGCACCACTGCGATGGGTTGGCCGGCGATTTCGACAGTGATGTACGAGCCGGGTTCACGGGTCTTTTCGACGTGACACACCCACTGCCAGTTTCGCGAAAGAATGGCCTTCAGATCGGCATCGAACCACTTCGCTTCGGTATAGGCAGCGGCGCGCAGCGAGAGCGAACGCGCAGCTTCGGGATGGTAGCCGTTGGAGATATCTTCGGTGTCAAGCATTGGCCGGTCCTCACATATCGTGACATCAGCTTGCCCCGAGCGTGCGGTGGATGCCAAAGGAATTCCGTCGTCTTGCGTCGTTTTCAGACGACGGAGCACCGGAGTAACAGAGTTCAACGCTGAGCTTGGCTTGCTTTCGCACGGGGTCGACGAGGAACCATTCGTCGACCCCGCGCAAGACCTCCAGGCAACCGATCCTTGCCTGATGGTTTTATCCCGAGGTTACGACCCCAGTTTCGACGCCTCGGAATAGAGCCCGACAACCGAGTTCATGTTTCCGGTCATCGTGTTCATGCCATGAAAAACACGCGCACGCTCTTCGGCGCTGATATCATCACCGTTCAGAACGCCTTCGACCGCTGGTTTGAGGTCCTGCCAGTCAGAGATGACAACCTTCAGCCCTGCATCGATCTCAGGGGTCGGCGGCGGGTTGATACCGGCGGACAGCATGCCGCTGCTAAGCGCCAGCAAGGATGCTTCGAACAGCTTCGCCGTGGCCGCAAGTTCTACTTTGGCCTTTTCTTGATCAACGCCGGATGCCGCCAGACAGACATTCTTTGACATCCTTTGGGTCAGCATACGCTGGCGGCCCGAGATATCGACAAGGATGGCATGCATCTGCAGCATCGCGTTGGGGTCAGAGTATTGCGCTGACAAGTCGCTGACCAAAATCTTGGCCATCTCCAGCAAGGGCGCGCTTCTCTCGGCCAAGACAGCAAGCTGCGCTTCGCTTTTGTCTCCGCCGTCGATCGCTTCGAGCGTTTTCGCCACCGGGGCCCACTCATCGCGAAGCATCTGGATCCGTGCTTGTGTTTTCCTGCGCTTCTCTGCGCCATTGATGCCCAGATCGGAATTGCCGAACTCAAGCGCGTCGACAATGAGCGCGAACTCGTTCATGGCATCGCGCATTGCCGCACCGCTTGCTTCGGGGTCGATGCCCGCCACTGCGTTGCAGCCGGTGGCGACGACGCGTTGGCTTAACATACGCAGCTTGCCTGAGTAATTGACCCGTTCACTCGCGCCGATTTCCGCAGCAAGGTCTGCTTTCGATTTAGACGCTGCCTGTTCTGCAAGCGCCGGCTGACCAACGGCAAGAAAAACGGCGGGCACAAGCCCAGCGAGGACCCCGCGAAGGGCCCGATCCGAAAAGTTGATTGTCATGGGGGGTCTTCCGTACTTCAGTTCGTTCAACGGCGTCGACCGCAGATTGAACGTCAGCACTCGAAACCGCTCTGATAACTAATTGCTGGAGAGTATGGGCAGGTTTTTGACCGACCAAACAGAGTTAACGGCAAGAACTGGACGGTTCCGTGAAGTTTGTGCGGCACTGCGCGCCAAAATTGCGCCCCAACGCTTAAACTCACCTAATGATTGAATAGCAAAACTAATCTGAGTCAGATTTCGATGACAGTCCCCAGTTCACTCTGCGGCGACGCCCTGCGAAACCGTCTCGGATCGCGAAACGGGTCGCAGCACAAGCCGCAAGAGCGGCGGCACAGTGAGCAGTGTCAGGAAGGCCGACATGGCAAGCCCGCCGACGACAACAGCACCCAATCCCCGGTAAAGCTCGGACCCGGCACCCGGGAACAACACCAGCGGAAGCATTCCGAAGACCGATGTCAGCGTTGACATGAAGATCGGCCTGATGCGGTTGCGCGTCGCCTCTTCAATCGCTTCAACGGGCGACATACCCTCCTCCCGAAGGAGATACAGTGACTGGTGCACAATCAAGATTGCATTGTTCACTACGATCCCGACCAGAATGACGAACCCGAGCAAGGTCAGCATATCTAGAGGTTGCGTCTGAAACGTATTGAGTAGCGCAAGCCCGCCCACGCCCCCTGCTGCTGCAATCGGGACCGAGATCATGACGACCAGGGGCAAGATAAAGGATTCAAACAGGATCGCCATGACGAGAAAAACGATCACCATCGCAACGGCCAGATTGATCTGAATCGCTGTCCAGGTTTGCGATAACTGGTCCGCCGTGCCGGACACCGACATACGCACACCCGGCGGCAGGCCGCGATCCTCCAGAACCGAGACCACGTCGCGTTCCAGCAGTTCGACGGCCGCTTCCAGCGGCAGCGCATCCGAGGGGCGCACTTCAAGCGTGACAGTACGCAGCCGTTCAAGATGGCGGATCTCAGTCGGCCCGGCAGTCACCCGAACCTCGGCGAGTTCCGAGGCCGGGATGATCTGGCCGGATGGCGTGACCACGGGAAAGGCGCCCACATCCTGCGTGCGCATGCCCTCGAGCGATCCGTTCCCACCTTTCAGCGTCAAGTCGATCCGGCGGTTGCCGACGTTGATTTCCGCAACCCGCACCCCATCGTTATAGGCATCCACCGTCGTCGCAAGCGCATCCATGGTCAGGCCAGCATCCGCCAGACGCACCCGGTCGGGGATCAGACGCAATTCAGGCGCGCCAAGCTCAAGCCCTGGAATCGGGCGGAACTGGTGGCCTTCCGAGCGCGGCAAAACCTGGCTGATGATGCCTGCGGCCTGACCGGCCACCGCAAGGATATCCTCCAACTCATCGCCCGAGACGTTGAGCTCGATCGTGCGGCCCCCGCCCACGCCGCGCCCGAAAAGGGAAGGTTGCGTCATGAAGCCGAACGTGCCCGGTTCCGCAAAAATCGGGCGCGACAGGATCGGAATGACCTCGGCCACACGGCTGCCATCGACCGTAGCGGCGCCGACGAAACTGTTGCCTGGCGTGGCCACGAAGAAAAAGCTTTCCAGCGCCGGCGTCCCGTCTTCTAATTGAGTGTCCGGTCGCGCCTCCCACATCGGGCGGGCGACGTTTTCGATCCGCTCGGCGATGGTTTTGGTCGTCTCGAGGTTATAGCCGGGTGGCGGGATCAACAGACCGAAGACCAGATTGCGGTTCCCTTCTGGCAGATACTCCAGTTTGGGCAGGAACGTATAGGCCGCCACGCCCGCACCCGTCCCGATAATGGCGACCATGATCAGACCCGCGACCCGGAACCGCACGGTCAGGCGCACATAGGCCATGACCAGCCATTTAAACGCCCGCCCAAGGTGGTCGATGCCCGGCAAGGGCAGCATTCGTCCCGAGCCCCCCGCCAACAACCGGCTGGACAGAGCCGGGATAACCGTGACAGCCACCACCAGTGACAGCAGAACCGAAACCGAAATTGCCACCGCGATGTCGCGGAACAACTGGCCCGCCTCCAGCTCCATAATCAGGATCGGGATAAAGACCATGACGGTCGTCAGGGCCGACACGAGGATCGCGCCCCAGACCTGCTTGGCGCCCAGATAGGCCGCCTCGCGTCGGGACTTCCCCTGCTCGCGCAAGCGATAGATATTCTCCAGCACGACAATCGCGGCATCGACGATCATGCCGATGGCAAAGGCGATGCCCGCAAGCGATATGACATTCAGCGTTCGCCCAGTCGCCGCCATGGCCACGAAGGTCGCGACGATAGACACCGGGATGGCGACCGAAATCACAAGCGTCGCGCGGGGACTTCGCAGGAACAGAAGCAGTATCGTGGCGGCCAGCAACCCGCCGATCCAGATGTTTTGGGTGACCAGGTCGATGGCGCCCTCGATATAGACCGTTTCGTCATAGACCTGCTCAAGTTGCAGCCCGACATCGGCCACCGGACCGTCAGCGAGGTCGGACAGCACTGATTGCACATCTTCCATGGTGGCGATTACATTGGCGCCCTGCTCGCGCACAATGTTGAAGGCCAGCGCGGGTTCGCCGCGAAACCGCAACCGTGCGGTGGGGTCTTTGTAGGCAAAGGCAACATCGGCAATGTCAGCAACCCGAACACGCCCAAGCGGGCCCGCCTGCCCCAGGGCCTGGCTGCGCAGAACAACGCTTTCGATGGCATCGATGGTGTTCAGGTTGCCATCGGCGCGTACCACGTATCGGCGTTTGCCCTCGTCGACATCGCCCGCCGACAGGCTAACGTTCTCGGCGCGCAAACGGCTTACGACCTCTGGAATCGTCAGGCCAAACCGTGCCAGTTCCTCCGGCCGGATCACGATCTGAAGCTCGCGCGCCACTCCTCCAAAGACATTGACGGTCGAGACACCGTCGATCCGCTCCAACCGTTCTTTCACGACGTCTTCCATGAAGTCGCCGTATTCGGGCAGATCGCGTGTGTTCCCTTCTGCCGCGCGCGCCACCACCCAGGCAATCGGGCTGTCATCGGCGCCCGAGGTGTTCAATCGCGGCTCGCCTGCCTCGGCCGGATAGTTGCCTACGCGGTCCAGGCGGTTCGACACCAACAAAAGGATATCGCCCATCTCGGAACCGATGGCGAACTCCAGCGTCACCTCGGCCTCGCCGGTGCGCGCCCGGCTTGTCATGGTTTCCAATCCTTCGAGGCCGCGAAACGCCTCCTCCTGCGGGTTGATGATCTCGCGCTCGACCTCGGCCGGGGCGGCGCCGGGCCAAGTCGTCTCAACCACGACAATGGGTTTGCGTACATCCGGGGCCAGCTGGATGGGAATGCGGCTGAGCGCCAGCATCCCGAAAAGTACCGCCATCACGACGAGGGCAATGACGGCGATGGGGCGTTCAATGGCAAAACGGATCGGGTCCAATGCGCTATCCCCCGTTCGTGGCGTCGCGGGGCGGCGCGCCGGCGGCGGCATTTTCGCCGCCCTCGGCATTGAGCGGTGTCGGCGCAATCTCCTGCCCCGGACGCAGACGTTCGTTGCCGCGCACCACCACTTCGTCTCCAACGGCCAGCCCGCTCAATACTTCGAAGGCATTGCCGATGGCGCGCCCGATCTCGATCCGGCGCGGAACTGCTGTGCCCGCCTCGTTGACGAAAACCTGCCACCCCCCCGCCGACTGGTTGACGGCATCTTTTGGAACCACCGTCACATCCTCGGGTCGGCTAACCGGCACGTCGAGCGTGACGGACTGGCCGACTGCGATATCGCTGCGTGCCTCGGTCAGGGCAAACCGGACCGGGCGGGTGCGCGTTTCCGAAAACTCCGTGGGCAGGATAGCGCGGAGAACCGTGGTCAGTTCCTGGCCGCCATCCGTGCGCGCAATCACGTTTTGATCCGGTTGCAAGGCCGAGATAAAACGCGACGGCACATTGGCCTCAACCTCAAGTGCGCCGTTATCGAGCAAGCGGATGACAACCGATCCGGCGGACACGAACTCACCCACCTCGGAGGCAACCTCGAGAATTGTGCCATCGAACGGCGCGCTGATAACAGCGTTCTCCGCGTTGTATTCGGCCACGCGCATTCCCGCCTTGGCTGCGGCGATCCGTGCCTGGGCTTGCTGCAGACTGCCAAGGGCTTCGGCGTATTCGCCGCTTCGGTCATCAAGTTGAGCCTGCGAAACGGTTGCATTTTCCACCAGTGTCTGGGTCCGCTCCAATGCTTTCTCGGTCCTGTCCAAACGCGCTTGCGCCACCACCACGCCAGCCTCTGCTATCGAGAGTTCTGCCGCGGCTTGCTGCAGTTCGATTTGCAGTCGCTCCGTGTCGATCCGGAAGATGACTTCGCCAGCCTCGACCGTATCGCCAACGCGAAACAAAGACCCCTCGACGACGCCGACGACCCGCGTCGCGACATCGCTTTGGCGACCCGCCACCACCTGGCCAAACACCGCGACAGTCTCAGCAACCTCACGCGTGCTCACCAGATCGGTAGTGACGCTTGCCGGTCCCTGCTGTGCGACGCTCGGCTCAGACAAAACCATCATAAGCAGGACGAGCCACGCCCCGATCGCCTTTATGCGCATTGCAAACTCCAGTGGCTTCTCTTGAGAGTGTAGCTCAAATCGGCGGAATACCAACGCGACCTTGCGAACGAAAGTACGACCCCGACCCGAAAGGCCAGGATGATTTTCCGCCCCGTTGAGGCGGACCAAAACCGCGGTCGCACTCATGACACCTTTTGCGAGACAGGCCAAGACCCGTCGCCGGCCGGGATGACATCACCGGTGATGAATGCCGAAGCCCTGGCAGAGGCTCAAAAAAGGCAGACTGCGAGACTGACGCAATTTCAACTTAGGGTGCAACAGCGCCGTCGTGTTCTGACACAGCCAGACGCTGATGATGACAAAACCACTTGCAGACATTTGCGCGGAACGCGTGGTCTGATCTGACCGACACTCTGCTTAAATGTTCCCGGTCGCGTTTCCGGGCTTACTTCCTGCTGTATGAAGCCAAATTGCCGAGGCCCGGTGTCGCGTGTAACCGTTGGCTCCGTCGCGTCAGCGTTTTGCATGCGGAAGCATTGCCTAGGCCCGGCAAGTTTTGGCCATGTGGGCCGTGGGACTGCCGCAACCTAAACGGAAACTAGCTCAAAAATCTTCCCAATCCTGCTCTTCGAGGGCGAGGCTGCCGCTGGTTGAAAGATTGTGCGGTGGTCTGTGCCCCTCATCTTTTGGATCGGACCTGTCTTGATGTTTGAACGTCACGACGCTTGCGCCCATATCAAACCGCGAAATGGAACGTTTCAACCCGTCCGCCTCGCCCGAAAGAAGGCCGCTGGCGGCAGTAACCTCTTCAAAAGACGCTGCCTGCTTCTGGGTGTTCTGGTCGATGCGCGAAATTGCAACATTGATTTCGCTGACGCCGTTGGCCTGCTCGGAAATCGCGTTGGAAACCTCATCTATGCGCTGCGACACACCAACGACGGTCTCCGAAATCTGTTCGAGGGAACGCCGCGCATTCGAGACTTTCTCAACGCCTTCGGTAACGGCCGCCTCGCTCTTGCAGATGACTTTCGAGATCTCTTTCGCAGCCTCGCTTGCGCGTTGCGCAAGGGATCGAACCTCTGATGCGACGACAGAGAAACCACGCCCGGCATCTCCTGCACGCGAGGCTTCGACCCCTGCATTCAGAGCGAGGAGGTTAATCTGGAAAGAAATGTCGTCTATGACGCCGACGACGCGTGTAATTTCGGAAGACGCTTCGGAAAGGCGCGCCATGGCATCCGCGGCAGACGCAGCAATTTCGCTGCTCGACTTCGCCGTTTCACTCGCCACTCTCGCGTTTTCGTTGGCATCCGTGACGTTGTCGCTGACCTGCTTGATACTTGCAGTCAGTTCTTCGATCGCCGCCGAGGTCTCTTCCAGAGCCGCTGCGTTTTCTTCTGCCTGCTTGGACAGGCTTGCGGATGTGTCACGCAGTTCGCTGGACGAGGTCGAGAGATTTGCACCACTTTCCGTTATCTCGAGCAACAACGTCTTAAGCGCGGCGACCATCTCGTTTGTGTCATTCTGGAGCGATTTGAATGCGCCTTGATAATTGCCGTTCATACCCGTTGTCAGGTCGCCCTTCGCAACCCGGTTGAGAGTGTCTCCAATCTCGGCCAAGCCAGTTTCAACGCTCTCAAGGAGAGCATTTACATCCGTCGCTAGAGCAACGAATGCAGCCTCGGTGAAATCCGAGTCGACGCGGTGTGAGAAGTCACCAATCACGGCCGCCGAAACGACCTTGCCGAGGGAACTGCTGAGGCTGTCGATCATAAATGCCCGCTCGCGCTCGATTTTTTCCTTCATGGCTTCCATTTGTGCCGCACGCTCTTCCCTATGTGCAGCCTCCGACTTGAAGCGCTCCTCCTCTGCTGCCCGCTCGCGTTCCGCCGCATCTCTGACGCGCTGGCCGTTTTCCTTGAAGACTTCCAACGCGCGCGCAATTCGGCCAATCTCATTTTCGTATTCCGTATTTCTTACCTCGGTTTCGAGATCGCCGTCCGCAATCCGTGCCATCGTTCCAAGCGCATCTTCGATACCTTCGGTTATTCGTGAAGACACGCGCTTGGACGAGAACCAGCCAAGCAAAATGCTGCTGCCAGCAATCATGCAGACCAATAAAGATGACCATAGTGACACCAAGAGCGCGCGCGGACCCAATATGTCCTGTAGATCGGCGGTCTCTTCAATAATGCTGTCAGTGTCGTTTGCGATTTTCTGCCCGACAAGGTCCAATTCGCTGGAAGCAGTCGCCTCGGCCTGCAATTGGACTTCCAGGCTATTTAAGGTGCCGTCCAACGCATTGAGCGTTTCAATGACATTCACCGCCTTGGCTCGGAGTTGCGGCGTTGTGAGTTCGTCTTGCAAAAGCGCAACGGCTTCGAAAGCCGCTTTCATCTCGAGAGCAATGCGGTCACGGTCGTTCGCGCTTGCCGAGTTCACATAGCGCTCGATGTATAGACGTCCGAGCATGAGCGCCTCAAGTGCGCGACTTGCCTGCAGCCCCGCGATTGCATTGCCGTTTGCGGCGGCCGACGCGACAATATCGCTCAGTTCCTGCCGCGCCTTTCGCCCCAGTTCACGGGTGCGTGAAGCGATCTCCTCAAATCGTTGACGCGCCTCGGTCATGGTCCGAAACGCGCTTTCGTACTCGATAAGATCGCTACGCAGACGGTCAGCCTGTTGCCTGAGCACTTCCGGTATCGTCCCGTTCTCCGAAATCTCCTTTTGCATCAAAGAGAGGTCGGCCGCGTTTTCTTCGAAGGACTCAATCTCCGTGGAGTCTCCTGCCGTTTGCCACTTTAGACTTGCAATTTTTGCTTGGAGAATGTCCTCAAAAATCTTGTTTGCGGTGAGTGCAGTGGAAGATGCGTCGCGATATTCAACAAATGTTGCCCGAACAGTCAGGTTGGTGATGACTGCGCATGCCGCCAACAATAATAGGACCCCCATCAGCAGTCGGCTCATGCGACTGACTTGTTGCGCAATCGGTTGGGAAAACGACATTTTTGGGCTCCTGCGAATTGGGGCGCATGTCGCGCTATGCTCGGAGATACCGCCACAAGGTTGAGAGTTGGTAAAACGGACTTCGAGCTTTGGAAGCTAAAGCCGCACTCTGTCTGTTATTGAAAAGACCTATTGAGAAGTCGACATGCCGCCATGCCTCTAAGCGCATGTCGCGCCTTGGGCCTCTATGCAGTTGGGATCAATTCTGTGACAAGGGATTTGGCGATCCCGCCAAGGTCTGCGACTGTCACAAGTCCTTGCGTATCCGGATTTCTGATTTTAATGAGATCTGCCGTTTCGGTCGCACTTTCCCGGTTTGGGATCCGCCACTCGGATGTTTTCATCGCGCAGATGCGGCTTGCGAAAAAACCAACCTGGCCATGCGTGGACGTCACCAACAGGACAAACCCGTCGTGGGTGCACATATGATCACTCTGCGGCAAGATCACCAGAGGCACGGAACGATTGTCATGAGAGAAAAACCCTTTCACCCCGGCCGGCATGTCCTTTCCCGGAACGATGGTGCTCGGCATCCGCAGAATGCGAGACAGGCTCCGAGCTGGAACGGCAAATGTGGCGCCTGCTTCGAACACAAGATATCGCTGGTTTTCGCGAACCGCATCGTCAGCCAGCCCTGCGTCGGCAGGAGGTTTTTCGTCGAGCGAAGAAGTTCGGCTCGACAACATGGACAGCGACAAGAGATCATGCTGGCGTGATAGAGCATCGAAATCGATCACGAAGACCTGCGTTCCGTCGCCTGTAATGTGCACCTTGGTCAATAGACCGTTTCTTCGCACCAAGAGACTGCTTTGATTCAACTGCTCGTCCGGAAGGGACGACAGCCGTTCGGTGCTGTCGACATGCAGTCCAAGCAACTTGGTATCGGGAAAGCGAAGCAAGACAGTTTCGGTCTCGTGCGGCGACATGATCGCTCCGACGCCCAACGCGCAGTTGGTATCGACAACGGGGACGCGCCATCCGAAATGGTCTGCAAAGCCAAGGCACAAGCCGCCTTCTACACGGACCCCTTCCGGGTCCAGCTTACCCTTGGGCACGGTTGCGGAAATGTGCCGGGTGTCGATGCCGAAATGCGCGCCCCCTGCGCGGAAGATCAGGTATTTTCCATCGTGACCCATCTGGGTGTGCCGTGCTGCGGCCCGCACATGCGCGACGCTTAAAACGTCGACACGTGCAAACAGGGCATCGGCATTCAGGCAACTGACAACTTCGCCATCCAAGACAAATCCGGAAGGGAAAAGTGAGACCGTGTCGTCGCAATTCTCCGACGTCTCGTTTCCAGTTTCCGATCTTCCGTTCCGTGCTTCAATCGGCCGCGCCTCGGATAGGCGAACGATGTCGTCAACGGCGACCGCAAGAACCCGGCCATCATGCTGCAAAACCACGGCCCTTTGGACAGAATGTTCGTGCTTTCTCCGCCCGGAAAGGACTTCAACGTCCAAAAGCGGCACTAAGTTGCCCCGCAGGTCGAATGCCCCGATCATTGGACCCTCGGGCGCCATAATTTTGGACACCGCAAGCACGTTGCAAACTTCGGCCAGGTTGCAGATTGGAATCCCGATCAGGCGCTCACCGACACGGAAGACCCCAAACCCAGACAGGTCAGGCGCGCCGGTCAATTCTGATCCGCGCAAACGGTCTTCGCGAGTTCGGAGATCGTGTTACCGACCTCTTCTGCCGAAGCTGTGGTCTCGATGGATGCGCGCAGGCTTTCGATTGTGCCACTGAGATGACTTGCGATGACACCCAAGTTTTCAAGCGTGCCCTCAATCAATTTCGCACCTTGCACAAAGTCGCGATCAGCCGTTTCAACCAGTCTCGTAATATCGCGTGCGGCATCGGCATTTCGTTCGGCGAGCTTTCTGACTTCTTCTGCCACAATGGAAAACCCGACGCCGTGTTCGCCAGCACGGGCCGCCTCGACAGCGGCGTTGAAAGCAAGCAAATTCGTCTGTCCCGCGATATCGCCAATCACATCGACGACTTTTGAAATCTCATTCGACGAACTTCGGGCCACTTCGATGGCGTCATGTCCGGTTCGCAGGTCGTTCTGGCCACGCTCTGACATATCCATCGAAGATCCTGCAATCGACACGAGTTCGTTGAGCTGCGCGTCAAGCTTGTCTGTCGCAGCTTTAAACCGTTGGAGCTCCGTCAGTATTTCTTCGGCGCGCTCGATTGCGAGCTTCTCAAAACGAGCCACCGAGGACTGATCCAGATAGTAGGCAATAATTTGGGAAATCTCGCCGTCCTCATCGCGAATTGGGCAATAGACGGAATGCAGCACCACATCTCCGCCATACCGGTCAACATGCGCCATGCGGCCCGACCACTGCTCACCGCGCGCAAGGCCGAGCCAGAATCCACGATACGTTTCGGTATGAATGAAGTCCGGCGAGCAAAGGGTGCTGTGATGCTCGCCCATCAACTCGCGCCGCGACTGCCCAAGGTGTTTCAGAAAGTTTTCATTGGCATCCAGGATAAGGCCACTGGCGTCAAACTCTGCGATCGCAAGGCCGGAAGTGGTTGCTGCGAGCCGCGCCTTAGCGGTGATCTCGTCGGCCCTTGATCGGGTGATGTCGATACCGACGAAGAAGACACTGTCAATTTCGCCTCTGGTTGACACAAGGGGGCTGTATGACCCCCGAAACCACGCAGCGCCGTTATCAGCGGTTTGGCGCAGAAAGTCGCCGGTGACGCGTTCGCCATGCATGACGCGGCTCCACTGGTCCGCCGCCTCCTTCGACGCCATCTCGTCGGCGGCGGCGAGTTCGGCAAAGGTTCGCGTTCGAAGCTGCGATGCGCTTTGCCCAAGCGCCTTTAGGACTTTTGGGCTGGCATTGATCACATGCCCATCCTGCGAATGTTCCATGACACAGGCGAACTCACCGAGTGCCGCAAGTTTTTGTTCCAGTTTCAAGAGATTTTCCTGGCTTTCGGTGACATCCGCACCTATCAGCAGAACGCCCTGAACTCGCCCGTCCGTCTTGATCAGGGGAGAATAGACGCACCGCAACCAGAACCGTTGTCCCGACGGCGCCACCCTCTGAAACACGCCATGCACGACCTCTCCCGCGACGAGCTTGTCCCAGAAGTCGGTATGTTTTCGACTGTCGCCAAACTCGGGCTCACACAGATCCTTGTGCAGGACGCCCTGTATCTCTTCGGGAATAACACCAAGAACCTCGCACATTCCCTTGTTTATCTGCGTGACCTCCCCTCGAAGATTGAATTCGACCACGGCCTTTCCGCGGTCAAGCGCACGGTCACGGATCCGAAGGGACTGGGATTTGATCTCCTCCTCATTTGTGTCCCGGGCCAGCTGAATTACTCTGTTTAGCGATCCATCTTCGCCGATCACCGGGATCAGGTTCACTTCCATCCAGAGTTTTTGCGCTTCGCTGGTGATATGCCGGATGGGCAGGCGCACATGACGACCTTCTTTGGCAGCTATTTCCCACGCGTTCTCAAATGCCTTCGATCTTGCGAATTCTTCATCGCAAAACGCGTCAAAGCGTTTTCCAATCACTTCTGTATCGTTCACTCGATAGAGGCTTATCATCGCGTCATTGGCGAAATTGATGTGGCCGTCTGGGTCGAACTCAGCATATGCAAATTGCGATCGGAGCGCTTCACGAAGCAGTTCCGCTTCGGCCGCCTTGTGCGCCGTATCCGAGACATCCATGGCGATCTGAACGATGCGGCTGATAAACCCGCTGTCGTCTTTGAATGGCAGAAAGACACTTTGCAGCCAGACCGTTCCCCCGGTGCCGGAAACGTGTTTGTGTTGACCTTCGATGATCCGGCCAGCGCGCAATTTTTCCCAAAAGTCGACATAGGTCGGCGTCTGTGTTGCCTCAGGCGGCCACAATGCGTCGTGATGCACACCTGCGATTTCGGTTCCGAACATCTCAAGCGCCATTATCGCACGGTCGTTGGCAGACTGGACGACGCCGTCGGAGTTATATTCGATGACGCCAATAGCTGGCTCCACAACTGCCCAATCGCCTTGTGATCCGCCGACCTCTCCTCCACGCGGGAACCCGATGACGTCTATGGTCGAACCATCTGCAGACAAGCCACCTCTGAAGCTGGTTGGCTTTTCTTCCCCCGAAGCCGACACCATCGCCCCGTCCCAGGCGCAGCGTGCGCCGGCGGAGAGTTCCCACCAGATGTCGCTGGTTCCGGGGCCTTCGACCCTTATCGTACCGTTGAAGTCGAGACCGTCATATGTGTCGCTAAAGACGTCCAGGGCCGTCTTCGCCACCTCGTTCATTGCCGTCACCGCACCGCTTTCAGCATCGAAACGAATGACGGGGTCGTCCGCAAACAAGGCCGCCGAAAATGCCACTGGCGGGGCGACAGGCTGCGCGGGTGTTTCAGAGGAGTCAGTTTGTGGGTCGATGGTCATCGCAATGTCCTGCTATCCGCTTCGCCTCTCTACGCGATCAGTCGTTAACTAAACGTTCTTGGCAGCGTTGAGATTGCCCGCTCGCATTAGGAAACCGCTAACCCTCATCCGATAGTGCCCGGAACAAACAGACTGGAGACGGGCAGAAACTTCATGGGACAAGGTGATGCGATGCGGCCCACACTAGTCGTGGACCGTCAGATCACGCTAACACAGGCGGGTGAGATTGCGGCGGGGCGCGCGCATATCGTCTTGTCAGACGCGGCAAAGCAACGATGCGCCGCTGCATTCGCAAGGTTGCAGGATGTCATCGAATCGCAAAGGCATGTCTATGGTGTGACCACTGGATTTGGTCCGTTGGCAAACCGGATCATAAACGCCCGGCATGGCGCGACGCTTCAACAAAACCTGGTGTACCACCTTGCAACCGGTGTCGGGCGCCCGTTCGGTTGGCAAGCGGCGCGCGCTATTGTGCTTGCCCGTCTTATGGCGATCGTCCAGGGCGCGTCGGGCGCGCGCCTTGGGACGATTCACAGGCTCGTCGCCTTGCTCAATTCCGAGTTTGCACCCGAAATCCCCGAACTTGGTACCGTGGGCGCGTCGGGCGACCTTACCCCTTTGGCGCATCTGGTGCTGTGCTTGCAGGGGCGGGGAGATTTCCTGACCAGGCACGGCGCGCGGGTGCCCGGCGAAACCGCTTTGTCAGAGTTGGCAGTGTCGCCCCTCGACCTGTCGCATCGCGATGGTCTGGCGCTGGTCAATGGCACATCCGCAATGACCGGGGTGGCAGTCTTGAACACACTGCGTCTCGGGCGCGCGCTTGACTGGTCGATCACCCTCAGCGGTGCCATGGCCGAGGTGTTGGGCGGGCGGCGGGAAGCCTGGCACAAGGCCTTCGCGGCGCTGCGCCCGCATCCCGGCCAGGTATGGGCGACCGAAAGACTGTCTGACATGACGCAAGGCGCGGGACGCATTGAACATCGACCGCTCGCACAATCCGTGCTGTCTTCTGAATGCGACGTCGAGACGGACATCGTGGCCGGGCAGGACGCCTATTCGATCCGGTGTGCGCCACAGGTCATCGGAGCCGTGCGCGATACAGGCGACTGGTTGCGTCAAGTCGTCAAGATCGAGCTTCATTCCGTTACCGACAACCCCATTTTCCCCGCAACGGCCGATGCGCCGGCTCTGCACGGCGGTAACTTCATGGGCACCCACATTGCGCTGGCCTCTGACGCTGCATCCAGTGCTACGGTCGTTCTGGCAGGACTTCACGAGCGCCAGATTGCCCGTATCACCGACGAAAAGCTGAACGGCGGGCTGCCCGCCTTCCTCAGCGGCGGCAAAGTCGGCTTGACGTCCGGACTAATGGGCGCGCAGGTCACCGCAACCGCCTTGCTGGCGGAAATGCGTAGCATTGGCCCAGCATCAATCCACTCCATTTCGACCAATGGGGCCAACCAGGATGTCGTGTCCCAGGGAACGATCGCGGCGCGGCTCATGCGCGACAAGCTCGACCTTCTCTTCAGAATTCAGGCCATATTGGAGATGACCGCCGCGCAAGCGCTTGACTTGGTTCAACACGATGAGGGGGGTGGCGCGTTGACAGCCTCGGCAGAAGCCCTGCGGAGCTTCGTCCGAAAGACTTCAGCTTTTCTTGACGACGACCGGGCACTTGGTCCCGAGATCGAGGAGTTGGCTTTTCGGCTTCAGGAAGAAGATCCGCACCCGACAAGTCATCGTGCCGGCTAGGTCAGGCAAGCAATCAGGGCCCAGGTTTGATCGCAGTTCTTCTGTGACGGCCGGTCCGAGATCCCAAAACCTGTCACAGTCGCGAAGAGGACGCCCTTCAACCCCAGCGCAAAAAACGGCTCACAGTAGAGACGTTTGAACAGTGCCAACCGGTCTTTTCGCGCGGGTTGCTTCCGATCTGGAAAAGTGTCTGGGTCACACCCAGTCCCACGTCTTTGCCAGAAAACCGGGAGCCAGCACCGCCAGCAACCTAAGAGATACTCGCCCCGACATCGGAAGACCAAAGTGAGGAAAAAACCCTTATTTGCCTTTAGGTTAGGAAACCAATGGACGGAATACAGCGATCTGACTTGAGACAAAGTGGCCCGCTTCGGAACGCAACCGTGGTACACGGCGCGAACAGGCACCGGACACTGTCCGGTGCCGCAAGTTTAACGCGTCAATGTTAGGGATCAGGCGGCAGCCGGATCGACCGTCAAACCAACCGCTTCGGCGTATTTCAACCACGTTTCCACCGAAGCCACGACAGCGCGCACTTCAATCGACAGAAGTTCGATGCCAACAAGCGAAACACGAACGAACGCGTCGATCACGACGCCTTTGTCTAGGATGCGATCCACAACCTCAGCGATGGACGCCGACGCAGCACTTTTTTCGATAGCCATTTTCAATCCTCATTTACAAGTACGGCAAGCCCTTGAGGGCCCGAGCGATGATGCGTCTTAAACGAACAACCTCTAAGAACTGATGAAGCCAAAAGCGACCTGATCGGAATTCGCCACCTAAACAGCCTGAGCGATGCGCGCCTGTTCGGCCAACAACTCGGCTGTCGCATGTCGGACATCCATCAGGAATTCTTCCAGAGCCGGTGGCTGGGGCGCTTGTGTCGCTTCGATCAGCTTTGCCAGTTGGTGCGAAAGGGTTTCCTGCATCGATGCGATCATCGTAAAGTCTGTCGCTGTGCCGACATGGGTCGGGTTCATAGCCCGAATGGCGTTGGCAAGCGCGCCAAAGCCATCCGCAAGACACTCGGATACGCTTGTGCCGCTCTCTTCTTGCCCGCCCCGCGCAGCTTCGAGGCTGTCCTCGATACGACGCAGCGTGTGCGCAAAGGCCACCGTCATTTTTGCCATGCCCCGGTTGAATTCCGTCGCATCCGGTCGAGGCATCTGACGCGATTCCATAGTGTCGATCGACGACGAGGGCGATCCCAAAGCCTCGGCCAAAGTAGATTGCTGATCCTCCAGCACCCCAAGTCGCGTGTCGATCGCCGAAAGAAACTCAACAATCCGGTCGCTCGGCGTTTCGTCATCCTTCACCGATTGCGTGTTTGGTGGCGCTTCCGCGTCTTCGATGTCGCTTTCCGGCGCGGTTTCCATCATATGATCAGGAATGAAGTCATCGGTTGCGCTATCCATGATGTGACCCGTTTCGGGGTCATCAAGCGCGGAATCCACGTCTGAGTTCGGTTCATCCTCGACCTGCGCATCGGCATTCAAGCTGCCTTCTGCCATCGCGATGCGCGCACTGCTTCGCACAAACATCGTAGGTTCAACAGTGTCCGCCTCGCCCGCTTGACTGGTTTCCGCGTGATCGCCCATGTCGCACGCTTTATCGTCGACGGGGTCTTCCAGATCCTCGGGCATTTGGGTGAATTCGACCGCACTGCAGTCTTCCGAAACCGGCTTTTCCTGCGGCACGTCCGCCGCTTCGGACATTTGCTCCGAACACTCCCGTGGCGCAGGCGCGTCCACGGCCAACTCATCACTTGCCGGTGCCGTATCGAGCCTCTCACTAGTGTCTTCGACGCTTTCGTCGCCTTCCTCCGGCAGGAAAGGTCCCTGGTTCGGCACCTCGTTGATCACCAAGTCGAGTGCGGCAAGCGCCGCCGGAATGCCGTTTTCCACCTTAACTCCAACCGACCCATCGGGGAGCGGAACCGGAAAAGGAATACCACTGGCTAAACATCGCTGCGTCAAAGCAAGTGTCGATATGGGAGCTTCTGGAGACGCCGAGACCACATGAGAAATGCAGCCACGATGGGAAAGGAATTCAATGTACTCTGACGTTGCAGTCTCGGTTGTCATCGAAGCAGTCCTCTCAGTTTTCATCAGTCTTGGCCACGTCTCCGCTGCCATACCGCCGGTGGTTTAAGGATGGACTAACTCGGACTAAATCGTGCGCCCCAAAGGACCCAAATCAAGTGAAAGCTCCTCGGGGGTCAGCCCAAATTTTCCTGCCATTTCGTGAATGGCATGTTCCGCGCGGTGCAAGGTAAGACCCACGCGTTCCTCTTCTTCCGGTGTCAGGCTGCCGGCCTCACTGCGACGTATCGCCTGAAGCTCCATAAGCTCCCGAAGGAAAGCGACTATTCCCAAAACAAGCCGTGCCAGATCCTGTTCGACCGTTTCGGGATCCAGCGCCAATCGCCCGGTCTCATCCGACTTTGACGCAAGTGCCGCGCGCATTGCGGACAGGCCTGCATCAAGGTTGGTCTCAGCGGTGTCATTCATTCGTACACATTCCCGCCCTGGCAAAAGACATCGGTGCCCAAAGCCCCGACACCGCGAAATGTGCCCACGGCGCGGCCTGTCGCGCGGCCAGGACGGCGGGTGCGATCAGGTCACGCAGTCCGGGTTCGGTATCTGACTCAACCAGCAGGTCGAGTGTCATGGCCGTGTTGCGACGAACCAGCAAGCGATCCCGGGCGGGCAGATGATCGGCCAGCACATGCATCGCCGTCTCCGCCGCATCTTGCCAAGCTTCCCTGGCTTTCCTGCGCGCCCGGCACGCTGCCAGATAGGTGCGCCCGTTATGTGCGGTGTCGGTCGGGGCCCCACGCGGATACGCCAGCCGAAACGAAAGTTGCCCATGTCGCGCAACCTTTTCCAACAACGCCAAAGTAGTGGCACTTTGCATCTTCTTGGTGCCGGAAAGATGAGGAAGGAATGCTTCAAAAGCACGATAACACTTCTGCACTTTCTCCAACCGTTTGCAGGCATGCTGGTTCATGGCCCGATCCATCACATGAAAAACGCCGTGATGCTCGATCAAGTCAACGCCTTCGGGCGTATCGCCTCGGGTGCCAGCGGCCACGTATCCCAGGAGCTGTGTCACGCTGCGCCCGCAGAGGAGCGCAGTTTGTCAGGACTTGTCAGAATAGCACTCAGTCCAAGAAAGACGAGATCGACATCTGCAACGGTCAACCACACCTCACCACTCACAACAACGCCATGATCCAACAAACCATCCACCAGGTCGACGAGGCGCGCATCATGACCGGTCAGGGCATCCTCCGGAGTGGCAAAAACGTAGTCAAATTGCTGATCGCTAGGCATTTTCCAAAGTCTTTCCACGATCGCTATCGTATGCTGCAACCGAAACATCCCGGTGCAGGTCATCATCTGCAAAGCTGTAGCACGGGCCTGGTCCCTGTAAGGCGACCGCAACACCGCAGGCTGATGCATGCACGGACAGATGCCGCAAAACATCCAATAGGTCGGGTGCGGTTTTGCGGGCGACAAGTAACGCTGATGCCGCGATGATCTGAGCCGATGGCGACGGCACCATGACAGAATTTTGCACAGCGTCGGTGGCCTGGTTCAGCACCTCGGACACAAAATCTGTTCGGCGTTTGGCCAAGCTCCTTTGTGCATCGCGGACTTTCTGCTTTTGCTTGAGAAAAGCCCGGCCGTTTTCCTGCCCGGGGGCCACCGCCTGCCGCGGCCGGTCGGGGATACGGCTTAGCTTCAAAGTGTATTCAACGCATGAAGCGACCCGCGCGAGGCGGGCCAGATGAGTGTCAACCTCAGATCGCAGCATGTCCACGATGGCGCGTTGGCCGGAAAAGGCTGTCCCGAACCGTACCGGCACCAGGTCAGAGGACACGGCATACGCCGATAGGAGGTCATGGTGCGCTTCGACTTCGGCCATAGGCGACGCTCCCTCTGCAGAGAGCGCATGTGCGGCGACAGGGCGGGCCAGCCCAGCCAACTCTCCGGCCGTAATTCGCAAGTGACCGAGTGTACCCGCCGGCGGGCCCGGCGCATCGGCGCGGATGATCCCATGAAGCAAAAGAGATGTCATGCCACACGCTCCAAATCTCCGGTCGTTGCGCGCCCTTCCGACCAAATGTCGACGATATGCACAGGTTGACCAGGGTCGCCGATCTTATGCGCAGCAAGGGCCAGACGCGCGGCCATGCGGATCTCAGACACAGTCGCACTGGCGTCGCGCAAACGCCGTTGGCGCGCGTCGCGTATCTCATCCGAAGATGGCCGGTCAGACAGGTTCAGAACACGATGCGCACGTGCGAGGTCCCTTTTGCCAAACCTCTGCAGTGTCAGCGTAGCAAAAGACACAGCCGGGCCAGGCCCGATCTGACGAATGCGCAACCCATCAGACCATATGGCGTCGATGGCTGCGAGTGCCTCGTCAAGAGCCGGTTCTTCGGTGGCTTCAATCAGGATGACGCAGTTTGCGATCAACGCACGCTGTCGCGGAAGCTCCGAGAACTCGCAGGCGATCGACGACAATCGCGAAACAATGCATTGTCCAAGCCGATCCGCCAGTTTCGTTACAGCTGCCGAAACGGTCCGTCCGGAAACCGAGGAGCCTGCGAACAAGGGACTGATTTCGGACGTGTTTCGAAACTGTTCAAGAACGCGCGATTCCGTCCATTCTACACTGATCTGATACTGTACCCGGTTCCTCAAACGCTCGAACAGGGTTCTGAAAACCTCGGCATTGCTGGCAACCAAGGCGTCGGTCCCCTGCGGATCGAAAACTGTTGCCGGCGCGAAGGGCAGTACAGTCCCCTTCGACATCAGTGTCTCCAGATGAGCTTGGCGCTTGGGTGCGGACGACAAGCGGGTGCGGCGCAAGGTTTGCCCAAAGAGTTGTTTGTGCGATCTGGGAAGAAACACTGCCGTATAGTCCCCGCGTGCAACCGTGACCAAGTCTGCATCGGAAGGCGCAGCGTAGTGTCCGGACAGGAGGGCAAGAAGTTCATACTTCATAGGGGCGACACCGAATGTAAGCCAAGGTGATCGATATCCTGTTGGCTCGCGCGACGGCGCATTGCCATCAGGGCATCCGTCATGTCTTTGGGGGTGAGGTGGGCTTCGACACCGATCGCAGCTGCTGTCGCGACATGCCGACGCAAAGCCTGCCGCGCGGCCGACCGAACCAATTCTGAAAGATCCGCCCCCGAGAGACCATCCGTGCCGCTAACGAGGGCATCGAGGTCGAGCCCATCTGCACCCCGCCGCCCTTGCAAGTGAACATCAAGAATGGCTTTTCGGGCCTTTGCGTCAGGCAGCGGGACGGTGAGAATGAGATCGATCCGCCCGGGCCGCAGCAAAGCGGGATCAATGGCAGCCGGACGGTTGGTCGCGGCCAGAACAAAGACGCCTTCATTGTGACCCAGCCCGTCCATTTCAACCAGCATCTGCGCGACAACGCGGTCCAGCACTGCGTCTTGCCCCGTTCTGCGATGTGCCAACGCGTCAAACTCATCGAAAAAAAGGATCGACGGCGCTGCATGGCGAGCCTTTGCGAAGAGTTCAGCGAGGGCGCGTTCGGCCTCGCCCAAAAACTGCGACATAATGCGCGTCGGACGAACACCGATAAAGTTCATGCCGCTTTCGGTAGCCAATGCGCGCGCCAGCAGGGTCTTGCCGCTTCCAGGTGGGCCGGCCAGAAGCGCGCCGCGAGCAGGTTCAACGCGCAGCCCCCGAAACAGATCGCGGTGTTGGAGCGGCCACATCACAGCTTCGATCAACTCCGCTTTGATCTCGTCAAGGCCGCCAATGTCAGACCATCTGACTGACGGGCTCTCGACAACGCTGTCGCGGAGCATGGCCGGGCGTGTGGTGCGCAGCCCGTGTTCAAGGTCTTCCGCAGTGAGCTGAATATCAGCGGGATCAACCATCTGCTCTCCGCCCGACCGGGCCACGTTCCGGGCGAGCGCGGCAAGGCCCGCCTCGCGTGACAAGGCGGCAAGGTCAGCGCCAACATACCCATGGCTGGCCTCGGCGATGGCATCGAGGTCGACATCGTCAGCCAGCGGAGCGTTGCGAAGATGCACACCGAGAATGTCGCGGCGCTGCGCGCGGTTGGGTGTTCGAAACGCAATTTCGCGCTCAAGACGCCCCGGACGGCGCAATGCAGGGTCGATGGCATCCGGCAGGTTGGTCGCAGCCATAACGACGGTGCGGCCACGATCAGACAGCCCGTCAAGCAAGGTGAGCAGTTGGGCGACAACGCGGCGTTCAACCTGCTTTTCGCCGGATAAGGCGTCACGGCGCGGCGCGATCGCATCGATTTCGTCGATAAAAATGATGGCCGATCTCGCGCGCGCGGCTGCATCGAACACCTGACGGAGCGCGGCTTCGCTGTCACCATAGTGCTTCGACACGATCTCGGGACCATCGATGTGGAAAAAAGCGGCCGATGTGCGCGCAGCGACCGCGCGCGCCAGCAGCGTCTTCCCCGATCCCGGCGGGCCAGTGAAAAGAATGCCGCGCGGCGGTTGAATGCCAAGAGTTTCAAACAACTCGGGGCGATCCAACGGCGTCGCAACCATCTCTTGCACACGTTGGATCTGCTCTTCCAACCCGCCAACTTCCTCGAATTTTGCACCAGACGAAGGTTGGCCGACAATGGACAGAATAGTGTCCGAGGTGAAGAACCCTGCCCCTGTGGGCATCGCGTCTGTTATCGTGATGGCTACCGGGCGTGCGCCGGGCACGGGCACGCTCAATTGGTCACCGCGTGTCAGCGGCAAGTCAAACAAGGCTTCTGACAAATCGGCGGGACGTGTTGCGCCTGCGCTCTCGCCGAGAGTTATCAGAACGCTGGTCAACGCGGGCAAGTCAGCCCGGGCGAGGCGCGCCGTCTCGCCAGGTTCTGCCCCGATTGATTGTGCGACACTTTCGTCGATTTCAACCGCCGATGCATCCCTTACGCCACGGATCACTCGGCAATGTGTTTTCGACTTCGCCAGAATTGCAACGGCGTCGCCAGGTGCAAGACCGAGTTTAGTCATGATATCGGCCGGGACACGGGCGAGGGCCCGTCCAGTGTCTGCTTTGGGCGCGGGTCTGAGTTCGACATCCACCTGCGTCATGACCGCGCCGCCTGCAATCGTCTGAGCAGCACCAGTTCGGCCGCGTCATAATCGTCTTCCGAAAGTGCACCGGCCAGCAGTGCAGCTTCCAGGCGATCAAGCTCTCGCCGAATTGCCGCAGGATCATTCAAGTCGGCCTCGACCGCGTCATGAATCTTGCGCATGACCCAGGTCGAACCTTTGATGGGTCCGGCAACCGGAAGTGTAAGGAGTGCGCTCAAAACCCCCATCAAGCCGGCTCCTCGGCCGGGACCAGGGACAGATCAACAAAGTGAAAAGCCGGGCCTGGACCGATGATCTGCGCCGTGCATGCCGCAGGGGATGCGAAATCGAGCGACTGAACGGCACGTTCGACATGGTCCGAGAACGCAGCAACTTTCGAACGGTCAACAAGGAACTCGGCACGCAGTACCTCGAAATCGCTTTCCGGTGCCTTGAGGACGTGATCGACGGCCGAAGAACGCAACTGCGCCAAAACAGCCGTCTGGGCAGCCTGTCGACGTGTTGCCACTACATCGCCCAAGTGCCGTCCAAACTCAGCCTTGGCGAAGTGGGCTTCATGGCCGCGGGAGACAAGACGGTCGCGCTCGGTCAGCAGCGGTGGCGCCGATTGCAAGGCGGCGGCAAGCGCATCAGCTTCGGGGGCGGCGAGCCGCACGCCCATTTCAACCCGACCACGGACCTTTTCGAATTGCGCGCGTATTCGCGATGCGCCCGCCTCGACAAGATCTTGGATCTCGCAAAGCGATGCGCAGGTCATACCGAAACACATTGGCAAAACTGTGCCGGCAGTCATCGCGTTTTCCAACACGCGCGCATGTGTCAAAAGCGACCGTCGCCGAGGCAAAACCTCGCTGCTGTCATGCGGTTCGAAAATGAGATGCAGGCCACTGCAACCTGTGACGCAGACCGGTCCCTTGACGCCAGTAGATCCTTCAAGCGATGCGGCCGCGTCATCGGAAGCCTCTAGAAGCCCAAACAGGTAGATCATTCAGAAACGGCCCCCGGCTTACGCCCAATGAGCTCAAGAATCCCGTTGCGAAGCGTCACCTCGAGATCGCTTGGGGTCAGGCCATCCGGCAAAGTGCAGCGCCCGCGAAATCTGCGTGTGCCGGTTGTTTCAATCACTAGTTCTCCGTTTTCGGCGTGCATTGTGACATCCTGTTTTTCGGCACCGGGAATGTCTGCAACAAGCCGCCAGCAGTCTGGGTCTTCCAAAACCTCGAATTCAATCGAACGTAACTTCTTTCCCGACGCCGAACCGGATGGCCCTGAGGATTGGCGCATGCCCCCTTGCGAGCGCTGGCCCACGCTCGAAGACTTGGGTTCCACGAACTCAGTCTGCCCGACATCCGCAAATTTCACTTTTATGCCAGCTTCGGCCCGCACCGGGCCATTGCTGGTTTGAAGGTCGAAGTTCCTGCGAACCTCGCCAGACTGTCCGTTCTCAAGGCGTTGGGACACATCAGACAACGTGTCATTGAACGTGTCCAGAAGGTTGGATAATCCCAACGTAAGCTCATCCAGCACATTTCCCGTAGGTTTTTGCGGGCTTTTCTTTCGGGTCATATTGATGTCTCCGATGTGCGCGCGTAGCGGTTCGCCTGCAACTCCAGATCGCTGACGCGTTCCAGAAGCTGGCGATTTTCGGTCTCCAGGTCGCGCGCCTTGGAACTCAGGCGCGGGTCGTGTTCCCACCAATCGATGCCCAGTTCCCGCGCTTTGTCGACGGTTGCGACAAGCAAGCGCAACCGAATGGTCAGTAGCTCAATACCTACCAGCGAGACCGCGACATCGCCGGCGATGACGACGCCCTTGTCTAGAATTCTCTCAAGAACATCCGCCAAACCGTCTGAACTGCCGGTTGTTTGAAGATCAAGGCTCACGACACAGCTCCGTCCTCGCGACGGTAGCGATGCGTCCGTGAACAAAAGACAACCTCTCCGGACGGGTCGACATGCACTTCGAACGCAGCCAACAGGTCGTTCTCGCCAAGCCGTGCGCGACTGTCGATCACGTCCAGAACAACCTGCCACGCCCCGTCTTCCTGCTTGCGGCACAGAGCGACGGCATCGATCTTCTGGTCCGTTATTCCACTTACCGACCGGCGCGCGATTGCTATCGCGTCCTTCAGCGCAGGACCGTTTTGCGCTCGCGTCGAAACGAATGCATCAGTTGGGCTATGCTGCATCGGTTTTCGCCTTTACGGTTTGCACAGCGGCGTCTTTGTCGATGATGCCAAGTAGGATCGTCTTGTCTGCAGCGTTCCGGGCAAGCTGACCCTTCGCACGATCGATTCGGGCCTGCGACACCGAGATCTCGCGCTCAAGGCGTGCAACGTCGAATTCAACTCTGACCAGACGAACGGCAGCCTCATGCGGGGTGAGACTGCCTGCGCTCAACCTTTTGTGGACCCGGGCCGGGTTCTGCGCGATTGGGATTCGCATCAGCTTGTCCTTTCTTCATCGAACGCAGTTGCCTGCACTGCCTCATTGATTGTGTTACGCGCAACTTCCGGTGCGCGCCCGCGGACCACGGTTGCGACAATCTCGGCCAGTTGTTGGTCAGATGGCGATCCCATTGTCGGCAGGGATCGCACGATCTTTCCGATAAGGATGGAGGTCCGCATAGAAGGCAACAAGACACCCGGATGACTTGCGCGCAGCCTGGCAACAAGCTCAACGACGCGGCGAGCAGTCTTGATCTCAAGTCCGGTCGTCGCGCGAACAATCTCTGTCTCGGTTTCACAACAGTAGCCGGTGAGGCGGATCGTCACCATACGATCAAGCAGAGCATCTGGTGCGGCGTTCACCGCAACATACTCGGCGGGATTGGAAGTCAGAATAATGCGGAACTCCGGATGCGCGCGCACATAGGAATGCCCGTTCATCCCACCTGGCGAAACAAGAACTCCCTCCTCAAGTACGGATAAGAGCAGCACATTCGTTGCGGGTGATGCGCGGGTAAACTCATCGTAAACTAGGACGTGTCCCTCACGCATGGCTTCGGCAAGTATGGCATCGCGCCACTCGATACGGCTTTGGGTTTGTTTTCGACGCACGCTTTGAATGTACCTGTCGACGACCGCAAATTCCGAGTGACCAACCTGCTGACCGATGAAGTCCTCTGCCGAGAGCCCTTCATGGCCAGTTAGAAACGACATTGGCCGATCGAACACTGCCGCCATCCGGACCGCAAGAGCAGTCTTGCCGATACCTGCCGGGCCACATAGGTGCACAGGAACGCCAGCGGACAGGCAAGTTACCCCTCGGGCCACGATAGCGCGAACTTCTTGAGTGTCGCAAAACTGGCCAGGTGTTCGACCGAGAGCGCTTTGCACATGGCCGTCCTTCGAAAGTGATTTCTGTGTTGTGTAATGGGAAGTTTCGGACACGGCTGCTCTGCATTTTGCGATTAAGAAGAACAAACCATGATTCTGGTTGTAATTCGGTAAACCTCGACGTTAGCGTCTACTGCCAAATCCGGCGCGGCATTCAGCCGGTTCGCCAATCCGACGGTTTGCCCATCGCATTTCTCGGCAACTCTTCACCAAAATCATAATGCGCCGGGCGCGCGGCTGGTTCGAGAGCCTGAGACATGTGCATCTCAAGTGCCTGCACCAACTGTTCAATTGCGATCGATGACGCTGGCACAACGAACGCTTTGAGGCGATTTCCTTCAAGCCGTACCGCAGCGTCGTCCACCAGATCGCTGGCACACAGAACATCTCGCACTTTTCGCAACGAAACGTTTACACCTGCGATCTGAACGGCGTGATCGATGCGCTCTCGCGGCAAAAACCGGCATGCGTCGCGCCAGTCGAGATGGTCTTGCAACGGAAGGGGGATACCAGAGAACTTGCTGACCAGACAGTCTCCGAAGCGTGAGCAATGGGGAAGAAGCTTGAAGTCCGATTCGCCGTCGGCACGCCAGCCGATCCCGCCTGTTTCGGTGGATCCAAAGACTTCCAAAAGGCTTACCAAACCAGCCGTCTTGAGGCCCGAACGTAACTCCGGTGCCATTGGGCCAGCTGCCGTTACACCCCGAACACCTGGCGGAAAGTCGCGACCGAGAGACCGCAACATCTCCCAGTTGAACGGCGTTCCTACAACAAAGTCGCCCGAACCAAGCTGCTCAAAGACGGTTGCAGTGCCGCGAAACGTCGCCTCGAAGACCGGGATCCGGAACTTTGCTGGAAGCTGCACAGTAAACAGCCATCCGAAAATGTGTCTGGCGGGTACCAAAGACACGATGCGGCGCGTCCCCTTTGGAACAACGGTCGCGCCCAAAGCCAGCACTTCAAACTGCAGTTCGGCCAAAGACTTGCGAACTGATTTCGGATTGTCTGTACTGCCGGATGTCTCAAACACAAGTGTTGCGTCGGGACCTAAGGTATCGAGGTGCTGTGCGACACGATTGCCCCACTCTCCAAGGGTCTCATCGAAAACTAGATAGTCGTCCAGTCCGGACACACCCATGTCGAAGAACCGCGCAACGGCGGTTGCAGCCGAAATGGTGGAAAGGCTATCCAGTCCCAAACCAGAACCGCCAAGCGGCAAATGTGATGCATCGCTTGATTGGGAAGCAGCGACAGTTAGCTTGCGACCAAATTCTGTACGCCGCACGTTATCGCCGACATTCGCTTCAATGTCGCGATAGATGATGTGGCGAATACAACGCTCCAGGTGAATTTGCTCGGGACGGACAACCGGCATTTTTGCAGCTTCTTGCGTAGCATTGGAATACTCCCGCATTTAGGTGTTATCGAGTTCATAGAGAACCTCGCCAACAAGCCCGCCATAGTGCTTGCGCTGCGCCATAATCCTCGCCTGCAGATCAAGCGCGCGCGCCCCAAGCTCGGATGCGCAAAGACAATCGCCCGGTTCAATCAACGCAAAGTCGACATCCTTTCCGGCATCATAGTGCTCCAGCGCGGACAACGCATCCTCGAGCGTTGCCATCCGCCAAGCCTCAGCCGTGTCACGCCGGTCTTCTGATTGATGGAAGAGCCTGACTGCTGTGACAAAATCACCCTCGGTCGTTCTGTAGATGTTTATCTCATACCAGAAGGGAATTTCGGGCGTGAAACTCATCGCCATCGCAAGCTCGGACCCTGAAAACTTCAGCGGGCGCGCACCGACCCTTGCGATGCGGTAGGTCTGAGGCTGACCAACGCTTCGCGGAGCCGAAGTCGTTTCGGTCTGCACCATCCCGACATGTTCGGGACTTGTATCTTCTATTGCATAGGCCATGTGTTCACCTTCAATTCAGGGGAGTTTCGACAAAGGGCACGAGGTTTTTTACCAGTTGATCAAACTGAGGCTCGAGCACCTGTTTTGGGTTTCCAACCGCACTCGCAGCAGGGCCGAACCGTTGCGTCCATTGAGACTGGAACTCAGCACGACACCTTTGAACCATTACCATCATATCCGACGGGGCCAGCATCTCCCCGATGCGGTGCAACGGTCTTTCCGAACTGTCAGGACCAGGCAGCGCGCTCACATGCGCCAAACAGGTCCCACCCTCGGTCAGCAATAGCCTGACGCACGCATACCCGTGTTTGGAACCGACACTTTTCGCCGCTGGCCATTGATCCATTTTACCAACTTCCAGCACAAGGATTTCAGATGCCACTACCCGCAAGGGGCGACGGCCATCAACGCGCAAACTCAGATCGGAAAACACATCGAGCATGCAGTGCGTCTGATTGTTCGATGTGCCTTGGTGATCAGACATGGAGGCAACCTCGGACGCATGAGCGACGCGGCGAAGCTCACGCAGCTCTTCCGAGATTGTCACTTCATACGTGATGGGGAGTTGAATTCCGTTCACCGTTCCAACCTTCGGATGTCAAACGCGCTTCACAAACATCCAACAGTGCTGCCCATCGGGTTGCGCCTTCAGGTGGATTTTCACTGAGACATTTGCGCCCTTGTAGGCGAACTTGTAGTCGAACATGACATTCAACTGTCCGGTACGGTGAAAGTTAAGAAACTCACCGTGGAAGCGCTTACCCTTTGCACAGGGCGCCACATCGTTGAAAAAATCCTTGCCAACCATGTCTTCCGGGGTGCGGTTGGCGATAAGACCTTCAGCCTTATTGTACTTCACGATTTTGCCGTTTCGGTCGAGCATCACGGCACCGAATGGCAGATACTCCGCTCGCTGAGGTTCACGGGCCAGAATGTTGTCGAGGTCCTGGCTACCGAAAGGAATGATTTCCATCGTCGTATCCTTGTCGTTGACGGGAGGATTAGTCGTTCATCTCAACCCCTTCCTCGTTTTGGAGGAAAGAGTCGCTAAACGTCAGTGACATGTCATGAATCCGCCGGACCATGTGTCCGTCGTATTCATCCATGAGTTTCTGGCGACCCTCGGCGGTCGCCCATTTGTAGTCGATCTTGCCGAGGCTCACGATACACTGTGGGATCGTTTCAAAACGTTGTTTGAACGCGAACTGCGCTGAATCTACCTCAACGCTGCTCACTTCATCGAATTCGGCAAGTGCAGCAAGACTGTCCATCTCCGCCTCACCTTCGATCTTCGCTGTATTCGCGATTACTTCGGCGGCGGCCATCAGAACCCATTCCGGATGGTCGCCGCGTATAACCAGACCGAGATCAGCGTGGCGGAATTCGAACCTTCCGTCGATTTCCTTTAGTTGACCCATTTCATCCATTCGCTGAATGCTCCTTTCGGCGGCATTGGCAATTCAAAGTCCGCCTGCAGCGAACCCCTTCAACGTGCAGGTGATGTGTAAATGATGTGTTGAGATCGACCGCAAAAAAGATTTAGCGTTAGCGAAGGGTATACGTGAGTGGCAAGCAGGGGTGAAAATGACGAGTCCGAACCATCGTGCAGTTGAGTTCCGGGTGCAGCAAAACGGTGAGGATGTGTTGATCTACACGTTCAAAGCCATTGACGAGGCTGCGGAGATGTTCAATTTTCTGCGCGGATTCTTTCCTGAAGCGCGCTTCATCATTCAGCCTTTATTGCACTAGGCGGTGTTAACCCTGTGCTAAGGCTGCGGTGATACGCGGGTCCTTATGACGGCAGGACTTCCCTCCAAAACGGCGTCCCGGCCCGCGGTCGGCGCGGGCGCTTGGGGCGACGACGCTTGGAACAGCATCATGACGAAGCGCATCGGCGCGCCGCCGTTACGGTTCAAAGGTCGCAAGCTATCGCAGGTTATTGACGGACCGGAACCGGCGCGGGTCTCGATTACGTTATGGGCACGAAAGTCCAAGGGCTTCACAGCCGCGGTTAGCATGGGCGAGGTTGGCGCATCTGCATCCGCCGACACTGTGGACGACGCCATGCGATGGCTCGAAAGCTTTTGCAATAGCTTTGCCGAGCAATCAGCGAACACATCGACATCGCATCCCATGTCCATCATCAAGCTCTTTAACGATCTCGCTGTCGAGCGTGCGTTGCGTGTGACTGTAGGAGTTGCTCTGGACCGTTGGGATCAGCTTGCAAACGACGATACAGCAGACGGTATAGAAAAGGACACGGCATGACTTCCGAGCGCAATTATCGGCAAGAATCGAAGTCTGCGCGACACGCGGCACGCGAGACGCTCAAGGCATTGCGGGAAGCCCGGCTTCGCGCACGAGCGCAAGCCGGACACGCCCGCCAAGCCACACCAAGAACAGCCAGCACCGGGTCACAGATCGGACCCGGCGACTTCTTTTCCATGGCGTCCGAAGATACGCTGGGCACGCCCATCGCAAGTCGCGAAGACGCATTGAATGTTGTGCCCGAGGCGCCAGAGCCGAATTCCACGAACGATCAGGCAAATGCCCCCTCAAGCGCAGACACAATGCCGAACGAAAGCAGTCCCAACGAAGACACTGAACCCGAGCTTGAGCTTCCAGCGGAGCCCGAAAGTTCTTGGGCACCTGCGACTGCACCTGCCCCCAACGCGCAAACTGAACCGAACGCTCCGCCACCCGAAACTACCGACGCGCCTTCCCTGTCGTCAATGGACCACACAGCCTCCGAAGACATTGCCAGGGTCGATCCGAACAGCGATCTCTTCAGCTTGCCGGGCGCAGGTGCAGGAATGGTGTGGATGTTTCATCAGTGTGGCATACGATCGCTGGAAGACCTTGCGCAAGCAAACGCAGACGACCTGGCATCGCGGCTTGGCGTTGTCGGGCATATCATCAATATGGAACCCTGGATCGCATTCGCTCGCGAGGTCGAGCAGCGCGCTTCCTGACGGCCGGGCGCGGGGCGTGTGGCAGAACTCCGAAATCCTCAGATAAAATGCAAACCGGCGGCCGGAGCACTCCAGCCGCCGATTGTCTTGCGTAAAAAAAGTGGCCCGCCGTCGGCTAGTTCGCGCGCGAGGTGAAACACCCGGACGTGACAGCCCCACAGATCGCTTCGGCGCGCCGTTCGCTCATCGGCCCAACCGCAACAGAAGTGAGCTCGCCCTTCTTGGCATAGCGCGGCGCCAGCGTTCCAAGGCTATCCCGGTGCCTTCCCGAGACGTCGGCCCAGTGTTGCTTGGCCCGATCCTGGGAGCTGAATGCACCAAGATAAACAAAATGCGTCCCGATTGCGGACGACGGTACCGCTGCGGCTTGCGTCGTCGCCGGCGGTTGCGCCGTAACCCTTGGACGCTCCAGAACCGAGTTGTCGCCCATCTGCTGAATTCTTGAATTCTGACGCAGAGTTTGGTCATCCATCCGAATGTTCTCCATCCGGTTGCGCAAGCTGCGCGTGACGCGACGGGCATCCATTGTGTCGTTGACAATCCGCGGCGTGATCAGAACCAGAAGCTCGGTCTGCTGATCGCGGCCCGATTTCCGCCCGAACAGGCCACCAAAGGGTTGCCGGTTCAAACCGGGAAGACCCGCGCTGCCGCGCGTCCTGCGCTGTTCGAAAAGACCGCCCAGCGCAATCGTCTCGCCGCTGTCGACACTGATCGAGCTCGAGACCTGACGCTGCGAAATGATCGGGTTACCCGTCGATGCATCGGTCTCGCCCACCGTGCTGACCTCCTGCACGATGTCGAGGATGACGGCACCTGACGAGTTGATGCGCGGCGTCACCTCAAAGATCACGCCAGTATCGCGGAACTCGACCGTCGATACGAAGACATCGGTGTTGTCAGTATCCTGCGCGGTCTGAACCGAAATCGGAACCTGATCGCCCACAACAAGCCGCGCGGATTCGTTGTTCAGGATCATAAGGTTGGGCGACGATACGACATTAACGCTGGTGACGTCTTCCAGTGCATCCACGATCACGTTAGGCGACGCCACATCGAAGACCGCGTTGAACCCTGGGGCGACCGGTGAAATGCCAGTGCCGGTCGTTGAACGCGACAGGCTGAACTCGTTGCTGCCTTCTTCAAAGAAATACTGCACGCCATAGCGCAGTTCGTCGTTCAGCGTTACTTCGACGATGGTCGCTTCGACTGAAACCTGGCGTGGCGGCACATCCAGCCGGTGCAAAATACCCAGAACACGCTGGTATTCCGCATGTGTTGCATGGATCAAAAGCGTGTTGGTCGCCTCATTCGCCACGATGCGCGTCGCGTTGATGTCACCGCCCTGCTGTTCTGAATTCACGCTGGCCTGAATGACCTGCGCTTCATCGGCGCTGTTGTCACTTTCAACACTGACACCCAGAATGCTCGACAGCGTGGCCGATATGTCAGAGGCGCGCGCGTACTTCATGTCATAGGAATAGACTTGAGCGTCATTCGCGCCTTCCTTCGTCAGACGCATGATCCAGGTCGATACACTTTTCAGCGCTTGCGGCGTCTTGGCGACGGCAAGGATCGAATTGTTTTCCGGGATGACTTCGAACGCGACAATGGGTTCGAACTCTTCTTCGGTATCCACCAACAGTTCAAGACCCGAGACGATGGACTGTGCCGAGCGGCCGCGGATCGGGAAAATCCCGACTGACCGGTTGGCAAGCCAGTTCACATCAAAACTGTCGACGGTTTCCTGCCACGCGCGCTGATCGGCCGAGGTCCCTGCCAATACGATGATATTGCGCTGCGCATCGATGCCGACAATGCCTGCCCCGGCAAAGGGCTGCAGGATCGTTCCCATCTCTTGCGCGCCAATATGCATCAACGGAATGACGCGGATAGAGTAGCCAACGGGCACTTCCCGACTTGTGCTTGCGCCAATGGAAAGATCCGAAGACAAGGGCACAACGGCAAAAGCGTCGCCTCGCCGAACAATGGCCGCGTTGTTCTGTTTCAGCGCAAGTTCGAACACTTCAATAGCTGTCGTGCGACTGATCGGCTGGGTCGACCGGATGTTCACCGTGCCCTGAACCGCCGGATCGATGACATAGTTCACGCTCAGCAATTCGCCCAGGATCGCAGCGGCGGCATCCGCAATCGAGACGTTCACGAGGTTGAGCGAAACCGTGCGCTCGCCATTCGAGTTTGCAAAGTCGGTTTCGCGGAACAAGGGGGTGCGCCCGGGGTAAATCGTGCCTTCACCGGCTTCGACCATCCGTCCGCCTGTGACCCGGCCTTCAAAACGTTGCGAGCGTGTTCCGTCGCCGGTCCCGAGCAAGTTATTGGCCTGCCAGTCCCTGAGGGTCATAGGACCATCTTCGGTCAGATAACTGAATTCACCACAACCCGATAGCAACACGGCGAGAGCCGTGCCAAGCACGATGTTCTGTTTCATAGGTCTGCCTCAATGTTCGCGCACCCGCTCTTACGGCGAATGTCGCTTTTTCATCTTATTTGGGCCACGGTTAACACAAGATCGCGCCACAAAGGCTTATAATACCAAGAAGAATGGCGTCACTGCTGAGAGATGTGCCCCGAACGCCACACCTGCCCGTGCAGCTTCGCGACGTGCTGCCCAGAAACTCAGCAGAATGCCAAGACAGGCTGCTGTGCCCAGTAGCCAGATGATGTAGTCTGGACCGACAAGGGTACCAATTGCTGCCGCCAGCCAGACATCGCCTAACCCGAGTGCCTCGATATTGCGCAGAACCAGGTAAGCGGTGCGCAGAGCAAGCAACAGGCCCCCTCCCAGCAGTGCGCCGAGCATGGCGTCCGGAAATGTACCGCTCAAAACGGCATTTGTAAGACCGCAAAGCGCAAGCAGCCCGCACCATTCCAGTGGCAACCATCGCCAAGCAAGATCGACCACCGACAGCAGCACAAGCAGCGTCAGGCAGGCGACAGCAAGTGTGGCCTGCGCGCCCATAAAAGTCCCCGAAAGGAAAACAGCGATACCCGCCCCAACACCGAACCCGACGACGAGAGCGGGCGCACGGGCCTTGATTGTCTGTGGCCCTGAAACCTGGCGCAGCAGGCTGCGGGCCGCCAATTGCGCCGGAGCGATGGACAACGCCGCAAGCACGACAAAGAGCGAAATCGCGAAAGACAGAGCCTCGGGCACGCCAGGCATCATGGCGACACCCTGACTGATAAAACCTCATAGCGCATGAGGCCACCGCGAAAGGCCAGCCCGCGCGCCGCGACTTGGGCCACCAGATGCGCGGTCCCACCGGTCGTCAACTCGGCCTCTGCCTCGATCGTATAGACCGGGCCCGGCCTTTCAACCAGCCACGCGGCTGCACTTCCCAACCGCGGCATCGTCTGGCCATTCTCGCGTCGCTTGACGATCTCGTCCGCGCCGCCTGGCCCAAGGCCCGGGATCGCTGCCAGTGTTTCCTCCGGCGCGGTGCGCGGATTGACTTGCGCGGTAAAGTTGAACGTCGTCAAGTACGCCTCGGCCGTGCGCGCGGCGGTGGCGGAAAACCCGGCAGCCAGCAGCGCATCCCCGACCGAGCGGGCCGGCGTGCCACGCAAACTGGCCGCCTCGAGCGCCTGCGCCACATTGACGGCATCGAAGGCATCGACCCCCTCGGCTGCCCCGATGTTTTGCAAGACCGGTCCCAACACCTGGGTCGGTGCATGGTTGATGTCGACCTTCCCAGCCTCGTCCTGAATGCTATAAGTCACGCGGCCCTCGGCCATAGTCAGCGTTACCGGTGTGCCGTCGCGCAAGGAACGCAACTGGTCCGCGTTCACACGCCCCAGATCGGCAAGCGCCACGTTCAGCCCGCTCCGCGCAAGTTCGGTGGCACGCGCGGTGGCAACCTCGACGCGCACCTGCAACGCCTGTTGCCGGGCTGTTGACATAAACGCCGCGACGCCAAGTAACAGAGCGAGCCCGGTCCAGAGCACGGTGATCAGCACGAAACCGCGCTGTCGACGATGCGAGAGTGTCAGCGAACGGCGCACTGATCACGCTCCAACGCGCCGGGGCCAAGTGCGGCCAGACAGGTTTGGCTGATGGTGGTAAAAACCGGCACGGTCACTTGCCGCCGATCGCCCGCCTCGATAGCGATGGCGGCCGGCAAGACCTGACCATCCCCGGTCTCGTAACGCCAGACGCTGCCTGTGCCGTCCGACTGTGGGAAGAGATAGACGAACCGGATCGGGTGGTCCGATGTCAAAAGCGTCGCGCGCCGCGGATTGTCCGCCGCAACGCGCGCATCGCGCAGCCCGTCGTGGCGCGCCGCGGTCAGCGTATAGCCTGTGTCCGAGGTGCCCTGGACCCGAAACTCGCCCACATAAGGCTGAGAGGCGCCACGGTCGCGCACGATCATGCGCAGCGTCGTCGCGGTACCGATCATCGCGGCCCCCGTGGCACGCGGTCCGTTGTTTGAAACGTCGCTGGCCCAACCCATCAGGGTGCGTCGTGCAAGCAGCCAATCTGTGGGTGCCGTGATGTCCATCGCCGCGCGACGATCCGATGCCAGCTTGAGCCCCCACGATGCGCTGGTCAGCAAGGTCAGCGTCAGCGCGGCGATGGCAAGCGCCACCAACGCGTCGACCATCGCGAACCCGCGGCTTCTTTGGCCCCGCCGCCTCACAAAGCGCCACCGGCATACCGAACGGCGCGGATCACGACCGGTTCAGCGTCGGGCGTGCGGCTGTCGGTGACGCTGACGGCGACAAACAGCAACTCGCCCTGATAGACGGGCCCAAGCGCCATGTCCTGCGGCGGCGTCTGGCCGATCTGCAACATCCAGGCCAGCGGCCCGGACCGGCCATTGTCACGCGTGCCGGCGCGCAGGTCGACATCGACACCGACCCGGTCGAGCACGCTCATGGCAAGCAGAACCTTCTCGGCCTGATCGTTCGAGCGTTTGGCCAGCAAACTGCCGGTCGAAAGCGACTCGTAGAACCCCGACAAAACCGCACCTGCGATGCCAAGCGCCACCAGCGTCTCGATCAGGCTGAACCCGCGTGCTCTGCGCCGACGAGACCTCATTGCACCACCACCTGGCCGGTCAACCAGTCCAGCGTCACCGTCTTCTCAGCCGCGTCACGTGTCAGCACAAGTTCCAGCCCTTCGGACGACCCGGACGGGCTGAGGAGGATGTCGGCACGCTCGGGCGCGATCGCAATGGCCGGGTCAAAGGCAAACTGCCGCCCGCCGACATCCAGCACACGGTCGCGGGCCGACACCACGATTTCGATCGAGCGCCCCGCCTCCAGCGCGCGCATCCGCCCTTCCTGCAACAGCAGCGCCACCTTTGCTGCATCCGCCTCAAGACGCCGCCGGTCCTGATTGCCGAAGGCCAGAAAGGCCAGCGTGCCGATCAGCACGACGATAGCCATCGCCGCCAGAACCTCGACCAGCGCATATCCTTGGGTGCTATGAGATCGCCGCCAGGTCATGTCACCCGGTGATGTCGGCGTTGCGCCCCTCGCCCCCCGGCTGGCCATCGGCCCCGAGCGAGATCACGCGCACCATGTTCCCATCATTGCGATAGAGAAACGCACCGCCCCACGCATCCTGCGGCAACTGACCGTCACGCAGATAGGGGCCATTCCAGCCGGGCACACCCGGGTCGGAAATAAGGGCATTCAGGCCGAGGTCTTCCGGTGGCAAGCGGCCGGTATCGATCTGAAAGATATCGAGGGCCGCGCGCAACTGATCGATCTGCGCCTCGGTCGCATTCACCCGCGAGGCTTGCAACTGCCGCATCGCCGCCGGGCCGACAAGACCGACCAACAGACCGACAATGGCCACGACCACCAGCATCTCGACCAGTGAAAAGCCCCGGGTCCGGGCCGACCGGCGCTTAGAACGCGACCTGATTGACCGCAATGATAGCTGAGAAAAGCGCATAGAGGCTTACTCCGACAAGGGTGCCGACGATGACGATCATCGCAGGCTGAAAAAGGGCGAGGAACCGTTCGAGCGCCCGGTCGGACGCTTCGCGCATTTCGGTCGCAGCGCGGGTGCACATCTCTTCCAGCGCACCGGTTTCTTCCCCGATGCGCAGCATCTCGACCGCGCTTGGTTCAAAGATCCTGGTCTTGGCGAAAGACGCCGCAAGCGGCGCACCGTCAGCAACTGCGCGTGAGACTTGGCCTATCGCATCGCGAATGCGACCTGCCGGGGCGGTGGCGCCGACGACCCGCAACGCTTCGCTGAGGGTCACGTCGCGCTTCAAAAGCGCGCCCATCACATGCAGCGCCATCATCGCGTGGTTACGCTCGATCAGGTCGCGCACCATCGGCAGGCGCGCCGCAAGCCGCGCCACCACGGCCCCCGCCCTGCCCTTGCGCTGCAACCATGCGAATGCTGCACCCAGCGCGACAAGGCCCGTCAGCAACACCGGCCAGATCGCCGTCAGCGTGCCGGACAATGCGAAAACGGCGCGACCAAGGATCGGCACAAGGTCCATCCGGTCTTCGACCAGCGGACGGAACTGCGGGATGATGGCGATCATGATGACGCCGACCGAGACAATCGAAACGATCAGCAAAAGCGACGGATAGAGCAGCCCCGTCACGATCCGGCGCGCGACCATCAGGCGTTGTTCGAGAATACCGGCAGCGGTGGCAAGTGCGACGTCCAACTCGCCCGAGGTTTCGGCTCCGCGCACCAGCGCCAAGGTCGCCGTGTCGTCGATGCCAGTGGCCGTCTTGAGTCCGTCTGCAAACCCACCGCCTTCACGAATGTGCATCCGCAGTGCCTGAGCGACGGTCGCAATCGCACCCGTCTCACCCTCGGCCATGATCCGAAGCGCGCGGTCAATCGAAATACGCGCACCGGCAAGTTTGGCCAGACGCGCCACGAAGTCCGCCTTTTGCCGCGTTGAGAGCCGCCCCGAGCTTTTGCGCCCCTTGAACAGCGAACCGCGCTTTCGTGCAGGCTTCGCCGCCGAACCGCCTTCAATCGCGTTGATCTCAATCGGGAAAAGCCCCTGATCGCGCAACTGTCGCGTCGCCTCAACATGGGTCGCAGCACTGAGCACACCGGTGCGGCGTCGCCCCTTGCCATCGCGGGCGCTGAAGCCATAGTCGCGCGACACAGCACGGGTGTTTTCCTGCGCGCTCATGTCCAGAATTCCCCCGAACCGAAGACCGTGGTCAGTTCCTTCAGCGTCGTCTTCCCGGCGGCCAGCAAGGCAATCGCCTCGGCCCCCATCGTGCGCTCGGGCGCTTTGCCACCGTTTGCGGGATCGACAAACTCGAACACGGCGCGACGACCAGAGAAGCCGGAGTTGCCGCACGCCTCGCAACCCCGCGCCGTTCGAAGCGGCCAGGTGTCGGGTGACCCGGCTTCGGGCACCGCTTCGGCAAAGGCATCAAGCAAGGGGCGCAGGCGGGGGTTGTTTGCCACATCGACAGGCACCGCGCATTCCTCGCAGAGAAGCCGCACCAGCCGTTGCGCCCCGGCGAGCCGCAAGACCGATGAAATCAGGAAGTCGGGCACACCCATGTCGCCCAGGCGCATCGTCGCTTCATGGGCCCGGTTGGTGTGCAGAGTTGACAACACGAGGTGCCCAGTCAATGCAGCCCGCACCGCCAGTTCCGCGGTCTCGCCGTCGCGAATCTCGCCCACCATCAGCACGTCGGGGTCGTGACGCAGGACTGAACGGAGCGCGTTGGCAAAGGTCCAGCCAAGGTCCGGCTTGACCTCCATCTGGATCAGGCCGGGGTTTTGGATCTCCACCGGGTTCTCAATCGTGATAATCTTGCGCCCCACTTGGTTGATCTCAGCCAGGCCGGCATGCAACGTCGTGGTCTTACCGCTGCCGGTAGGACCGGTCATCAGGATCAGACCGTTGGGCTGGCGCAGCGCCCCCATCAGACGCCGCCGCGCCTCGGAGGTCAGGTCCAGCTGGTCCAGCCGCGTGCGCGCCGCCGAGCCGTCCAGCAGGCGCAGCACCAGCACCTCACCATGCACCGTCGGCGCGCTGGCCACACGGATATCCACCGTGCGACCTGCTGTCTTCTGACGAATGCTGCCATCCTGCGGCAAGCGGCGTTCGCTGATATCCATCTCAGCTAGAATTTTCAGACGTGAGACCACACCATCATAGAGACGCCGCTCAATGGGTTGCGTCTCGACCAGAACACCGTCGATCCGAAGCCGCACCCGCGGCGCGGTCTCGAGCATCTCGATATGAATGTCTGTCGCGCCACTCTCGACCGCCTTGGAGAACAGCCAATCCAGATACCGCACAGTCGGCGCATTGTTGGCCATCTCAAGGAGGCGATCGGTATCGAAGTCACCCTGGCTTGCGTCCAATGCGACCACATTACCGGTTTCATCCGTGTCATGCTCCGCGCTGCGCGTAAGCGCGTCTTCAATGTCACGTTCGGTCGCGACGACGTACTCTATTGCAGCCCCGAAAACGATGCCGAGGGCTTGCCGCACGGCTGTGTCCGTCGGGTCAGCAATGGCAATAACCGGCGCGGCCCCCTGAAGCGATAGAATGGCAAGGCCATGTCGCCTCATGTAATCAAGAGAAAGGCGCGGGTCTGATGGAAGGGTCTTGGGAAACTCAGCGGCTTCTATCGTCCCAAGACCGGTTGCCGCTGCCGCGGCCTTGGACCATGCCCGTTGCGACACAAGACCAAGCCGGTCAATAACCGTGCGCAAAGGCTGACCTGACGAGCGTGCGGCCTCGGTCGCTTTGGCAAGCTGCTCAGGGGTTAACAGCCCGGCCTGTACCAACCAGTCGGCTTGCTTGCCCCCGGGGCGTGCAACGGCTGTGTCCCGCACCTTCTACATCCGCTCGAATGCACCGCTTGGCGGTGACTAGCCCCAAGGTCGAAACTAATGGAATCACTCGTTTTTCGCAACGTTTTCAATCATCTGAATTAAGGCAGATTGTTTCAATGTCGCATCACAAGAAACATTGAACCCTCAAGCACCCGGCGTTGTTCACTCAAGGGGACAGTGTCGTTCTTTTGCCCCAGTGCGCACCATATTTTCGCCCGATTCCGTCACAATTCCTAACGATAAGATTCATGATTGATTTGGGATGTGAGATGCCAATGCGAAAATCATTTGTAAGGATTAAGCTTGTATCCGGCGCTGCCGCGATTGCTCTGTTCGCAGGAGGCGGCTCTGCCATCGCGGATGAGATGATGGCGTCCGCTAGCAATGAGAGTGCCGAAAAGTTCCTGGCGGTTGCCCGCGCGATCCAGGACGAGACGACCGCGGCACCTGTTGCAAGCGATGAACCTGCGGAAACGGATGGCATTTTTCGCAAGATCACCATCCCGGCCCAAGGCGTGTTTCGGTTCGAGGCTCCGGCTCAATCAGGCATCAAACTTTACGTCGACGGCACACTTGCGATCGACGCGACCGGCACCGCGCTCGGCGACAGTGAGGCAACCGTTCAAGCCCTGCAGACCCTGACCCCAGGCGATCATGCAATTCGCATCGTCGTTCTGGCAGAGAACCTCTCGGCTCTCGACACGGTCACGTTTGGTGCTCTTGGCGCCGAGCCGCGCGGGCTTCTGGACGTAACCGAACAAATCTCTCCGGACGAAGGCATCGAACTCGCGGCCCGGAACGCGGCTGTTATGCCTGGAACCGGCACCGCATCCCTGCCCCAAAGGTCCGAAAATGGTGGACTACTGGGGATCACTGGAGGTGGCGACAAACCCGCGTTTTCAATCGGTGGATCGTCGAACAAGACGGCACGCTCTGGGCCGGCGTCTAGCGGATCGGGCGGCACTATTGGCGACGGCGACGCCGGTTCCGGAATGGCTGGCGGCCTGCGAACTGCCGCACTTGCGCCGTCAACGCAATCGTCCACCCCGGGCACAACTACGACCACTTCGGGCGGGGGCGGCATCACGTCGGTTCCCTCATCAAGTGGCGGCGGCGGATCTGGCACGGCGGTGCCTGGCACACCCGCAACGCCCGGCGCGCCGGGCACGCCCACGGCGAACCCATCAGCGCCCCCAGCACCGACGCCGATCGATCCCGGTGCGGCACCGACGCCCGAAACCGTCCAGGCCTCGCCTCTCTCGCCGCCCACCGACGTCGAAATCACTCAAGCCGTCCAACTGACCTCGGCAGGAAATGTGAACGGTCAAATTCCCGCCAACGGTTCGACGCTGTTCGGCGCTGTGATGAGCAGTTCGGTGTTCGACATCGTCAACGTGCAGTTCTCAGGCTCGAACCGGACAACCACCGTCGATGTGGGACCGACCACAGGCCAGTTCGCAGTTCGCGTCTTCCCCGAAGACTTCGGCGCGGGCAACCAGGTCGAAGTCACGCTCACTGGGGCTTCCTCGGCCAGTGCCGAGGTCGAGGCGACACCGATCTCCTATACCCTGACTGCAATGCCGGCACAGGACGGTGTGAGCCAGGCGCTCAGCCGCCTGACTTTTGGTGCCACCCCAGACCTCTATGCACGCGTCCGCGCCATCGGCTTCCAAAACTATGTCGAGGAACAACTGAACCCGGATTCGATCAACGATGCGGCGTTCAACGCGTTGAACCCCAACAGCATTCTTGCTCCGACCGAGCGGAACGGCGGCACTTTGCTACGCAAGCTGGTTCACTACGACATCGCGCATGCGGCCTTCAGCGAAAAGCAACTTCAGGAAGTGATGGGCCGGTTCTGGGCCAACCATTTCCACGCGGTGACCAAAGACACCAACATGTACGCCCAGAACATCTATGACCGGCAATTCTTCCGCGAGAACGCCTTTGGCACCTTCCGCGAAATGCTGCTTTACAGCGCGCGTTCACCGTTGATGTCGCAGTATCTCGACAACGACCGCAACCGGTTCAACCCGAACCGGGAAAACGATGGGATCAACGAAAACTACGGCCGTGAGATCCTTGAACTGTCGACCGTCGGCGTCGAGGCCGGCTATACACCCGTCGATGTCGACATGGTCTCGCGCGTGTTCTCGGGCTGGCGCTATGAACGCACCAACCCAAATGCAGACAATGTCGCAGAAGAGTACGAATTCGCGTTCTTCCCCAACGACCACGACCCGCAGGACAAGCTGATCCCGTTCCTCGGCACAACGATTGCGGGCCGTTCTGGCGAAGCGGGTGTGCAGGAAGGCGAGGAATTGATCACGATCCTGGCCAATCATCCCAGCACCCAGGCGCGCACCTGCCGCAAGATGGTCCAGCTTCTGGTCGCCGACAACGCACCCGACGGGTTCGTTCAGGCCTGCGTCGCGGCGTGGGGTGTCGATGGCGATGTCGAAGCCATGCTGCGCGCCATCCTGCTGAACCCAGCCTATACCAACACGGCCGAGTACCAGCGCAACAAGGCCAAGACCCCGTTCGAATACTCGGTGTCGGTCATTCGCGCCTTCGGAGCACAGCCCGACAACCCGAGCGAAGACGACTTCTGGAACCGGTTCCGCGAAGCACATGAACGCGCGGGCGAAAACTATGTCCGTTTCCCGGTGCCGACCGGCCTGCCCGAAGTGGCCGCGGCCTGGCTCAACTCGGCCACGATGGTGGGCGCGTACAACTCGATCACTGATGTGGTCGAACGGCGTGAAAACTATGGCATTGATCTGACCGCCGACATCACCGAAGCCGGACTTGAAACGGCCGAAGAAGTGGCCGCTTATCTTCTTGCCGTCGGCACCTCAGATCACTTCACGCTGCCCGAGTTTGAGGAAGTCGTCGCCGTCCTGAAAGGGGATGACGGCATCTTCGAGCCCCGTGTTCAAGACGAAACCCGCGCGCTTGAGAAAGCCATGGGTCTGATCGTCGTCTCGCCCAGCTTTCAGCTTCAGTAAGTAACGCTCTACAAAGGTATATCCCCCATGCAGAATCGTAGAGATTTCCTCAAGTCAATGACCGCCGCGGCCTCGATGGTCGGGATGGCAGGCGCCCCCAAGTTCTCCTTCGCTCAACAGGCGGGCGGCAAAACCTTCATCAAGGTCTTCATGCGCGGCGGTGCCGATGGCCTGCATCTTTTCCCGCTGGTCGGTGACACCTTCTACTATGACTATCGTCCCGACATTGCGATCCCTCCGCCGTCGAATGACATCGAATCGGCAGTCGACCTGGGCGACACCATGCGCGCCATGAACCCGAATCTGGAACTGCTCCGCGAGATCTGGGACGATGGAAACATGATGATCGCACCCGCGACGTCCTTCGACCCCAACAACCGCTCGCATTTCGATTGTCAGCGCTGGATCGGCACCGGGGCCCGCAACAATCTCATCGACGGGTACATGAACCGTTACATGCAAAACGTACCTGGCGCGGATCATCCGCTTCGCGGTCTCGTAGCGGGCAAAACCTCGATCTCGACCGAGATTCGCGGCGAGATCACGGTTCCCGCCATCAACAGCACCGACGGGTTCAACCTGACCAACAACGACTTCTGCGAAGGTCAGGGCTGCGCCGACAACCAGCTGACCGAGTTGATGCGCGAGATCAATTCGCATGACATCGATTTGTCGGCGGTGGAAGGTGAGGTGCGTGAAAACCAGCTTATCCTGCTCGACTCGATTGCCGAGGTTCAGGCGGCCGGCATGGACTATACCCCAAGCGCAGGCGGCTTGGATTACTCCAACTCGGGCCTTGGACGCGGTCTGCGCCTTTGTGCGCAGCTTCTCAAGGCGGGCGTGCCGCTTGAAGTCGCCGCGCTCGACTGGAACATCGGCTGGGATACCCATTCCAACCAGATTTCCGACACCGCGAACCGCTTCACAGATCAGGAAAAAGGCTATCACAACCGCATGGTCCAAGGCGCGCGCGACTTTGTGACCTTCTATCGCGATATGGGGCCGATGATGGCCGACGTTGTCGTGCTGACCGGATCGGAATTCGGACGCACCAAGAAGCAGAACGGCTCGGAAGGCACCGACCACGGCGAAGGTGGCGCTTGGTTCGCCTTTGGCGGCCCGACGACGCGCGCGATTGCCAACGATGTCACAACCATCGATGACACCGCGTTCAGCCGCAACTGGCTGCCCACCGTGACCAACTATCGCAATATCGTGGGTGAGATCATGGTGCGGCACATGGGCATGTCCGAACAACTGGTCTCGACCGTGTTCCCGAACCACGCGTTCGAGAATTACCAGCTTTTTAGCGCCAGTGCCTAAGTAACGCCGCAGTTTGTTTTCAAACTCTACCCGTTGAATGAAACACAGCGGAGTTAGTTAACGGTGACGGAACAAACGGGTGGCGTTGTTCTAGAACGCCGGGGCCTGTCGATCGGGCCCTGGCTGACGTACTTGCGCGCCTTGCTTTCGCAGAGCGCGACGGGCCTTGCATCCAGCGATGCCGAGCCAAGACAACGCTGCGACTTCTACATCGAACTTGGTCACGGGGCACCTTGGGTGCGCGTGCTGGGCGAGGATGACTGGCTCGAGATGGACGATGCGTCTCTCTCCGCGCTCAAAGGTGCGCTGAAGGGTGGCAAGATCGATCTCGTTCTCAGTGATGAGGCCTGCATCGACCTGACCTTCGAGGTGCCGCCGGGCTTGTTGCCCGAAGTCACCCGCATGATCGAAGCCGAGATCCTCTACCGTTCGCCGTTTGCCGAAAACGCGGCCCTCGCTATCTGGGAGGCTCACGAAGCGCCCAGCGGCGGCTGGCAGGTCATCGCGGCGCTGACGCTCGAGGATCAGGTCAAGGAATTGGTCGCCGCACTTGCTGAATACCAGATCGAGATCGCCTCGGTCGTCCGCAAGGGCGCCAGCGGAACGTTGCACAAAAGCCCCCCCTGGCTGGTCAACTGCACCGACGAAGCGCCTTCACCGCTCGCACTCTTCCGCAGCTTAAGCCCCGCACTACAGGCAGCGCTGGCTGGTGCGGTCTTGTTTGCAGCGTCAACAACGGCGCATTGGGGGCACGCCACCTTCAGCGACTGGTCGCTGAGCGACGATGCCGCCCGCGCCCAAACCGAGCTTCGCCAAAGTGCGGCGGCCTCGTCGCGCCTGCGCGGCCTTGACGCCTCGCTCGCGATGTCTACGGAAGTGCTGGCCCTGACCGGAACCCTGACCGAGTTACTCCCCGATGGCATCTGGCTGGATCAGATCATCATCGACGGCACCGAAGTCACGCTGGTGGGGTTCGCCCCGTCGGCGGCTGAAGTCACACGCCTCCTGACCGACCTGCCAACGCTGAACGACATCAAGTTCGCTTCGCCTGTGATCCGCGACAACTCGCAAAGTATCGAACGCTTCCGCATTTCGGCAACCATCACAAACGGGAGCGCGACATGAGCACGTTTCACTTCGCCAACCCCGACCTGCCCCGCCGTGTCACCCTTTGGTTCGGCGCTGTGGTTGCTGCTGTCATCGTCCTCTACGGGCTCATCATGATGGCTGCGGCAAGCGACCGTCTCGGCTCGATTGCCGACAAGGAAGCCACCATCGCGCGCGCCGAGGCGTTGTCCGGTTCGCTGGCAAACGGGCTCTCGGACGATGCGTTCTTCCCCGGCGAGACCCCTCAACTGGCACAGGCCGCAGTGCAAACCAGCCTGCAGGCGCTGGCCGAAGCGCATCGCATCAACATCGAAATGATCCGCGCTGACGAGATCGAACAGATCGACGGCGTGGTCCGGCTCAACCTCGCGATCAACGGCATTGCCCCCGAGGCCGAGCTGGGCGCGTTCCTCTATGGTCTTGCGTCGATGACGCCGATCGTGGTGATCGAAGACCTAACGCTGCGGCCCGCGCGCACCAGCCGCACCAATCCGGAACGCCGTATCACGTTTCAGGCCAGCCTTTACGGGACGCAAAGGCCATGATCGACAAACTACGCCCAATCCTCCCGGTCTTCATCCTGGTCGGTTTCGCCCTCGCCGCAGCAGCCGTTTGGCTGCCACGTGGGGGCGCAAATACGGTCATCAATGCACCGTCCTTTCAGGAACTGGACTCACGTTTGTCATCGGGCAGCGCCCGCTTGTCCGACCTGATCGCCGTCACCGACGAACGCCCGGTATTCCACACCACGCGCCGACCCGTGGCCGCGCCGGAAGCCCCAAAAGCACCCGAACCGGTCCTGTCCCTGCTCGGGATCATCGCCGACGATGGCGCCGAAACACTGGCCTTCGTCAAAGTTTCCTCAACAGGCACCCTTTACCGGATTGGCGCCGGCGAAACCGTAGGCCGGTGGCGCGTCCTGGATATCGGGACCGAGGAAATCACCGTTTCAAAGGACGGCGACGAACCATACATCTTGCGCATCGGCGGCTGACACAAGCAGCCCATGAGCAGATTTCGGTCATCTGTGCGGCCAAAGGTCTGCGTCGGCCATTCCATGCTGTTGTGCTCAGATCCATCATTCGAAGGGTGTCTACTGAGCTGCAATCCAATAAAAGACCTCGCATGAGTCGCTTTGGCGACTGCCAGAAGGGGTCAATACAGTGTCCGAAGATCAATCGGCCAACACGGCGCGCGAAGCTCCACTCAAGTTTGAAACCGATCATGGGTCATCCCTGTCGTTCTGGGGCGCACTCCTGCTGACTATCGCTCTGGTGGCCTGGATGGGCAGCGGCTTTATCTTCCCTTCTGAAGATACTGCCGAGGCCGCACCAAGGGGCGAGGTGCCGCCGGTCGCGGTGGCGGTCAGAACCTCGACGGCAAAGCCGGTCACGCAGTTCTTTCAGGCCGAAGGCCAGGCCCTGCCGGATCGCGACACCACTATACGCGCCGAAACGTCGGGGCAGATCGCCGAGGTACTGGTCAGGAAAGGTCAGGATGTCGACGCAGGCGCCGTTATCGCGCGGTTCGAGACAACCGAGCGTGAAGCCGACCTGACGCGCGCCCGTGCCGAGCTTGCCCGCGCCCAACGCGATTTCGACAACGCCGTCGCCCTGCAGGAACGCGGCGTGACAACAACCGATCGCGTGGCCGAGGCCGACGCCGCCCTCGCCGCGGCGCGCGCGCAAGTGACTGCCGCTGAGGAAAGCCTGCGCAACACCGACATCACCGCCCCGTTTCCCGGCCGCATCGAAACACTCGACCTCGACTTGGGCGAGTTCATCCAGATGGGCAGCGAGATTGGCCGGATCGTCGATAACACGCCCCTCACAATCGAAATACAGGTGCCTCAGCAATCGCTGAGAGAGTTGCAGAACGGCCAACCTTCCCGCGTATTGTTCATCACGGGCGAGGAGCGCGCCGGATCGGTTTCGTTCGTCGGAACCTCAGCCGCGCGCGACACGCGCACGTTTCTGGTCGAGATCGATGTCCCGAACGATGACGGCGTCATACCCGCCGGCATCTCGGCCGAAATACAGATTCCTGTCGGGCAGGTTGACGCGCATTTCGTGTCGCCTGCAACGGTATCGCTCAGCCAGGATGGCGCGCTTGGTGTCAAAACCGTCGATGATGATGACACGGTCCGTTTTTACCCGGTCGACGTCGTACGTGCGCAGATCGAGGGCATTTGGGTCACCGGCCTGCCAGAAACCGTGCGCGTGATCACAGTCGGGCAAGGCTTTGTCAGTGACGGCGAAAAGGTTCGCCCGCAGCAAGACCCAAGCGCGGGGGGCGGGCAATGAACACCCTGATCGACGCCGCTTTCTCGCGCAGCCGGGTCGCCGTGCTGCTTTTGGTAGCGATCCTGTCGGTCGGCGCCTTCGCTTACACCGCAATCCCAAAGGAGGCCAATCCCGAGATACCTCTCCCCCTGGTCTACGTCTCGACCGGCCTTGACGGCATCAGCCCGACGGATGCCGAGCGGCTGCTGATCGAACCGTTGGAGAGTGAGTTTGCCTCGATCACCGGGCTCGACCGCATGGAAAGCCACGCGTCAGAAGGGTTCGCCAGCATCCAGCTCGAGTTTCTGCCCGGCGGTGACATCGACGACGCGCTGGACAAAGTTCGCGAAGCCGTGGACCGTGCCGAAGGTGAACTGCCCGATGATGCCAATGACGTGACGATCACCGAAATCAACACGGCCCTGTTCCCGATCATCACGGCAATCCTGTCTGGCCCGATCCCCGAACGGACGCTGAACGAACTGGCCGATGACGTGCAGGAGGCGATCGAGGGACTGCCCGGCGTCCTCGAGGTTGATGTCGGCGGCACCCGGGATGAGTTCCTCGAGGTGCTCATAGATCCAACGGTGTTTCAGACCTATAATCTCTCGTTTGAAGAGGTGATCGGCCAGATCCAGCGCAACAACCAGTTGATCGCCGCAGGCGCCATCGAGAGCGGTGCCGGTCGCGTGGTGCTGAAAGTGCCCGGCCTCATCGAGGATCTGGAAGATGTGCTGGACATGCCCGTCAAAGTCCGCGACGGCACCGTGGTGACCTTCAGCGATGTGGCGACGATCCGGCGGTCTTTCGAAGACCCCACCGGCTTTGCGCGCATCAACGGGCAACCTGCCTTGGCGCTTGAGGTCAAGAAACGTTCAGGCGCGAACATCATCGAAACCGTCGCCGACGTGAAGGCCGTCGTGGCCGGGTTGCAGGCCGAGTGGCCCGAAACAGTCACTGTCGACTTTTTGCAGGACCAGTCCGAACAGGTCGAAGACCTGCTCTCCGATCTCGAGGCCAACGTGATCGCGGCGGTCATCCTCGTGATGATCGTGATCGTCTTCGCCCTTGGACTGCGCTCGGCGATCCTTGTCGGCCTCGCTATCCCGGGCGCGTTCCTCGCCGGTGTGACCGCGCTCTGGGCCCTCGGTTTTACGATGAACATCGTCGTCCTGTTTTCCCTGATCCTGGTTGTCGGCATGCTGGTCGACGGGGCAATCGTGACAACCGAGCTTGCAGACCGAAAACTGCAGGAAGGCGCTAGTGCTCCCGACGCCTATGCTTATGCCGCCAAGCGCATGGCCTGGCCGATCATCGCCTCGACCGCGACGACGCTGAGCGTCTTTTTCCCGCTTCTCTTCTGGACCGGCATGGTAGGCGAGTTCATGAAGTTCCTGCCGATCACCGTGATCCTCACGCTCTTCGCATCGCTCTTCATGGCACTGATCTTCATCCCCGTGGTTGGCGGCTGGATCGGCAAACGTCAGCCGCAGACGGCGAGGGCAAAAGCAGCGCTTCATATGGCCGAGGCCGGTGATCCGCGACAGATCACCGGGCTGACGGGCGTGTATGTCCGCTTGCTCGAGCGCGCGATCCTGCGCCCCGGAACGACGCTGCTTCTGGCAGTCTCGATGCTGCTCGGTGCCTTTGGGATCTATGGCCAGCTTGGCAAGGGCGTGACGTTCTTCCCGTCGGTAGAGCCCGAGTTCATGCAGGTGCAGGTCCGGGCACGCGACAACGTGTCGATCTATGAACGCGACCGTCTGCTGCGCCTCGTCGAGAACCGGATACTCGGCTATGATGAGATCGCCCGCGTCTATGCCCGCTCGGTCATGAGTGCAGGCCAGGGTGACGAAGAAACCATCGGAACCCTGCAACTCGAACTCACCGAATGGGACATCCGCCGCAAAGCCGAGGTGATCGGCGAAGAAATACGCGCCGATGTCTCGGACATCGCGGGGATCGACGTGCAGGTCCTGACCGAGGATGGCGGACCGGCGGCGGGCAAGCCGATTAACCTGCAACTCAGAACCGATGACGCCGAGGCACAGGCGAAGGCTGTCGAGTCCGTCCGAGACGCCATGGCACAGATCGGCGGCTTTACGGACGTCACAGACACCCGACCCCTGCCCGGCGTCGAGCTTTCGATCAATGTCGACCGGGTCGAAGCCGCGCGGTTCGGGGCCGATGTCAGCCTGCTGGGCCAGGCCGTGCAACTGCTGACCCAGGGCATCAAGGTCGCCAGCTATCGGCCCGGCGACATCGACGGCACGCTCGATATCCGGGTTCGGTTCCCCCACGGCGAACGCTCGCTGGCCGAGCTTGGCAATCTGAGGGTACCAACCAGTACCGGACTGGTGCCCATCGCAAACTTCGTGAGTTTCTCGCCCACCGAACGTGTCGGTACCATCCGCCGGATCGACGAACAGCGCGTCGTCACCGTTGAAGCCAACCTTGCCCCCGGCGTTTTGCTCAACGATCAGGTCGCGGCGCTGACCGCGGCGATGGACGACGGCGGGCTGCCAAAGGGCGTGGTCTATTCCTTCGCAGGCGAGGCCGAGGATCAGACCGAAGCAATGGTCTTTCTAGTCGGCGCATTCATCTCGGCTATTCTGCTGATGTTCCTGATCCTGCTCATCCAATTCAACAGCTTTTACCAGTCGCTGATCGTGATGAGCGCCATCGTGTTCTCGGTCGCGGGCGTTTTACTCGGCCTTCTGGTCACCGGTCGCCCCTTTGGCATCGTCATGGGGGGGATCGGGGTGATCGCGCTGGCGGGAATCGTAGTGAACAACAACATCGTGCTGATCGACACCTACAATCAGCTCAAGACCAGCGGTCTCTCACCTCTAGAAGCGGCCCTCCGAACCGGTGCACAACGTCTGCGACCTGTCCTGCTCACGTCGATCACCACGGCACTCGGCCTGATGCCCATGGTCATCGGTCTGAACATCGACTTCTTCACGCGTGAGATCGTCTATGGAGCACCGTCCTCGCAATGGTGGACCGAACTGTCCAGCGCCATTGCTGGCGGGCTGGCGATTGCGACCGTCCTGACGCTGATCGTGACGCCGGCCATGTTGATGCTGGGCGAGAAGCGCGCGACCCGAGCCATCGGCATGCCGACCGCCGCAGCGACGTAACGCGTCAGGCGCGCGCCTTGAGATACATGCGCACCAACCGGTCAATCATGTGTTCCAGCGTGCCGCCCAGTTCACGTTCCGAGCTTGCGACAGCCCAGATCCCTGTCAGGCTGGCCCAGAGCAGCGCCATGTCGGTCGCATGCTCTTCGGCCTGCCCTGCGCCGTAGAACTGCGCTGTCGCCCCTTCCATCAGGCCGAACAGCTTTTGGATTTCGTAGTTGTAGGCCTCTGAGATCACGTAACCGTCCTTGTACCGATACGACATGATTGCGTCCCACTCTTGCGGATGCGTGCGCACAAACTCGACGAACCCTAGGGCAAGCGCGTTGAGCTGCGCCGCCACATCATCCTCCTGCTCAACGGCCACTTTGCAATGATCGAAAAGTGAGGACAGCGTCCCGATGTTCATCCGCTCGACGAGGTCGTCCATTCCGTCGAAGAGCTGATAGAGCGTCCCGATGGTGTAGCCGATTCGCTTGGTGACCTTTCGGCCCGAAAGCGCGGCGACACCTTCCTCAACGACAATGGTGCGCGCTGATTCGAGCGCCAATCGGGTCAAATCTTCCCTGGAATGGTCTGATCTTCTGGCCATAAATCAGATACTTAACAGAAATCTAGCTTAAATCAAGCACTGCTTATTGAACGGTGTTCAATATTCTGCTACCTAAATTAAGCACTGTTTAATTCTAATGGAGAAGCCACGTGCAACACGCACACTCCCACCTGACAGCCGAAAGGGCCGCGCAAAGATCGCGCGCCGCGGCCATCGCCTGGATCTCGATCCTCGGTGGTGCGCTCAGCGGAATGATCATGGGTCTCTGGTCCTTCAACGGCCCATTCCCGACACCCGAATGGATCGGCGCCTACGACTCCCTTCCCCGTCGGTTCCTGCGCCTTGCCCATGTCGCCATGTTCGCCCTTGGCGTGCTGCACATGCTGGTCGCGCGCCAGATCACCGAAGCACCGCAAAGCCCGAAACTCGACCGGCTTGGCCTGAACGCCATGGCAGCCGGCAACATCCTGATGCCAACGATCCTGATCGCCGCCGCGGTTTGGGAACCGCTCAAGTACCTCACCACCATCCCGACATTGGCCCTGACCACAGCCTTCACCATCGCAGCGCTCAGCGCCTTTCGCAGACATAAAGGAGTACCCGCATGACCCGGCACGACATCGAACCCACTGTCCGCCGTATTCTGGCCCATGTGACCAGTGAATCCGTGTCCAACCTGTCCCTTGACGACGACCTTATCGACACCACCGGGATCGACAGCCTTGGCCGTCTCGAAGTTCTCTCCGAACTCGAAGAAGCGTTCGACGTGACGATCTACGATCTCGACTCCGACAAGATTGCAACCATTCGGGGCATCATCGACGTTGTTGAGTCCGCCATGCTGGAGCCGGTCTGATGCGTATTGGTCTGATTGCCATGAGCGGCGTGCGCGTCCGCACCGAAGAGCTTGCCACTTTGGGCGTCACGCTGCCCGGCTTCGTCAATCGCGGCAAGGTCATCGCGTCACTGCCGAGCCTTGGTTTGCTGACGGTTGCCGCGCTCACGCCGCCGGATGTCGAGGTCGAGTACATCGAATACGACGCCCTGCCGCCAGAGGATGAACCGCTGGAACGCTTCGATCTCGTCGGCCTCTCATCCTTCACCGCGCGCATCGAAGCGACCTACAAACTCGCCGACCGCTACCGTGCGATGGGCGTGCCTGTGGTCTTGGGAGGCCTGCATGTCACGCTTATGCCGGACGAGGCGCAGGCCCATGCAGACGCGATCGTCACTGATGGCGCAGAAGGGGCATGGCCAAAACTGATCGAGGATTTCCGCGCCGGGCGCATGAAGAAACGCTATCGCGGCCTGCGCAAGGATGTCTTCAAGCCCGACAACTATGCGATGCCGCGCTTCGACTTCCTCGAAGGGCGCCCCTATAATCGCGTCACCGTGCAAACCTCACGCGGCTGCCCGATCAATTGCGAGTTCTGCGCGGCCAGCCTGCGCATCACATCAAGCTTTCAGCAAAAGCCCGTGCCGCTCGTCATCGACGAATTGCGCGCGGCCACCGCAGCCTTTGAAAGCCCCTTTGTCGAGTTCGCCGATGACAACACCTTCGTGAACAAGAAATGGGGCAAGGAACTGATGCGCCAGATGATCCCGCTGAACCTGCGCTGGTTTACTGAGACGGACATCTCGGTTGGTGACGACCCCGAACTCATCGACCTGATGGCTGAAGCGGGGTGCAAACAGGTGCTGATCGGCCTGGAAAGCCCCAGCCAACGGGGTCTTCGCGATCTTGACCCGCACAATTGGAAGGCAAAGCGGTTCGACAAGTACCTCGCGGCCATCTCACGCCTGCAATCAGCGGGGATCACGGTGAACGGTACTTTCGTTCTCGGCCTCGATTCCCACACGACGTCGGTGTTTTCAGAGCTGGATGACTTTATCACGGCCTCGAACCTGCTCGAAGTTCAGTTGACCGTGCAGACGCCCTTCCCGGGCACGCCGCTCTATCATCGGCTCAAACAGGATGGACGCCTGTTGACCGATGGGTTCTGGGACAGGTGCACGCTGTTCGACGTCAACTACCGCCCGGCGCAGATGAGTGTGGAAGAACTGGAGGAAGGCTTCGCGACGCTCGCCACCAAGGTCTATAGCGACCGGGAATTCAACCGGCGCAAGCGCCACTACATGAACCTGACCAAAGCCCGCGCGCAGGACGGGCAACGTTCGGGTGCCGCGGCCTAGCGGTCAAGGTATCTCCATCTCGGCCACAAGCGCGGCCCACCCCGCCCCATGCATGTCGCGGTCCATGACCGTGCCTTGCACCGTGGGGCGGGGCACCGAGATCTTCACGACGTTCAGGCTTTCAATATCAAACCGCTTCATGAGTTGAACCGGCGTATCGAACCGCGCGGCGACGGCCTCAGTCGCCAGCCCGGTCTTCACACGTTCGAACGCTTCGGCCGAGCCGCAAAAGATGTCCACCGTCACCCAGAACGGTCCTGCGTTCTTCGACCGCACCTTCTCCACCACGGCGCGAACCTCAGGCATCCAGCACCTCAAGCGTGAACGCCTCCATCGGGTCGTCCAGCCGCATCACATGGTTCAGGCAGAACTCATAGACCGGCCCCCGCTCGATCTCGGCGGGCGAGAACGGAAAGGCAAAGGTCGGCACCTCTTCCTCGCGCGTCAGCGGGTGGTGCAGCAGGTAGGGGTTGAGGAGCTTGCCAATCTCAGCGGAAAGTTCCGGCGACTTCGCCGTGACCAATCCCAGCGCACCGATCTCCACCGGATCGCCCGCGCGGGTCTCCAGCGTGCCCAGCACCGCGTTCTGTCCGATCAGCCGGATCTCGATGGTGAAATCGCCCGGCTCGGCACTCGTCCGGTTCAGCGCCTTTGCGGTGCACTGCGCGATAATGTCCTCGGCCCAAGCCTCGGCATGCGCCACGTAATGCGGATCGCGCAGCACGGCCAGCACCACCGTCTGATACCCCGCCACCCGCGCGCCTTCCAGCTTGACAGTATAGCCATTCGCCTCGCGCCAAACCGACCCGGTCACGCGCACACGGGTATCGTCCAACGCATCATACCGCGCCTCGGTCACATCCAGCGTGCCGCCGGGTTCGTGCAGCAGGTAAGGGTCTGCATTCTCATAAAGCATATGCGCCGACACGGTATGCGGTGTTGCGCGCGCCCCATCCGCGAGCGGGGTTAGCGTAAAGGCATCCCCTTCCCAATCGATCTGGATCACTCCGGATTGCGGGTTCGTGGCGCAAAGCGCCCCGCATTCCCCGATCTTGGCCGCATGCCAGGCAGGTCCGGGATCGACACCCTTGGCAATCGGGAGCGCTGCGATAATGGCGGTGTCGGTCGTCCGCCCGGCGATAACAATATCCGCGCCGGTCTCCAGAGCTTGGGTGATTTGTTCCACCCCCGCCAGCGCCACGATATTGGTGCAGCTTTCCAGCGTATCGGTGTTGATCTCAGGCGCAGGCGTCAGTGGCGTCACCCGACCCGAACCAAGTGCGTCCGCCACGCGCCCGGCAGGCTGATCCGATTTCAGCACCGCGATCTTCGCAGTCTCTCCGCGTTCTTCCAAAATCTCGCGCGTAATCCCGACCAGCCAGTCAACCGCGCTGCCCGCACCGCAGGTCCCCGCGGTCCCAATGACAAGCGGGCACCCGGCCCGACGCGCGGCGTCAATCAGCCCGGCCCATTCGAGCTTGGTGGAAGACCGCGCGTATTTTGACACCCCCCGCCCCAGATAGGACGGCCCGCTATCGGTCGAGCCGCCGTCAATGGCGATCAAGTCGGGTTTGTTGGCAATCCCACGCTCCAGCGCCTCGCGGTCATAGCCAAGCCCGAGCGCGCCAGAAGGGATCAGAACCCGTACCATCGCCTAGTCGATCACCCGGTCGGGCCGTTTGAGGATCGGACGCAGGAACATCGGCGCCACAAAACCCGCAATCGCAGCGATCCAGAGACCGATAGCGATGGGAGAGGACCAGAGGTAACTCACATCACCATCCGACAGGATCATCGCACGGCGCAGCGCGTCCTCCATATGTTTGCCCAAGAGAATGCCCAGGATGATGGGCACCGTCGGCACACCGATCTTTCGGAACAAGTACCCCATGACCCCAAATGCGGTCATCAGCAGCAGATCAAAATAGCTGCCAGTCAGCGAGAAGATCCCGACAAAGCTGATCATCATGACACCCGGCAACAACAGCGACGGCGGCACGGCGAGGATATAGACGAACAGCTTCACCATCGGCACGTTCATGATCAGCAGAACGAAGTTCGCGATCAGAAGCGACGCGATCAGGCCCCAGACAACCTCGGGTCTGTCGGTAAAGAGCGTCGGACCCGGCGTGATATTCAGCGTCATCAACAGGGCCAGCAACACGGCGGTCGTGCCCGACCCGGGCACACCCAGCGTCAGCATCGGCACCAGCGCACCGCCCGCAGCCGAGTTGTTCCCCGCCTCGGGGGCCGCGATCCCGCGCGGCACTCCGGTGCCAAAGCCACCCTTCTCCCCGGCGATGGATTTCTCGGACATGTAAGCCAGAAACGACCCGAGCGACGCCCCAGCCCCCGGCAGAACGCCCGCCACGAAGCCGACGACACTCGCGCGCAGCATGGTAAAGAACGACTTGCCGATATCGCGGAAAGGGATCGTCACCTTCTCCAGCTTGATGCCAAGCGAGGAATCCTTTCCCTGTTTCTCGATGTAAATCAGCACCTCGGACACCGCGAAAAGCCCGACCAGCGGAACGAGGAAATCAATGCCGTCCATCAGGTGCAGGTTGCCGCCGGTAAAGCGCGGCATGCCGGTCTGGTTGTCCAAACCAATGGTCGCGATAGCGAGGCCGAGGACAGCAGCGAAGGCGGCCTTCGCCTGGTTCTTCGAGGCAAGGCCGCCCAACGTGCAAAACGCCAGAAGATAAAGCGCAAAGTATTCCGCCGGACCGAACTGATACGCCACGCGGCTCAGAAGCGGGGCCAATAACATCAACCCGATGGTCGCCAGAAACGCACCCACAAAGGATGCTACGCCCGAGATCACCAGCGCATCGCCCGGTCGCCCGTTCTTGGCCATAGGGTAGCCATCGAGCGTGGTCATCAGTGCCGGTTCATCGCCCGGGATGTTGAGCAGGATCGAACTGATCCGCCCGCCATACATCGCGCCGTAGTAAACCGAGGTCAGCAGCACCAGCGCGGAAGTTGCGTCAAGCCCCAGGGAAAACGTCAAAGGAATAAGGATCGCCACGCCGTTCGACGGTCCAAGCCCCGGCAGCGCGCCGATGATCGTGCCGAGGAAACAGCCGATCACGGCCAGCATCAGCGTCCACGGGCTGAGCGCGACCGAGAAACCCAGCGCGAGGTTCGAAAGAATGTCCATCAGCTAGCCCCCCAACCCTTGGGAATGGCCTGCAACGTCTCAAGGCCCAACGCATAGCGGAAAAGCAGGTAAAGACCCACGGCCAGACCGATGCCAGCAAGCACGTTGAACGTGATCCGTGGCGTGATCAGATAGCTTAGTATGCCCGCCGCTAATGTGGTGGGGATCAAAAATCCAAAAGGTTTCAAAGAATAAGCATAGGCCACCATTACTCCGACCGAGATGATGATCTTGACCACCGCGACCGGCCCGGGCCAGTCGGCCTCGTCATCCGGTTTGAAAACCATCACCGCCCCGCAAAGGATTGCGACGACACCCAGTCCAATGGGAAAGGATTTCGACCCCATCGGGTCTGAGAGAAAGCTGGTCTGAAGCTGGAAGGCGCGCGCGAATTAAGCGCGCGCCCCCAGGATCAACACCCGGCCGAACACGCGGTCTGCTCGAATCCTGGTGTCCGCGCCGGA
>JBCCWG010000002.1:0-66411 GCA_039193985.1 Pseudomonadota bacterium
ACACCCGGAGCTCGGTCATTTGCCTGTTTCAGAGATCACAGTCCTCGACGTTCGAGGGGCCATCGAGCCAATCTGGAAAACAAAGACGGAGACCGCGTCAAGGCTCCGCGGTCGTATCGAGGCAGTCCTGGCTTGGGCGACAGTCACTGGTCACTGGATGGGATGCAGATCATTGCGGATCCTTCGCGGATAACGATTGCCGCGCGTCTGGCGACAATGCGCGAAAGCCAGGAGAAAAACCAGAGAACGGCAACAATTCCCAAGGCAAGCCGCAATCTTGCCGTAAAGACTGATCATACCTTGGTTACTTGTCCGCTCGTCACGAGACGTCATGAAACTGATTGTTCAAATTCCCGCACTAAATGAAGAGGAAACCCTCGCCACCGCGATTAGGGCCATTCCCCGCGACATTCCCGGCATCTCAAGTGTCGAGATTCTGGTCATCGATGATGGGTCCACCGACCGAACGGTCGAGGTCGCGAAAGAGGCGGGAGCAGACCATATCTTGCGCATGGCAAGCAACGTGGGCCTAGCGCGCGCCTTTACTGCCGGGATCGAAGAGGCGCTGTCGCTTGGCGCGGACATCATCGTCAACACGGATGCCGACAATCAGTACTGCGCGGATGATATCCCGTCCCTGATCCAGCCGGTTCTCGACCGCCAGGCGCAGATCGTCGTAGGCGCGCGCCCGATCACCGAGATCGAGAGCTTCTCGCCCCTCAAGAAGGCGCTGCAAAGGCTGGGAAGCTGGGTTGTCCGGCAGGCTAGCGGCTCCACAATTCCTGACGCCCCGTCTGGCTTTCGCGCCTATGCCCGCGATGCGGCGGCGCGGCTTTGCGTGATCAATACCTATACCTACACGCTTGAGACCATCATTCAGGCTGGGCGAAAGCGTATTCCGATGACGTCGGTGCCCGTGCGAGTCAACACGGTGACGCGCCCCTCGCGGCTCTTTTCGGGGATGCGCGAATACATTCTGCGCTCGGCCAAGACCATCCTGCGCGTCTTCGTCATCTATGCGCCGCTGAGGTTCTTTTCCACGATCGCCGCAGTGACGGCGCTGCCCGCACTGATCGTCATAGGCCGATTCCTAATCCTTTATGCCAGCGGCGATGGGGCCGGCCATATTCAGTCGCTGATCCTTGCCGCAGCGCTTCTGGCCATGTCGGCGGTGTTTCTGGCGGTCGGCGTGCTTGCAGATCTGATCTCGGCGAACCGGAGCCTGCTGGAAGACATCCGCGCGCGGGAACTTCTTCGCGCACCGCGCAATCGCAGCGATGCCGTGCCGATGCGTATTGCCGAGTTGGCCGATGCCTCCTGAAGCGACGCTGTCGAGCGCCGCGCCAGAGCCTAACCGATCCGAACTGCTTCCCTCATCGGGGGTGGTGAGGGGCGCAATCCTGGTCGGATTTGCGCTTCTCTTGGTTCTGAGCTGGACGCGGAACGTCAACTGGGACGAGTTCTACTTTCTCTCGCTGGTCCATGATAACCTCGCCGGACGTCTCGACACCCCGATGCAGACCTTCCATGTGCATGCGTTCAGGTGGCTCGCGTTTGTGCCGGGCAACGAGATGATGCAGATTTTCGTGGCCCGGCTGTGCATGACCGGGCTTTTCGTCTGGACAGCCTGGTCCATTCACCGGATCGCCACGCAGCTGAGCGACCGCCGCACAGCGGATATCGCCGTTCTGGGGTTCCTGACCTCGGGTTTCGCACTGGCTCATGGCACCAGTTTTCGCGCCGACCCAATCGCTGCGGCCTGTCTGATGGGGGCGCTCTCGATGATGATGACCGGGCGCATGTCGCTTTGGCAGATCATCGCAGTCGCGGTTCTGAGCGCGTTTGCCCTTCTGGTGACGATCAAGTCGGCGCTTTATCTTCCGGCGTTTCTGGGTGCGCTGGTCTGGCGGTCGGATCGCATCGCGGTGGCTGGACGGATCGTGTTGGCCGGTCTGATCGCTTTGGCCATAGCGGCAGGTCTTTTCGCGCTCCATGTCGCCGCGCTGCCAGCGCCACCAGAGGCAAGCGCCTTGGACAACGCCAGCGCCGCCGCCAGCAAGACACTGGTGCAATCGGGACTTTTCCCTCGGTCCGAGACAGCGCTTCTATGGGCGGTCTTGTCACTTGGCCCCATCACCCTGGCAGTCATCGGAATGCTTCGTGCCGGAAGCCTGCGACAGGGTATCATGCTTGTGTCCTTTGCACTGCCGCTTCTTGCGTCAGTGATTTTCTATCGCAACGCATTCCCGTATTTCTTCCCCTATGTCGTGCCACCCCTTATGGTGGTCGTCGCCTTCGGGGCCATGCGTGTTGGGCGTGGTCCACTTCTCGCAGGCCTCATCGCGCTCTCGCTGGTAAGTGGCATCTGGCAGGGCATAAAGGCGCTTGGCGAGAATGCCGAGTTGCAGCGTGCGACCATTGCCGAGGTCCATCGCCTGTTTCCCGAACCCGTCCACTACATCGATCATAATGCGATGATCTCAACCTTCCCACGTGAGCTGTTCTTCATGTCGAGCTGGGGAATCGAGGGCTATCGTAGCGTGGGCGAACCGGTCATGGCCGCCTATCTCGAAAAGCATGCGCCGCCGCTTCTTCTGGCTAATCGCTGGGCGCTCCATCAGGCGATGACCGCACCTGAGGTAACCGATCTCCCCTACGCGCTTTTGCCCGAGGACCAAGCCGTATTGAGGGCATCTTACGTCCATTACTCCGGTGCCATCTGGCTTGCAGGTCTGGAGATGACGCTTGGGTCCGAAACGACAGCGCGCGCGCTGCCTATCCCCGGGCGATACCGTCTGGAAAGCCCGGTTGCATTGATGATCGACGGCAGGCGCGTGTCCGACGGAGACATCATCGAGGGGAGCGGGTTGGTCACGATAAGCGGCCCTGTCGGCACTGATGTTCGCCTGATCTGGCATACGGAAGCGGTTCAAGACGAAGGCGCGCTGCCCCACGGCCGGCTTTATGCACGGTTCTGGCGGCTTTAATGGCTAGGTAAGGGCGCGGTGCAGCCTTTGCGTGGCGCGCCAGAGATTGAGCGAACGCAGCATGCCACGAGCCTCGGACCTCAGCGCCGGGACAATGATGGCGACGCCAAGGGCGGTGGCGATGAAGGTCGCGACCGTGGCCCAGGCCGCGCCGATGCCGCCGAAATGCGGGATGAGTGCTAGGTTCAATCCGATGTTCAACGCGGCCCCACAAAGCGCTATGACCGGTGTGAGCCAGTATTGACGCCGCGCGAGAAGCACCTTTTCCCGTGCAATGCCCCAACTATAGAAGGGCAGGCCTAGAGTCAGCACGAGAGTAGGCCAGAGGCCATCGGCAAAAGCGGCGCCGAAGATCGGCTCGAATAGGAAGATCGCGGCAACGGCAATCGTCACTCCTGCGAGGAGAGTCGCAAGCGTCATCGCGTCGTAAAGGCGCTGGCCCTGTTCTGGAAGCGTGCCGCGCGCCTCGGCGCGGATGATGCTGGCGAAAAAGCTCGTGCCCAGTGCCATCGGCACCACCAGCGCCACTTCCGATACACGCACCGCAAGCCCGTAGCGACCAAGCTCACCGGCAGGGGCCATCTGACCCAGCATGACCTGATCGATGCGCATGTAGAGGATCGTCGCCATCATTGAGATCATCAGCGGCAAGCCCGCAGAGACGAGATGGCGTATCTCGCGCCGGGACACCTTGAGGCGATGAAGCGCGCCGGTCGACCAGCCGAACACCAGAAGTGCCGAAACCGCGATCGCGGCCTGCTCGACCGCCCTCAAAGCGACGAAAGCCGTCAGCCCGAATCCCTGTTGGACAAGGTAGATCGCCGTCATAGCGATGCCGAGCGCCACAAGTATGCGGGGCACCACAACAGGCCCCATGCGCTCGTCCGCCTTGAACCAGGCCCATGTTGTCTCGATTGGAATGATCATCAACTGCGAGCAGGCCAGAAGCATGAGCCAGGGCGTGACCCCGGGGGGACCTCCGAAAACCGCCACGATTGCGATCCCGGCCAAGACGCTGATGAACGCGCAAAACGACGTCAGCGCCATCGCGCTGCCAAACAGAGTGGGGCGGTCTGTTGGTCGTGCCACGCCCTCACGGACTAAGATTTCAGACATGCCGAAATGCGCGATCGGCGACAGAAGCATCGTCACACTAAAGATATAGGCATAGGCACCGAACCCCTCGGGTCCGAGCGCGCGCGCCACAAGGGTCATTACGAAGAACGCGATAAGAACGCCTACGCCGCGCTCGCCGAGCATCCAGCCGGCGTTGGCGATCTTCGTGCGGGCAGTGTCGGGCAGTCTCGGGATCAGCATACGGGGCTTGCGCCGCGGCGTCCGCGCACCGGCGATCCATACAAAGGGGCAACGCACCCGCGCCCGATACCATCGGAATGCGCAAGACCCTCTGTCGGAGTACCGTCTGGGGGCATTGGCGCCGTTGTCATGGCTGGCCTGTCGTTTGTTGCTACCACTCGCGATAACGTCACTAGTTCCGTACTGCGATCATGGGAACGCCTCGCGGCTTCGCACTTAAAAAATGTCCATCATTGTTGTAATTTCCGCCTGTAAACCTGAGGCGAAACGCCGTTCGGCGTTTCTGTGCGATTGATGGCGCGACTTTTTGGACATAGAGGTGGTTCATAAGTCTAGGCAGCACCCAAGCAAAATGCTGCGGGACAGGAAAAGGAACCGTGCTCTGACCCAAACAGCACCTGATCGCCAAAAAATCGCGGTGATCGGACCATTTCCACCGATCCGCAGCGGTATCGCCAAGCACACCGAAGCCGTCGCGCGTGCCCTTGAGGCGCGCGAGGATATCGAGGTGAGAAGATGGAGCTTTTCCAAACAATATCCCGCGTTCCTTTATCCCGGCGGGTCCGAACGCGACCTCGGGGAAGGGGCCCAGACAAGCGGCGTCGCTGAAACTCTGAGCGGTCCCAATCCGCTGACCTGGCGAAGAACAGCGCGCGAAATTCAACTCTGGGGTCCCTCGACCCTGGTGATACCGGCATGGACTTTCGCTGTAGCACCGGCACTTGGCTGGATCGCACGCAAGGTATCGGCGTCGAGCAGCAAGGTATGCATGATCGTCCACAACGCCTATGACCATGAGGCACAGAGGCTGAAGGATCGACTGACCTCGTGGCAGTTGAGTGCTGCGGACCGCTTTGTGACCCATAACGTCGCCCTGGCAAAGGAGCTCGAGACCCGTTTCCCGAAGAAGCCTGCCGAAGTCTTTCCGCATCCGACATTTGATGACGTGCCGGTCGCGACGGGACGTCTGACGCGACGATCAAAGCTGGAGCTTCTTTTTTTCGGCCTGGTCAGACCCTACAAGGGTCTCGATGTATTGCTCGATGCGATGCCGATGTTGACGCGAGACGATGTTTCTCTGACGATTGCCGGTGAATTCTGGCAGCATCAGGAAGAGACCCAAGCCAGGATAGATCGTCTCGGGCCCGGTCACTCGGTCGAGCTTCTGGCGCAATACGTGGGCGATGATGAGATGGCCGAGTTGTTTGACAGGGCGGATGCAGTGGTGTTGCCCTATCGCTCGGTCTCGGGGTCCGGGGTCGTGTCGCTTGCCTTTCACTATCAGAAACCCGTTATCGCTTCCGACTTGCCGGGCTTTGCCGAGATCCTGCGCGCGTCCGGGGCCGGGTGGCTCTTCAAGACCGGGGATGCCGCTCATCTTGCCGCAACCATTGATCAACTGGGCCGGGATGATCTGGTACGCGCTGGCGAAGCGGCCGGTCGGTCTGCCAGGGAATTGACCTGGAGCAAGTTCGCCAGCATCATCCTTTGCGAGGACGAGAACGCCGAGGCCAAGATATGACCGTCGCACCCAACGGCGAGACCGTGCCCGAGGCGTCTGCTGTCGCCATAATCATTCTAAACTGGAATGCCTGGGCGGACACGATCGAATGCCTCGAGTCCCTTGCCCGACTGGACTATCCGAATTTCCATATCTTTGTTTGTGACAATGCCTCGAGCGATGCATCCGTTGATCGCTTGCAACAATGGGTGCGGGGCGAGCTTTGTATTCTTCCCGCGCGGCCGGGCTTTGCGGAGTATGTCATTCCACCCGGCTTCCAGACAAAACCCGCGCCTTTGGCCGAGTCTGTAACCAACGCGCGCCTGACGATTATCGAAAACCCTTCAAACCTGGGCTTTGCCGCTGGAAACAATGCGGGCCTGCGCCAGGCGCTGGAGGCGGGGTTCGATTTCTTTTGGGTTCTGAACGCGGATACCGTTGTTGAACCCGACGCCCTGACGCATCTGGTATCGCGTCTTGAGGCTGTGGAGGGCGCTGGCCTTTGCGGCTCTCTTATCTGCTATTATGACGATCCAAGCGTCATCCAGGAAGCCGGTGGATGCGCGAGTTATCCGTTGATTGGTCTCTCCAGGCGACTGGCCGCCGACAAGAAGCGCAGCGATGATTTCGACTGGCGCGCTCTTGAAGCGAAACTGGGGTACATCTCGGGCGCCTGCTGTCTCGTCTCGCGGGACTTTCTGGAGACCGTGGGTTTGATGTCGGAGTCGTATTTCCTCTATTGCGAAGAAATCGACTGGGCCACCCGGGCAAAAGGCCAATTCTCGCTGGCTCTGGCCGAAAACAGTATCATCTACCACAAAAAAGGTCTGTCGACAGGCTCGAAGACCCATGGTCGGACGCGAAGCCCGTCGTCGTCCTATTATCTATGGCGAGCCAGGCGGCGGTATAGCCAGACCTATGCGCCATTGGGGCTGGTAGCGCTTTTCGGTTTCGGGCTGGCCGCGTCCCTGAAAAGCCTTCTTCGCCGTGACACGGCATCTGCGCGCGCGATCCTGACCGGTCTGGCTGACAGGCCGCTGAACAATAGCTAGAACCCCGGCGCGTTTCGACAACACGACCACAACGGAAATGTGGTCCGACGGGCACGCACCAGGTGTTTAGAAGGCACTACTCCCATTTTTTGGAACGGCGATCTGGAATTTCCTATACGTGAGGAGGCCAGGTTGGACGCGGAATGTCAGTTTTTTCATTTCGGCTTCGAGAGAGCAAAGGACGAGGGATCTGGGAACCGTGACGTCAAATATTTTCGTGGCGGTTCCTTATGTCATCGACGACGGCCCGGTCGACGGGCGGTGTCATGCGTGTCACAACGACCAGCACAACCGCGCAGTTCTCGTCGATGCAATGGGCATTGCCGGGGTAGACAACAGCGTCGTCCGGACGTTCCGCTATCGGGTCTGCGCGCGATGCGGCACTCTGGACCTGCTCCTTGATCCGGGTGATGAGGCCGCGCTTTACGGCGATGGCTATTATTCCTTTGAGGGCAAAACGCCGTCATCCATCGAGCGACGGGTCATTGGCCTGCGAAACCGGTTCGAGCTTGGGGGGCGGGGCGTTTTCGGACGGGCGATTTCGCTGGTTTGGCCGGGGCCGCATCATCGGGCAATTCGGAGGCTGATCAACGAAACGATCGGTCAGCCCATGCACAAGTCCGCCCGAATTCTCGATGTCGGCTGCGGGGCGGGAAAATGGCTCAAAGAACTATCCGATCAGGGGTTCACCAATCTGACCGGAGTCGACCCCTTCCTGCCAGCGAACGCCACATCAGGATCCGTCCGGCTGGTGAAAGGTGACGTTCAGGATATCGACGGGACCTTCGATCTAGTAACGATCCACCATGCCTTCGAGCATATCGCGGAAGGCGAGACCGCCCTGCGCGCCCTAAAGGAGAAACTTGGCCACAACGGCGTCCTGATCGTCCGCATCCCGCTTGGTGCAAGTTATGGATGGCGAAAATACGGAGGCTACTGGGTGCAGCTCGACGCGCCACGCCATATGCATCTCTATTCGCCGGCGGGCATGAAAGCGCTTGCGGACAGGGTGGGGCTTGAAACCAGAGACGTGGCCTTTGATGCGACAAGCTTCATGGTTACCGGGAGCGAGGCGACCCTGGCGGGCATGCGCCCGCATACAGGCCAGCCAATCGCATCACTCGGAACGCAAGGCGTATTCGGGTGGGTTCGTTCCCGTCGGATCGCAACCCTAACCAACCGCCTCGGAACTGCCGATCAGGCCGCCTTCTATTTCACCGCGAAGACCTGAAGTGGCCACCCCGCTAATCCGCGCCTTGCGGGGCACGAGCAGGCCAGTGAACGATGCTGCTCAAGTTTAACTCGCATCGGTTTTGGTGGAACCGCTTTGGCCCGATGTTTGCCAATGAGACTAAGAAGTGTCGAATTCGAGGGATGAGATCAAGCAAATGGACGTGGCATTTGGACGAGGTCTTCGCGAAAATCAGTGGCGAGACGAGCTACTTGTGGCGTTGTTGATCACGAAGGTGAAGTGCTTGAGAGCTACGTCACAAAGCGCCGGGATCGCAAAGCAGCGTTGAAAACCTTACGAAAATCAATGAGAAAGCATGGTTCTACGGACGAGATGGTGACTGACAAACTCAAATCGTATGGCACTGCGCCCCGCGAGTTGAACGCTTTGCAAAAGCAAAGCAGAGGTCCTAGATGAGCAATCGAGTCGAGAATTCGCAGCTTCCCTTCCGACGAAGAGAGCGCGCCATGCTTCGGTTCATGCAGATGCGATATCTGGAGAAATTCGCGTCCGTCCACGCCTCAGTTTACATCCACTTCAATCAGGAAAGACTTCTTTCAAGCCGAGATATCTTCAAGCTGAAACGCATTGCTGCTCTTACCGAATGGCGCGGTCTTTGCGCCGCATAAGGGACAGCATCACTGTCCCACCAGAGACGGGTTCGCATTCGTCTGCCAGCACCGCTGCCTACTTCCTGCCTAGTGTTTTCAGCCTTACAAGCCGTGTTGATTGGCGGATGCGCCGCGTTGGTACGAAACAATTGAAACAGGCGAACCGGCTGAGCGACGTTCTTTTGAAACATCGCGCCCATAGGTCCCTCTGCAACTCGCAAACGCCGTCATTGATGGATGGCGACAGACTTGTATCAGCGGAGACCGATCATGAACGACATCTCGAATGCACTGCCAAGCCTCCCCTTCTTTTTCAGGAGCCGTGGCAAAGCCGTTGTGGCAGCGATCGCCTTGGGTTTGATTGGGCTGCTTGTCATTGGGACGGGCAGCTTGGAGATGTTTATTTGGCTTGCCGAGCCAGAGAACCTATCCGGATTAATCGAAATCGCCGGGCCCGTTGCGGTCGTCGTCTTGCTCGCGCTTGCGGTCGTTGTCTCGCCCATTCCCAGTGGGCCGATTGCGATGGCTGCGGGCGCTTACTTGGGCACGTTCGAAGGTGGCGTATACACTGCGATTGGCGCAGTTCTTGGAGCAACCATTGCCTTCAGTCTGTCGCGTTGGCTCGGGTACCGGCCGCTTGCCAACAGCAGCTTCCCCCTTGCGAAATGGATCACGCGCGCGCGGACGCAGAACACACTGGCGGTTGCCGTTCTGGTTTCGCGGTTGATCCCATTCATATCCTTTGATGCGGTGAGCTATGTCGCTGGGCTGACGACGATTACCTTTCGGAACTTCGTCATTTCAACGACGCTTGGCGTTATGCCTGCGAGCTTTGCCTTCGCAGCGCTCGGAGCCGGCATGGCGACCCACGACAACGCTACACTCTTGATTGTTGCCTGCACCATTACGCTTGTGCTGCCGCTGGTGTGTTTCTTCGTACAACGCCTTCGCAAGAGCTAGCTGGTTGGGTCGAACACATAGCCAATACCGCGCACCGTGCGAATGATCGTCGGTTTCTGCGGGTTGCTTTCGATTTTGCGACGCAAGCGCGAGATGCGGATATCTATGCTGCGATCGTAAGGATCCCACGATCTGTCATGTGCTTGTTCAAGTATCTGGTCGCGGTTCAGGACGCGCGACTGATTTTCCGCGAAAAGCTTGAGCAGGCGAAACTCCATTGCGGTCAGTGGGACGTCCACACCGTCGGCGTCGGTAAGATTCGCCGCCTCCAAGTCAAGCGTAAACAAGCCGAATTGTACAACTTTGCCAGCATTGGAAGCGTGTGCGGCGGTCTCGACCGGCGCGCTGCGCCGTCTCAGAACTGCTTTGATCCGCGCTTCGAGTTCTCTCAGGTCAACAGGTTTGCCGAGGTAGTCATCCGCGCCCATCTCTAACCCGACGATTTTGTCGATGGTCTCACCTGCCGCCGTCAACATCACCACGGGGATGTCATTCTCGGTTCTTAGGCGGCGCAGGGCTGTCAAACCGTCTTCGCCTGGCATGTTGATATCGAGGATCACAAGATCGGGCGCTACGTCTTCAATTTCGGATCGCAATTCTTCGGCGTTGCCTGCCAAACGCACGTGATACCCGCGCTTTTGCAGATACTCTTGCAGCATCTCGCGCAGGTCCGTTTCGTCATCGCAAACAAGGAGTGTGGGCTGGTCGTTACCGGTCATGCCTTGGACCCTTCCATGTTGAGCTCTGCCACAAAGGCGCGCAACTCTTTTGGTGATACGGGCTTTTCAAGATAGGGGCGACCGCTTTCCTTGAGAAAGACTTGCGAGGTTTTGCCCATCGTATCGCCGGTCACAAATCCCGTGCGAGACACAAGCTCGGGGAATTCACGGGAGATTGCCTCGAACACACTGCGACCGTCGACATTCGGCATGTTGAGATCGCTGAGAACAACGTCGTAGCGTCTGGCGCGCAGTGTATCCAGCGCGTGTTCGGCTTCATAAACGGCATCAGCCTTGTAGCCACCACGTTCCAGAACCTCGACATTGAGATCGGCCACGTCGATTTCATCGTCGATGACAAGGACACGGACGGTGCCTTCATCACTTCCCGCCGCAGTCTCGACAGTCTCAACGGGTCCGCTGAACTTTCCGACCGGAAGGGAAATTCGAAACCGCGTGCCTGTTGGCGCAATGTCATCAATTTCGATTTTTCCCTTATGTGCTGCCACAACACGATGACACACAGCTAGCCCGATGCCGGTGCCTTGTCCCACGCCTTTGGTGGTGAAGAACGGATCAAACACACGCGCGCGAATGTCCGATGGGATGCCTGGTCCGTTGTCTTCGACCGCAATCGAAAGAGTGGTTGCAGACCGTTCGAGACGAGCCGAGACACGAATGCGATTGCCGACTCCAGCGTCTTCTATGGCCTGTTCGGCATTGATAATCAGGTTTACGACGGCTTGGGTGATCTGGTCGATATCCGCGGAAACCGGCGGCAAATCTTTCTGAAGATCGGTCTCAATCCGGACAGCGCGACCGGGGTTGCCGTAACGGGCAACTTCCACGGCAGTTCGCACCAGCTCGCCAATATCGACCGGTTCCATCCGGACCGGATCCTGCCGAGCCATTGTCAGGAAGGTGCGAACGATTTTCGCGCATCTGTCGGCAGCCTGACTTATCTTTTGGGCTTGCCGCAGCACTTCAGGATCATCGCTTTCATCTGCCAGCATCGTTGCGTGCCCGACCACCACAGACAGAGGATTGTTCAACTCATGCGCGACCCCAGCCAGCAAGCTGCCGAGCGCTGACATTTTCTCGCTTTGGAAGACTTGCTCGCGTTGACGGGACAATTGCTCTTCAATGGCCAACTGACCGGTCAGATCGCGTGAGTGCGAGACGATCACATCTTCGCCGTTCCATTGAATGAGGCGCGCGGAAACAGCACACCAGAACGGCACGCCCTTCGCGTTCAGGAACTTCTCGCGATACTCGGTGACTTCTTGATGGCGTCGCAACTCTCCCAGGAAACCATCACGAGCGCTTGCATTCGCGTAGAAATCGCCTGCGTTGATCTTTTCTCCGTAGAGTTCTGTTGCTTGCGCGCTTCGGAACAGAACTTCACCGGTTTCGGCGCGGATCATCAATATAGGGGCCGGGCAGGCTTCAACCACGAGGCGGATCAACGCTTCTTGTTCTAGGTTTTCGGTGACGTCGATGATGGACGACACCACGCAGGTCTCGCCATTGTACTCGGTCATTCCGCCGGAGAGCGATGCCATGAAATTTCGACCGTCGGGTGTAACCGACGGCACCAATCGGTCGCGCACGAAGCCGTCCCGCTCCATGTCCGCTACGTATTTTGCCCGCATGTCGGGTTCTGCGAAATACGAAACGGCATACTCGGCGATGCCGTAGACTTCGCGTGCCGCCGCCGAGCGATAGACAATCTTGCTGTCTGACAAACGCGCCATGATCACGGGGGTGGGGTTGGTATCAAGGATGGTTGACAGAAGTTCTTCCCGTTCGCGAAGTTGTGCCTCGGCTATGCGCCGCTCGGTCACGTCGGTGCGGGTTACAACGAAACCGCCGCCTGTCGTGCTGTTGTACGAGACTTCATAAACGCGACCGTCCGAATGGTGGTTCACTTTGCCTTTGGCCAGCGCAGCCAGATCGCGCTCAGCCTCTTCTATGTTCTCGGCTTCGGTCATATCGCGTGGGGCAAACACGCCGCGCCGGATGCATTCGAGATTGAGTATCCGCCAAGAGACGCCTGGTTCGATCATGTCGGCGATCGGGGCGAACATATCTTTATAGCGCTGGTTGCAGGTGATGAGACAGGCATCCTCGTCATAGATCGCAATGCCTTCGGAAAGTGCCTCAAACATGTCCGAGAGAAGGCCGGAGATATCACGGGTGGAATTAGAACCTGTGGTCGCCATGGCATTGAATTTAGGCACTCCATGTTTCAATCCTTTTTCTGACAACGGGCGTTCTGTTTCAATTGTAACAGCGCGTTTTCGGAGATTAGCCGGCAGTACCGACTCAAATCCCTGAAAAGCATAAACTTTTCTCTGTCTCCGCGCGTTCCTGCCCATGCAGCATTTGAAACCTGAAAGCCCTGCTTCGGACGTTGGACTGCAACATAGGCCGGTCAAAAGCCTTTCACCAACACAGCGCCAAGCGCTCAACAACAGATGAAAAGGACCAGACCATGAACCGTATGATCACAGCATTCCGCCACACCCTCGATGAAGCGGCAAATCGAAAAGCTTTGAGGCATCTGAGCGACCACCTTTTGCGTGACATTGGCATGCCCGAGCGTGGCACACGCACCAAGACAACTGGTTACTAGGGAGTAAGCTCCCTAAGATTTGCCATGACCAACTTTGATAACCGACACCGCCTTGCACCAAGGCCGTCCGCCGCGGGTGACCGCTGGCGGACGCGCCAACAAGGCACGAACTTTCAGCGCTACTTCGACGCGCGCTCATTTTTGAGGGACGTCCATCCATGACAATCAAAAACTCCATCCTCGAGACGATCGGGAACACGCCAGTCATTCGCATCAACAACATCGCACCTGAGGGTGTCGAGCTTTTCGTAAAGCTCGAAGCAGCCAACCCTGGCGGTTCGGTTAAGGATCGCCTTGCTCTCTCGATCATCGAAACCGCCGAGCGTGACGGTTCGTTGAAACCCGGCCAAACCGTGGTTGAAGCGACATCCGGCAATACCGGCATCGGTCTTGCCATGGTCTGTGCCCAGAAAGGCTATCCGTTGGTCGTAACAATGGCTGAAAGTTTTAGCGTTGAACGGCGCAAACTGATGCGTTTTCTCGGCGCAAAGGTTGTGCTGACGCCTGCATCTGAAAAGGGCACCGGCATGGTGAAGAAGGCGCGCGAATTGGCCGAAACCCACGGCTGGTTCTTGGCGCGGCAATTCGAAAACCCGGCCAACCCGGATGTTCACGCGAACACGACAGCGGCTGAGATTGTCGACGACTTTGGCGCGAACGGTCTGGATTACTTCGTGACCGGTTTTGGTACCGGCGGCACGCTGACCGGCGTGTCGCGTCGTCTGCGTGCCGACAGTCCAAAGACAAAGATCGTCGCAGTTGAACCGGAAAACGCGATGTTGCTGAACAGCGACCACAACCAGGCATACAACGCCGACGGTAGTGCTGCTGCAGCGCACCCCGCGTGGCGCCCGCACCCGATGCAAGGTTGGACACCGGATTTTGTTCCGCATGTTGTGCAGGAAGCTTTGCAAGACAATCGCATCGACGCGTATCAACCCGTCGGCGGTGCGGCCGGGATGCAGGCGGCACGCGATCTTGCGCGAAAAGAGGGTATCTTTGTGGGTACGTCCGCAGGTGCGACCTTCGCTGCTGCGCTTGAGGTGGCGAAGACGGCGCCGAAGGGGTCCAAAATCCTCGCGATGCTGCCCGACACCGGCGAGCGCTACTTGTCGACGCCGCTCTTCGACGATGTCAGTGTCGAGATGACGGACGAAGAACACGCGATCAGCCGGTCAACGGACACCATCCGCTTTGATGTGGCAGCAGCTGGTGGGGCACCATCCTTTCCAGCAGCGGATGCCGAGGCGCTGGCCGAGGTGCGCGACACCGCCAATGCCACGCCTGTTTTGATGTATGTTCTGGAGTGGTGCGAGTTCTGCTGGTCGGTCCGCAAGATGTTCGAAGAGGCGGGCATTCCGTACACCGCCATCGAGCTCGATTCTGTGGAGTACCAGCGCGGCAATCACGGTGCGCGCCTGCGCTCGGCCCTTTTGGAGATCTGCGGCACTCACACGATCCCACAGGTCTTTGTAGGTGGCCAGCTTATTGGCGGTGCAACCGAAACATTCGATGCGTACAACTCGGGCGCTCTTGAAGACTTGTTGCAAGCCCAGCAGATCGAAATGTCCGCAGCCGCTGAGAATGCTTACAGCTATTTGCCAGCATGGTTGCATCCGCGATGAAACCGGAGGTCATCAAACTGTCTGTGTCGCGGGCCATGGCGCAGGCGTCCGAGTATGGTTTGACCTGGCGGGACCAAGTCAGACCTCTCGATGCCACAGCAAGTGCGGATGAACTGCGCGCAAGTTTTGGTGGACCGGTTCCCGAGAGAGGAATGGACGACAGTGCGGTCATCATGGATCTGATCGAGGCAGCCGAGCCAGGTCTTGTTGGAAATACACGACCCGGGTTTCACGCATGGGTAATGGGTGGGTCCAGCCCAGTCGGCGTCGCCGCCGACTGGCTGACCAGCGTGTGGGGGCAGAATGCGGGCATCTACCAGTGTTCGCCGGCCGCCGCGACAGCGGAAGAGGTCGCCGCCAATTGGCTGCTCGATATTCTGGACTTGCCGCGTGAGGCCAGTATCGGGTTTGTCACCGGCGCGACAATGGCGGGGTTTGTGTGCCTGGCCGCCGCACGCGGCGAGGTTCTCGCGCGGGTAGGGCACGACTTTGACGCGGACGGTTTGCACGGCTGTCCTAAAGTAACAGTCTTCATCAGCGAGGACACACATATCTCGAACCTTGCTGCCTTGCGGTATCTTGGGTTTGGGTCGCGGCAAATCGTAAAAGTGTCTTGTGACGATCAGGGCCGGATGTGCCCGAGTGCATTAAGCGATGTGATGCAGCGCGTCAGTGGCCCCAAAATCATCGTGGCGACGGCCGGTCATATCAACTCGGGCGCGTTTGATGATTTTAGCGAAATTGCCGATCTCGCAGCGTCACAAAGTGCCTGGCTGCACGTGGACTGTGCCTTTGGGCTTTGGGCGCGTGTCGTGCCGGAGTTGAAAGAGCGCACACACGGTTTGGACCGTGCGGATAGCTGGTCGACTGATGGTCACAAATGGCTGCAGGTTCCCTACGACTCGGGTTTCGCCATTGTGCGTGACCCTGATGCACATCGGCGCGCGATGGATATCTCGGCCAGTTACCTTAGTGAGGCCGAAGGCGATGGGCGCAACCCCACGCATTTCGGTCCTGAGCTTTCGCGGCGTGCGCGCGGCTTCGCGGTTTGGGCCATTCTGAAGTCACTTGGACGGGATGGCGTTGCTCAGTTGATCCGAGGCCATTGCAGTGCTGCGCAAGCGCTTGCCGACAGATTAGTCAGGGTTGACGGCATTACTGTGGTGAATGAGGTGTCGCTCAATCAGCTCGTCCTCACCTTCAACGATGGGTGCCAGGATGGAGACGATCTGGCCACGCAGATGGAGCAAGCGCTCAACGCAGATGGCGCGCACTTCTTTAGGAAGACGCGCTGGCAAGGCCACAATATGCTTCGTGTATCGATTATCGAAGACGGGACAGATGAGGCCGCAATCCAGACGCTCGGCGCCAAGATCGAGCGCTGTTGGAAGGCGGTACGTAGCTGACCCGCTGCCGCCCGGGGATGACCTGAGACCCGCCGTTCTGGCGGGTCTTTTTTGTTTTACTTCAGAAATTTACGCAAATGACGATCAACTGAAACAATCGATACCAAATGCACGCTCCGCTGACCGCAAACTGAAACCAACGGCCTCTAAATCTCCGTTTGTAGCGAGGCGCAGGCGTTCATTGAACTTTCCCAAACGCCCTGACCGAAAGACACGAAACCGAACCTGAAAACGAACACGTAAGGATTACAGATATGACCAATGACACTCTCGAAAAGCCTGCCAAAGTTGCGATCAACGGCGTTGATGTGCCGACGCTTCTTGGCACCATTGCTGCCGTTGGCGAACAGCCGATTGCCGCACAGTTCCAGTTCCGCGCCGATAGCTCATGGGTGACTGGCACGCATAGTCGCGCAACGATCAACGGCTATTTCGGCGCTGGCCAGGAACACGCCCGCGCTGATGACTTTACCGTCGAAGCCGACCACCCAGCCGTTCTGTGCGGCGGCGACAATGCGCCGAACCCGATGGAGTACCTGTTGTCTGCTCTGGCGGCGTGCCTCACTGCCGGCATCGGCAACATCGCATCTGCACGTCAGATCAAACTGACCGCTGTGAACGTCAAAGTTGAAGGCAGCGTCGATCTGCAAGGTCTTCTGGGCCTCGATAAATCAGTGCGGAATGGTTTCCAAAACGTCCGCGCAACAGTCGAAATCCAAGGCGATGCCGATTCCGAAACGCTCACCAAAGTCGTGCAGCAATCCATCGCTCGCTCGGCCGTCTATGACATGCTGACACAAGGCACCAAAGTGGCCGTCGACCTCGCCGCCTGATCTCAATCGGGTGGAGGCTGGCCTTCACCCCATTGGACTAAGCTACCAAACGCGGGTTCTGACCCGTCTTTCATCTCCCACCGTGTGCGCCAGACGGCATATGCATTCTCACTTCCATCCGTGACGCCGCCTGGCCGCGCATGGATTAATTAGACCGAAAAGGACCGACCAAATGGCACGTTTTACCAAGTCAAACCGTACCGCGGCTGAAGACATGGCAACCACAACAGCACGCCGCACTGGCGCTTCTGTATCCGGCGTCGTCGCAGTTCCCCGCCGCGACCTTGAAAATTTCATCGTTCACCCGACCTCGGGCTGAAACCAGACAAAGGACGAGAACGGTGGTGGAACACGTTGATGTCGTTGTCATCGGAGCCGGACAGGCCGGGTTGGCGATCAGCTATTGCCTGTCTGCGGCCGGGGTTGAACATGTTGTTCTTGAGAAGGGCGCGATTGCCAATCGTTGGCGGGCCGAGCGTTGGGCATCCCTGCGTTTGCTGACGCCTAACTGGATGACGCGTCTGCCGGGTTATGCCTATGAGGGTGATGATCCTGCCGGATTCATGGTCAAGGATGAGCTCGTTGGGTTCCTGGGTCGTTACGCCAGGGCATTTGATGCACCTGTACGCGAATTCACGACGGTCAATACTGTGCGTCGTGATGCTTTCGGTTTTCAGGTGACGACGAACACGTGTGTCATGCGCGCTCGGACAGTTGTAATTGCAACTGGGGCGTGCGAGCGCCCAAACCTGCCAGGCTGGGCAAAGCACCTTTGCCCCCGGATCGCGCAAATCACAACGGAGACGTACAACCATGCGGGCGACATTGCGCCGGGCGGTGTCCTGATTGTGGGTGGCTCGGCGACAGGTGTCCAGCTTGCAGAAGAACTGTTCCACGCCGGTCACGAAGTCACTTTGTCCACTGGGGCGCATATGCCACTGCCACGAACGTATCGCGGGCAAGACATTATGTATTGGATGAACGCTTCTGGCATTTTGAGCGAAGCGCGTGACCCGAAGGTTCCCGCGGCGCGCGCCATGTCGCAACCTTCATTACAATTGGTTGGGAGCGCTCCACCCCGCAATATTGGTTTCGACCGGTTGCATGCCCTCGGTGTCCGACTGGTCGGGCGTGCTACCGGAGCGCAAGATGGATCCGTCGGCTTGTCCGGATCGTTGGCTGACGAGGTCGCTCGTGGTCAGGCACGACGCAACCGCCTTTTGACCCGAATTGATGACTTTATCGCATCTTCAGCAATGCATGTTCCGCACCAAGTCGCGCCGAACCGTCAGCTTTCGCTGCCCGTCGATCCGCTGTCCTTGAACCTTCGTGACGTGGGTATTCAGACCGTGGTCTGGGCGACGGGTTTCAAACGAAACTATAGCTGGCTGCAAGGCGATGTCCTGACAGCGCGGGGCGAACTGAAACACAATGGCGGCGTCTGCGACATGCCTGGGCTCTATGCCATCGGTTTGCCGTTCATGCGCCGCCGCAACTCAACTTTCATCGACGGGGTCGGCGCCGATGCGCGCGATCTTACCCATCATATTTGCGCACAGCTCGGGCATAGGCCCCGTGCTGCTGCCTGAAGGAGGCTTGCCATGGATTACGACGTCATTGTCATTGGCGCGCGTTGCGCCGGGGCCGCCACAGCGTTGCAACTTGCCCGTGGAGGCAAAAGGGTTTTGTTGCTAGATCGCAGCAAGCCCGGCACTGATACGATGTCGACCCACGCCCTGATGCGGGGTGCGGTCATCCAGTTGGAGCGTTGGGGGTTGCTTGATCGGCTGTTGGCCACTGGCGTACCTGAAGTCACACGCACCGTCTTTTCTTACGGCGAGGAAACTGTTGCTGTCGACATACGTCCCGCCCACGGCACCCGGTCCCTGATTGCACCGCGCCGCTATGTCCTGGACCGTATTTTGGCCGAAGCTGCGATCGAAGCGGGTGCCCATATCGAGTACGGCACCTCGTTCGTGGATGTGACCCGTGGAGTACATGGCGAAATCACTGGGGTGGTTTTCGATGGCCCAGGGCGCCGCATGGAGGCCTGCGCCCCACTTGTGATCGGGGCCGACGGGCGGCGGTCCACGGTGGCCCGTCGTGTGGGTGCGTGTGTTCTCCAGACGGCAGAGCATGCAACACAGTGCGTTTATGCTTACGTGAAGGGTCTGCCAGACACTGGCTATCAATGGTTCTACCAACCCGGGTTAGCGGCCGGCGCGATTCCGACCCACAATGGTGCGCATTGTGTCTTTGCCTCAGCAAAGGGGGAGCGGCTTCGGCCGATGCTGCGCAATCTCGGCGCCGAAGCCGCGCTACGCCAGTTGGTGGCAGAAACGAACTCTGCATTTGCTCAGCAGCTGTCTTCGGTGCGTGTCGTAACGCGACCACTGGTTTACGGTGGGGAGCCTGGGTTCATGCGCGAAGCGGCTGGGGCAGGTTGGGCTTTGGTGGGCGACGCAGGATACTTCAAAGACCCGCTCACAGCGCACGGTATCACCGATGCGTTTCGCGACGCCGACCTTTTGGCGTCAGCGATCCTGAACGGTCGGTCGCTTTACGATTACGAAGCCACGCGCAATGCGTATTCTTCGGAGTTTTTCGACATCACCAACCGGATAGCGGGGATGGATTGGACGATGCGCGAACTCAAGGAGCTTCACTTGCGCCTGAACCTGATCATGAAGGCAGAACAGGCGACGATGGCGGTCGACGCACCAGTTTCTTTGGCTGCATGAGCCCTAACTACGTTTTTCTTGTGCCGTTCGAGTTTGAGCGGCAAAATTCGCCTAAGTAGCTGAGGGGCCGGTTTTGGAAAAGTCACTTTATGAAAAGTACGGCGGGTTCTCGACCGTAAGTCGGATTGTCATGACTTTGTACGACAAACTGTTGGACGATGATGATGTAGGACCATTCTTCGACGACGTCGATATGCCACGACTCATTGATCATCAGACCAAGTTTGTGTCGTCGCTGATGGGCGGGCCCGCCTCGTTCTCGGATACGCATATCGAAAACGCACACAGGCATATGACCATCAATGACTCGCATTTTGATAAGTTGAAGGAGTTGATCGACGAAACGCTGTCCGAGTTTGACGTTGAGTCGAATGACATCTCGACTGTTCTCGATGCGTTTGAGCGGCGCCGTTCCTTGCTGACCGAGGGCTGAAATGTCAATCGAAGCAATCAACGAGCAGTTGTTGCGCGCCATTGGCGTCGGTGTCGCTTTGATCGAGGTGAAGTCGCTGTCGGTTCAGTTTGCGAACGACACCTTTTCCGAATGGTTCGGAACACCAGAAGAGAACGCACGGATCTCGGACATTCTGCCATCGCTTGAGATAGGTGAAGCGCTTGATCAGCTTGCGGCGGGTGGGAAGTACACAGCCGAAGCGTCGTTCAAACTACGGCGTCGCACTATGACGGTTGCAGTCGAAGTGAACCGCGCGTTGGAGGCCGATCAGGACGTCATCATTCTGGTTTGCCAGAACATCACACGGATCAAGGAATTGGAATCCATGATCGATTCCTACTCGATGATGGTTGAGCGCAACACGCATGAGATCAAACGCGAGAAGGAGCAGGTCGAGAAACTGCTGCTCAATATGATGCCCCGAACAGCCTATGAAGAATACAAATCTTTCGGCGTCGTCGCGCCCCGGGTGTTTGAGAGTGTCTCTGTGCTGACTCTCGATTTTGCCGAGTTTGAAACGATCCTGAGCGCCCATGAGCCTGCGGTCATCGTCAGTGAATTGAACGATATCTACACTGCTTTTGACCGGATCGGAGAACAGTTCGGATGTGAGCGTGTTCGGACAACGGGTGATAGCTATTTTGCCGTGTCCGGCGTGCCCGACCCGGTGCGGGATCATGCGGGTTCCATTGCCAACTCGGCCGTGCGCTTTCTGCGATATCTCGAGCGCCGGAACGAGACGCATCCCATTGCCTGGAAGGCGCGGATTGGTCTTGCAACGGGCAGTGTGATCGGATCGGTCGTTGGTGTTCAGAAATACATCTATGATGTTTTCGGTCCTGCGGTGGCAGCTGCTGACACCGTTCGCCTGGCCGCAATCCCTATGGGTATTGCGGCGGATGGATCTATTGCTGATTTGCTCGACTCACGATTTGCGCTTGCTGCAATCGACGAGGATCAGAGAACCGCTCCAATGGTAACGCATGCCTTTGCCGTATCCGATGGCGGGAGCGATAGCGCGAGCCTCGCATGAGCGGGGTCCCCGTGAACCTGACTGAACTGTTGGCTCTGTTCCCTGAACCGACCGCCATATTCGATGGCGAAGACCGCTTAGCTGGCGCAAACGCGGGCTTCGTAAAGATGTGCTCTGCGATCCCGCAGTTCATTCGCCCGGGCACGCCGTGGAACCTTTTTCTGGCTGAGGCCGAGCGCAAAAGCACCTTGTCTTCGGAGACATGCTCAGAGTTGCACCGCCTCGGAGAGCTTTTGTTGCTGTCCCCCGACGAGGTTCCGCCCCTGCAGACCGAGTTCACTGACGGTGGGCATGGACAAATCACTCTTACAGCGCTGTCGGACGGGGGGTTCGCGATGCGGGTGGCAATTGTCGACCCGAGCGCCGAGGGGGAGCGCGAGATCGAACAGGTCATGGCCAAAGTGCTGGAAGCCTGCCCTACCAGCCTGACCATGGCGCGGATTGGGGATGGTCAGATTCTCTATCGTTCGCCGTCCGCGACTGACCTTCTTGGCAAGGGCATGAACAGCTACGATCATTTTGCGCGTCGCGAAGAACGCGCGGATTTCGTCACGGCTCTTTTGCCGGATGCCCGCGTTGACGACATGCGTATCACTGGCCGGAAAGGCGACGGCTCCGAGTTCCCGGCTGCTATCTCGGCGCGTTTGATCGACTATCGCGGGGAAGACGTTGCGGTCTACAGCATCCTGAACTTAAGCGATGAGATTGCCCTTCAGTCAGAACTGGCGCGACAGCGGGACCTTGTCTTCAGAACCGAAAAGATGTCGGCGCTGGGCGAGCTTCTGGCGGGCGTTGCCCATGAGTTGAACAATCCCTTGTCGATCGTTGTCGGCAACATGCTGATCTTGCAGGAAGAAGACATGGGGCCGTCGATTTCGGGGCGCGTCAACAAGGTTGCCGATGCTGCCGAGAGATGTGTGCGCATCGTCCGGAGCTTCCTCGCCATGGCGCGTGAAAAGCCGTTGGAGCTCACCGCCGTGCCGGTCTCGTTCCTCGCGGATACAGCTGTCGACAGTTTTCTGGCGGGTGAGCAAGGCGCCAAGGTTGATCTGATGTCCGAAGTGCCTGCCACGCTTCCTGACCTTTGGGTCGATGAAACGCAGATCGTCCAAGTGCTGACGAACTTGATTGTGAACGCGTCGCAAGCCATCGTCGACTCAGGCATCGGAAGCCGGGTGACCTTGTCGGCCAAAATGGCCGATCAGCCGAACCTGGTGCGGATTGTTGTCGAAGACGATGGCCCTGGTGTGCCGGCCGATCTCGCCGACAAGGTCTTTGACCCTCTGTTTACGACAAAGGCCGCCGGCAAAGGCACCGGCGTTGGACTTGCCTTGTGCAACCGCATTGTGGTTTCTCACGGCGGCAGCATCCATCTGGACCAACAGCCCAGCGTCGGCGCACGGTTTGTGCTTGATTTGCCGATACATGTACCGACTGAAAGGTGACCATGCATTCCGATGAGCAATATGCGATCCTATCTCATCGTCGACTGAGCGCGGTTTTCCTTTGGCCGGCGGGGCCAGACTGAAAAAGGACCTATTACGTTCATTTGGGCGAAAGCATGTTTCATCTCGTATCTCCTAAGTTTGACAGGATCAGTTCCTAGACGTGCTTTGTTTCACTTGTTTTTCGGAGATTCCGGTTTCGTGTTTCAATTTGGTAGCCGCGGCTTCAGTCCTCAGAATGTATCGTGCCAACTTTGTTGCCACTGTCCATATCCGGCAGTATCGTTCGAGGTGCAAAGACCGATATAGTGACGCCGGGGAGATGCGGGGACTCTACGCTAGTGGTTTCACTGCGATACGAGGCAGCACAGTCGTGCTTGCTTCCAAATCTGGACCCTTCATCCGACCTTTTTGCCCTGGCTCCAGACGCCGCGCAGCAAAGGTGTTTGACCCATCTTGCGCACACGCAGGACATCGCCACGGAGGCCGACCTGCAGCGCGCCCCGATCATCGAGATGTGCGGCCTTCGCCGGGCTGCTTGTGACTGTGGCAACCGCGCGCGGCAGATCGTTCCAGAGATCGCCGAGGCGGAAGGCGGCCAGCAAAAGCGCCGACGGCACATAATCCGATGAAATGATGTCCAGAAGACCGGCTTTGGCAAGGTCTTCCGCGGCTACATTGCCGGAATGCGATCCGCCGCGGATCAGGTTGGGGGCACCCATCATCACGTCGATGCCTCTGGCGCGGCATGCTTCGGCAGCCTCAAGGGTTGTGGGGAACTCCGCAAAGCCCGCTCCGTTCGCGGCCGAGACCGCGACCTGTTCCGCCGTGGTATCGTCATGGCTGGCAAGCACCGCGCCAAGGCGGCCCGCCTCTGCCACCGCGCCGCGCTCGTGGATTCCGCCAAACCTTTCTTGCAGGCCCAGAAGGTTTTCAACGTGTTCCTTGAACTCCTGTTCCGTCATGCCTCGTTTCTTTGTGACATAGGTTTTCAATGCCGTCAGATCGCGAAACTGCCGCTGGCCCGGGGTGTGATCCATGAGGCTGACAATGCCGACGCGATCTTCGGGTCCGAAACTTGCCAGTTCTTCAAGCAGCGTCTCGGAACAAATCTCAGCGCGCAAGTGCAGGAAGTGGCTGATCTTGAAGTAACCCTCGGCCCGCGCGGCCAACAATTCGTCGGCCAGTTTGCGGGCATAGTCGATATAGCGCCCCTTTCCACTGTGGATCGAACCCACGCGCATGGCATCGAAAACCGTCGTGATCCCTGTCGATGCAAGCTCGGCGTCATGCGCGATCAAGGCGGGCAGATGCGGCCAGTCGACTTCGGGGCGCGGTTCGATGTGACGCTCGACATTGTCGGTGTGCAATTCCACGAGACCTGGAATCACCAGATCGCCCGCACAATCGACAGCACCCAAAGGCACATGGTCACCTTCGGTGATCTCGGTGATCTCGCCCTTTTCGATGGTAACAGCCCCGATCATCACCCGGTCGGCCAGCACAAGTTGACTATTTGCCAGACAGAGATCGCCAGACACGTCGATGTCCGCAGACTTGGTCAATGAGGATACAGGGAAAGCGGAGTTCATGCTTCAGGCTCGCTTTGATATTGGGGGTCCGTAACAGAGATGTTCCAGCTACAACCTCGGGACTGGCGTTCGAGGCGGTGGGGCATCACAACACCCTCGCTGGAGCGAGGAGAGCTCTGGCGCGTGCGATGGTATCTGAGAGTTTGCCGTCGTTTGAGAGATGGAGAACGTCAAGACGTTCCGGCAAAGGTTTCTCCGCCTGCGCCAAACGTCGCGCGATCTCGTCTTGATTCTCGCGGCCCCTTGCGGCCAGACGAAGTGCCAGCGTTTCGGGCTTTGCGGTAACGTTTAACACAAGAAAGCGCGGGAAGATTGCGGCGCCGTCCGTCAAAGCCATGCGCGAAAAATTCACAAGACAATCCACGCCGCTGTTCAGTCTTTCATGCACGGAAACGGGAATGCCATAAAACAGCCCATGCGCGCCCCAGTGAACGGCAAAGGCATCGTCTTGCACCATCGCTTTGAACTCGGCCACTGAAACGGCATCATAGTCTTCGCCGCCAAGTTCCGGCGCACGGGTGATGACACGACGCACGAGATATGTGTCGGGAAGGGCGTCATAGATGCCGGCCATCACGCTGTCTTTGCCGACGCCGGACGGACCAACGACAGCGATAAGGCGCCCGCCGGTCACGCCGCCACGCCCGGTCTGAACTGGCTCACGTCGATCTCGCGGTCGCACACCCGCGCGCGCGCCGCCTCGTCGTGAAAAATGCCGATGATCGCGGTTCCACGTGCCTTGGCTGCCTCGATAAGGGTGAGCACAACCTCGCGGTTAGCGACATCCAGACTGGCAGTGGGTTCGTCCAGCAGCATTGCAGGGTAAGTGTGGGCAAAGCCGCGGGCGATGTTCACCCGCTGCTGTTCACCCCCTGAAAACGTGGTGGGCGAGAGCGACCAGAGGCCTTCTGGAATGTTGAGTTCGGTCAGCAATTCTTTGGCACGACTTTCAGCCGCCTCAGCCGAGACACCCAACGCCCGGAGCGGTTCGGCGACAACGTCAATCGTCGCCACGCGCGGTACGACGCGCAGAAACTGGCTGACATACCCCAGCACCTCGCGACGCAAAGCGATGACCTCGCGTGGTTCGGCCTGCACAAGGTCTACGTTTCCAATACGGATGTTTCCGGACTGGCTCAGATAGTTGCCATAGATCATGCGCATCAGCGTCGACTTGCCCGCTCCAGACGCTCCGGTCAGCGCCACGCATTCGCCCGGGGCCACGCTGAGCGATACATCCGAAAGCACCTCGATCACGGCACTGCCCTGATTGTGGAGAGTGAAGGTCTTTGACACGTCTCTAAGCTCAATCATCGCTCACACCTGCAAAACGGAACTGACAAGGAGTTGGCTGTAGGGGTGCTGCGGATCGTCCAGCACCTGATCGGTCAGACCCGCTTCGACCACATAGCCTGATTTCATGACCATCAACCGGTCCGCCAGAAGCCGCACGACGGCAAGGTCGTGGGTCACGATGATTGCCGACAGTCCCATGTCGCGGACAAGGCCGCGTAGGAGGTCCAAAAGACGCGCTTGCACCGACACGTCGAGGCCGCCCGTCGGTTCATCCATGTAAACCAGACGCGGGCCGGTCACCAGATTGCGTGCGATTTGCAGCCGCTGCTGCATGCCGCCCGAAAAGGTTGTGGGGCGATCGTCGACCCGCGCTGTGTCGATCTCGACCCGGCTCAGCCAGTCGGTGGCCTTTGCGCGGATATCGCCATAATGGCGTTCGCCAACAGCCATGAGGCGCTCGCCGACATTGCCGCCCGCCGAGACGCCCATGCGCAAGCCGTCGCGCGCATGCTGGTGAACAAAGGCCCAGTCAGTGCGCGACAGCATCCGGCGTTCCGGTTCGGACATGGTGACCGTGTCGCGAGGGCCGTCGGCGCGCGTGTCGAAGACGACTTCTCCCGCATCCGGGGTCAGTTGACCGGCCATACAATTGAGCAATGTCGACTTGCCCGAGCCGCTTTCGCCGACGATGCCCATGACTTCGCCGGGATAGAGGTCAAACGAAACATCTGAGCAACCAATATGGGGCCCGTACATTTTGGACACCCCCCGAACAGAAAGCAGCGGGGTCATGGCGTGATCTCCAGCTTGCGCGTGGTGGTGACGGTTTCACCCGAGCCAGCGGGGCTGTGCAGCATCGCACCGACATGACCGGCCCTGCGGCGCGCTTCGCAATAATCAGTATCCGAGCAGACGAAAAGCCGTCCACCCTCATCATCCACAATCACTTCGTCGAGGTAACTGTCCTCAGCCCCACAAAGACCGCAGGGGTGATCAGCCTTGGAGGCTTCAAACGGGTGGTCTTCGAAGTCGAGGCTGACAACCTCGGTATAAGGCGGCAGCGCATATATCCGCTGCTCGCGACCGGCCCCGAAGAGCTGGATTGCGGGCATTTCGCCTAGTTTGGGATTGTCGAACTTCGGGATAGGCGATGGGTCCATCACATAGCGACCCTCTACCCGCACCGGATAGGCATAGGAGGTCGCGATATGCCCGTGTCGGCTGATATCCTCATAGAGTTTCACATGCATGAGGCCGTATTCTTCAAGGCTGTGCATCTTGCGTGTTTCGCTTTCGCGCGGCTCGAGAAACCGCAAGGGCTCAGGGATCGGCACCTGATAGACAAGGGTTTGTTGTTCCGTGAGCGGTTCTTCCGGTATGCGGTGGCGCGTCTGAATGACCGTGGCTTCCGAGGTTGTGGTCGTTGTCTCGACCCCAGCGGTCCGTTCAAAAAACGTCCTGATCGACACTGCATTGGTCGTATCATCCGCCCCCTGGTCAATCACCTTGAACGTATCCTCCGGGGTCAGGATAGCAGCCGAAACCTGTACGCCGCCCGTGCCCCAACCGTAAGGCATCGGCATCTCGCGGCTTGCAAACGGCACCTGATAACCGGGAATAGCCAGTCCCTTCAGGATTGCCCGCCGGATCATACGCTTGGTCTGCTCGTCGAGATACGCGAAGTTGTACTCGCTCATTCCGCCGCCTCCTGCACCTGATCGGCCCCCGCCTCGCGCCGAAGTTTGCGCACCAGTTCCAGTTCGGATTGGAAATCCACATAATGTGGCAGCTTGATGTGTTCGAGAAAACCCGTCGCCTGAATGTTGTCGGCGTGGTAGAGCACGAACTCGGTATCCTGCGCAGGCGCGCCGACGTTATCCTCGCCAAGTTCTTCCCAACGCAGCGCGCGATCAACCAGCGCCATCGAGATCGCTTTACGCTCGGTCTGGCCGAAGACCAGCCCGTAGCCGCGGGTGAATTGCGGAGGTTCGGTCTTCGATCCCTTGAACTGGTTGACGGTCTCGCATTCGGTCAGCGTGACCTCTCCGATTTCAACGGCGAAGCCCAGTTCCGGGATGTCCATTTCAACCGGAACCGAGCCAATCCGAAGCTCGCCGACGAATGCGTGGTTTCGCGCATAGCCGCGCTGGGTCGAGTAAGCGAGGCCGAGCGTAAACCCTTCATCCGAGCGGGTCAGCGCCTGGAGCCGCAGAGCACGCTCAGCAGGCATTTCAAGCGGTTCGCGGGTCAGGTCGGGCGGCGGCGTATCGTCATGCGGGGCTTCTTCGATCACCCCTTCGCGGTTCAGGAAACCCACCACATGGGGAACGCCGCCGGCTTCGGTATCGCGTATCGGGGCCTCGGCCACATCGCCGTCTGCGGCAAGTTTGAAGTCGAGCAAACGGTGCGTGTAATCGAAAGTCGGCCCCAGTATCTGGCCACCCGGCAAATCCTTGAACGTGGCCGAGATGCGCCGGTCACAGGCCATTGCGCCCGTATCAACTGGTTCAGAGGAACCAAAGCGCGGCAATGTGGTGCGGTAAGCGCGGATCAGGAAGATCGCTTCGATCAGATCTCCACGCGCTTGTTTGATTGCCAGTGCTGCAAGGTCGGGATCATAGAGCGAGCCTTCGGCCATCACGCGGTCAACGGCAAGGCTAAGCTGTTCGCGTATCTGCGCGATGCTGAGCTCCGCGACGTTGGTGTCGCCCCGGCGTTCTTCCGCAAGCCAAGCGTGGGCGTTCTCAATCGCCCGTTCGCCGCCTTTCACAGCCACATACATCAGGACACCTCCGTGGTACGGGGCAGCGCTGCGACGCAGTCGCCGCTGGTAAGAATGAAGTCGAGTCCCAGCGGATAGAGCGCATGGTTGGACTGAAAGGCCTCAACCTCGGGCAACGACATTGCAGATCTTTCCTTGATCCCAGGTCCTTTCAGGGTTGGACCGAGCGTGTTCAGATCCTCAACTTCGACAATCAATGTCGCTGATCGATCCGGGTATTCAGGGGTGCCAATGCGGTATGCCGAGAGCGGCATAAGGGCCCGCCATGTTCCGACGGCGAACATGCAATGTGCGGCGCCGGTCATCGGTGCGCCTGTGTGAAAAGCCAGCCAGTTGCGAACGGCATCGCAGTCCGCGGTACCTGCAAGATAGACAGGCGTATCTGTGTCGCAAAGCGTCAAAAGCACCGAACCTGCAGCTTTCGACAGTGGGGCGGGGGGTTCGGCACCGCTGATGCCTTGCAGCGTGCCAGGCCGCGCCATCGCCTCCATGACGCTGCGAAAGGCACGGGCGGACTGGATTGCCGGGTTCTCGAAGCCGCCTGAAAGCTGGGTCTGCTCCATCAGTCCTCTCCCCGCACCATCGTGAAGAAATCCACTTTCGTCGCGGCGGCCTTGGCAGCCCGTTTCGCTTTGCGCCCTGCGAGTTCAGTTTCCAGCGGGCCGAGAACGGCTGTACGCAGGCGCTCCGAACTGTCTGTCTGCATCAATGCATCGACCAGCGCGGCCGCCTCGGCATCCGCCTTGCGGCGCCCCTGAATGTAAGCGTGCCCGACTTCTCCGCTTGTCAGCGTCAGGGCGCAGCGGGTGACGGTCATTTCGCCGAGGTTGAAGGCCGAACCGGTTGCTCCAGCGCGGCCGCGCACCATGGTGCTGCCGATCTCGGGTTTGCGGAGCCAGGAAAACGCAGGTCGGCGCATCGACCCATCCAACAGGTCGGCAACGCGGCCCTCAGGCGCATTGGCGAGAAGGCTCATCCAGGCTTTGCGCGGCGCATTCTCATCAAACGTGTCTTTCATCTCGACAACTTCTCAGCATACTATACAACTATACATATCTTATCATGGTTTGCGTGAAGCGACAGGGGAGATTTGTGAAACTTGCGTAACACGTCGACCAAGACTCCCATCTGGAGGGCCATTGCTGACAGCCTGCGCGGCGATCTGGCCGAAGGTCGATACGGCCCCGGGGACAAGCTGCCGACGGAAGCCAGCCTTGCGGAACGCTTCGGCGTGAACCGGCACACGGTGCGGCATGGCATCTCGGTCCTCGTTGAAGAAGGGCTGGTCCGCACGCGGCGCGGGTCCGGGGCCTTTGTCGCGGCCACGCCAACAGACTATCCCATAGGTCAACGGGTGCGGTTCCATGAAAACCTGATCGCTGCAGGCCGAAGACCTGAAAAACGCGTGCTGGATTTGGAAAAACGTTCGGCAACTGAAGGCGAGGCCCGTGCACTCGGCCTCGCGACCGGCGACATGGTTTGCGCGTATCATGGATTGTCCCTTGCCGACGGTCAGCCCATCGCCGTTTTCGAAAGCCTGTTTCCGTTGCCCCGCCTTGACGGGATCATGGCGGCTTTACGTGCGAACAGCAGTGTGACCGAGGCGCTAAGGGTGGTGGGTGTGCCTGACTTTACTCGGGCTTCGACCCGTTTGACGGCCACGCGCGCGACAGCGACGCAAGCCTTGCAGTTGCACGTCAGCGAGGGGGACCCGCTCCTTCGCTCGACCGGTGTCAACATAGATGCGGATGGCCGGGCGGTCGAATATGGGCGAACCTGGTTTGCCGGGGATCGTGTGACGCTGACGCTTGAGGGCTAGCTTTCATACTTCTCTAAAAACGCCTCAGCCTTTAACCTGCGGAAATCGTCAAGTGCATCGCGCAAAGCGTCATGGTGCCAGTCCCACCATGCAAGCGCGATAAGGCGGTCGGCGATGTCACGCGGTTGTCGGAGCCGCAGGGGCTTGGCGGGGTTGCCCGCAACGATGGTGTAAGGCGCCACATCCTTTGTAACGACTGAGCCCGAGCCCACAACTGCGCCATCGCCCAGAGTGATCTCAGGCTTGATCATGGCACCCGCGCCGATCCAGGTGTCGTGGCCGATATGGGCGACGCGTGACTGGCGGTGCTCAAAGAATGGGGCGTCGCGCCCCGCATCGTCCCAGTAGTCAACCGAGCGATAGAGGAAGTGATGACAGGCCGCCGTATGTAAGGGATGGTCCGTCGCTCCGATGCGGCTGAACGCGGCGATGTTGGCGAACTTTCCGATGCGGGCATTGGCGATATCGGCATACCGGTCGCAATAGCTGTAATCGTCCAGCACGGAATGCGCGACGCGACTGCCCTTGCCAATCTCGACATAGGCTCCGAAGGTGCTGTCAGTGATCTCGCACTCGGGGTGAAGGAACGGCGCGTCGGCTGAAAGGCGCGGCATGGTCAGAACTCTCTTTCCTCGCCAGTGAAGCGAAAGAACTTACCCGTGTCTTGCATCGTCAGCCGCATTGCGATCTCGAGGATGCCCGAAGCCACTTCATCCGGGTCTTCTTCGGCCTCGGCACCGCCCATATCGGTGCGAACCCAACCGGGGTCGACCAGAGCCACAGGGATGCCCTCGGGCTCAAGCGCGGTCGCCAGGCCTTGCATCACTTTGTTTACTGCAGCCTTTGAGGCGCGATAGGCAATTCGGTCGGCTTTGCGGTAGCCCATCCACGCCATTTGAGAAGAAATCGTCAGAATCTTCGGCGCCGCGCTTTGCCTCAGATGAGGCAACACGGCCTGTGCGACGGCCAGGGGAGCGATGGAGTTCACTGTTAGGGTATGGGCAAACCCGGAAAAGTCCATGTCCAGGGGAGACTGTCGCTCGGGCGTGATCACGCCAGCATTGTTGATCAACACATCCAGCGGACCGACATTGGCTAGTTGCGATGCAACCGTCTCAGGATCGTCGAGCGTCAGGGCGACAGTGCGATCGCGCCCGTCCCGCGTGGTGCCGACCGGACTGTGCCCAGCGGACTTTGCGGCAGACAAGAGTGCGGCACCGATCCCTCGGTTGCTGCCGGTGACCAGGATGCGTGCCACTACTCTTTGCGCCCAATCAGCTTGCCGCGCAGCCAGCCCGAGAACCAGTCCATAAACATGACCATAACGACGATCAGAACGATGTAATAGGCCACTTCTTCCCAGTCCTTTTGGGTCTGGATCGCCTGGGTCAGCATAAGCCCGATGCCACCGCCCGTTATCGCGCCGATAATAGTTGCCGAGCGGGTGTTGGATTCGAGGAAGTAGAGGATCTGTGCCAGCAAAACGGGAACGACCTGCGGAATGACACCGAACCGATAACGTTGCAGCGGCTTTGCCCCTGTCGAGGCCACACCTTCGATCTGTTTGTTGTCCACATTCTCCAGCGCCTCGGAGAAGATCTTGCCGAAGGTTCCGGTATCCGTGATCAGGATCGCGAGAGCTCCGGTCAACGGACCAGGCCCGAACGCACGGGCCAGAACCACCGTCCATATCAGGGCATCGACCCCGCGGACAAAGTCGAACAGACGGCGGGTCGCGGCGCGCAACAGCATCAACGGCGAAAAGCGTTTCGCCGCAAGGAACGCCAGTGGCAGCGCAATGATCGCCGCCCCCATTGTGCCGAGGAAGGCCATAAGGATTGTTTCGCCAATCGCCCAGGCCACGTCCTTGTGGCGCCACATGGCGTTGTTCCACCAATCCGACACCGCGCCCGAGAGGTTGGAACGGTTCGGGTCCAGACGTTCGCCAAACAGAACCGTGCCCAGACTCTGGCCGTGATAGGGGCTGTCGAGCGTAAACCAGAAAAGCTCCCACCCGGGGAAGTAGTTGAACACTTCGGTCCGGGCGCCTGTCAGGGTGATCCGGCCCTCGGGCGTCGTGATGGCAACACGGCGGTTCGAGGCCGAGATCCAGTCGGGTGTCTCGTCGGGCAGGTTGGTCGTGAGGTTCCGTCCCTCGGCCTGTGCTTCAATCAGCGGAAAGCCGGGAATGTCGATCTCGGTCCGGCTGTCTGGCAGGTAGCGCACGATATGATTGGCGCCGAGGTCGATGGTGATCACCACGTCCCCCGTGACCCAATCAGGGCGTTGACCTTCCGGATAGCGACCTTTGCGCTCCCCCTCGACCGCATAGTCGACTTCGCCTGTGCGGTTGTCGCGCGTGACATGCACCTTGTGCGACCAGCTATCGGACGCAAGCGTTACGGCATTGTCCCAGTTGGCGCGCTGGGCCAGACCCGGGATGTCAAAAGCAAAGAAAATGTAGACGAAGTAAACCGCGATCACCGCCGGGATACCAAAGCCGATCATGCGCTTGCGCTGAAAAAGTATGTCGGCCTTGTGCTTGGCCAGATTCAGATCGGTCGCGGTCATTGGCCTTGCCCTTCGGTCAGACGATTGCGGTAGTGGCTGGAAACCTGATCGAAAAAGACGATGGTTCCGAACAGCAGTACAAAGATCGCTGCCGCCTCATCGAAACGTCCGGGCCCCCAGGCCATGGCATTGCGCAGTTCGTACCCAAGGCCGCCAGCGCCGACAAAGCCGAGGATGGCCGAGGCGCGGATGTTGATCTCAAATCTCAGCAAGCTGTAGCTGATGTAGTTCGGGGCGACTTGCGGCAGCACACCTAACAGCATGCGTTGCGTCCAATTGGCGCCTGTTGAACTCAAGCCTTCAACAGGCTTTAGGTCAGCGTTCTCTGCAACTTCCGAGAAAAGCTTGCCGAGGGCACCGGCCGTATGAATGGCGATTGCGATCATCGCCGGAACCGGGCCGCCACCGAGCACGAAGATTAGAACCAGCGCAATGACGATCTCGGGTACTGCGCGCATAATGTCCGAGATGCGGCGGAACACGGGGATGAGACGCGGCCATTTGGCAAGTCCGCGTGTGCCAAGAAGTGAAAGGAACAGACCACCGAAGGCTCCGATCAGGGTAGAGACCGCGGCAATGTTAACCGTCTCGACCAGAGCTGGGAAATATTTGGCAATCAGGGCGGGAAGATCGGTGCGTTTTTCCCAGGCCTCAGACAAGACATCGCCGGGATAGTCGAAGATGCGGTGTACTCCGTCCCAAAAACCGCCCGCATTGCGCGCATCGGCGACGTTGAACCCTGACACCATCAGGATGACAAAAATAAGAAGCGTCAGCCCACCGTAAAGCCTGCGTCTTTGCACCTGAGCCATATAGCTCGATTGGATGCTGTCGACGCTTTGTGGCGCACCGCTGAGAGATATGTCTGCCATCCCGCCCCCGGACAAAGAAAGACCGGCAGCCCTTGGGGGGCTACCGGACACGTCATGCAATTGGCTTAGCCGCCGATCTTGGCTTTGCGCGCTTCGATGACTGAGATGTAGGTTTCATGCGTCACAGGACGTGCGCCCAGATTGTCGCCCGCGAATACGCCGTAAGAACACTCGGGATCGTTTTCGTACAAGTTGTCGATCAGGTCCACCATCGTGGCTTTGACATCGTCAGGCAGAGCCTTGCGCAGAACGACCGGGCCTTCCGGGATCACTTCCGATTTCCAGATCTGGACAAGGTCGTTCATATCGACAAGACCAGCATCCACGGCCTTGCGCAGTGCCCCCGAGTTGTATCCGTCTTCCCAGTTGCCCTGACCATCGGCCCAGGTGACACCACCGTCGATGTCGCCGTTGTTCACTGCAACGATTGTCTGCTCGTGGCCGCCGGTAAACTTGACTTCGCCAAAGTACTCACCGGACTCCATTGTGATACCCTCCTTGTACTGCGGGATTTCGATGGAGGGGATCAGATAGCCAGACGTGGAGTTCGGGTCACCAAAGCCAAACACCTTGCCTTCCATGTCGTCGAGCGAGGTGACGCCGCTGTCTTTGCGGGCAAAGCCAATCGAATGATATCCGATGGAACCGTCGAGGTTGACCTTTACCAGAACCGGCTCAACCGCTTCCGGGTCCTGCAGGTAGGTGGCGGCATAAGACGAGGCGCCGAGCCAGGACATGTCAAGCGAACCGCCCAGCAGACCTTGGATCACGCCGTTGTAGTCGGCAGGGGTGAAGATTTTGACTGGAACACCCAGGGCTTCGGTCGCGTAGTCTGCAAGACATTGATAGCTGTTGACGCGGTCTTGTGCGTTTTCGCCGCCCAAAAGGCCGATACGGAACTCGGTGATCTCTTCGGCAAAAGCGCCCGAACTCAGGGCAGTTGTGGCGGCAAGCGCCAATGCGAGGGTCTTTTTCATCGATCTCTCCGTTGGGTTTGATGAAAGTGGCCCGCGTCGGACGCGGGGAAAACTGGCTCAGACATAGGCTTCTGTTTCTTGAACCTCGGGTCTGTCCAGTGTGCCGATCTCGGTGGATGTGGCGGCTTCGGAGAAGTCCGAGCCCGCACCGTAAATGTCGCGCGCAACACCGGTGGTGAGCTGCTCGGGCGTGCCGTCAAAAACGATCCGTCCGTCGCGCATGCCGATCACGCGATCACAATAACGGCGCGCGGTATCAAGCGTGTGCAAGTTGGCAATAACCATGCGACCGTCTTCCTCGTGAATGGTGCGCAGCGACTGCATCACCACCTGCGCATTCATCGGGTCGAGACTGGCGATAGGTTCATCTGCCAGGATGATCTTTGGGTCCTGCATCAAGGCGCGGGCGATGGCCACGCGCTGCTGCTGACCGCCTGAAAGCGCCTCGGCCCGCTTCGGCGACTGTTCGGCAATGCCAAGTCGGTCGAGGATTTCGATCGCCTGATGGATGTCAGACTGCGGGTAGAGGTTGAACAGTGTCGCTATGGTCGAACGCTTGTTCAAAGTGCCATGCAATACGTTCGAGACGACATCCATACGTGGCACGAGGTTAAACTGCTGGAAGATCATTGCGCACCGGGCTTGCCAGGCCCGCTTGGCGGCGCCTTGCAGCGCTGTAATCTCCTCGTCTTGGAAGGTGATCGTTCCTTCGGTCGCGTCGCTTAGTCGGTTGACCATGCGAAGAAGCGTGGATTTGCCCGCTCCGGACCGCCCGATGATCCCGACCATTGTTGGCTTGTCGATAGAGATGCTTGCCGCATCAACGGCTGTTTTGTCTCCGAACCGCTTTGTCAGCGCATCGATTTCTAACATATCGCCCCCATGCTTGAAGGGCCGATTAGAGAGCTTAGGCGACAGCTTCGTGACGATTTCGTCTCAGTTTCCTTACAGCTCTGCGAAGGAATTATGACAGTCGGCTTCGAAAGCGCTGCAGAACCTAACGCTGAACTGGTGACCCGACACCCCAAGGAAGTGTCCGGTCGCTTTTTCGATGCCGCGGACCTAATCGACTAAGCGACCCCTGAGTAAACCCCCGCCAACGTTCCGAACGGCAACCCACGCCCTTTGGTGAGACTGTCATTTGACGCCATGGCTGCTAGGTTCTTTGGAAGGGAGTATGGACATGCAGGAATGGTGGCGCAGTGCCGTGGTTTATCAGGTTTATCCACGGTCATATCAGGACGAAAACGGGGATGGTGTCGGCGATCTGGACGGCATTACAAGACGCCTCGGCCATATCGCTGATCTGGGCGCCGACTGTGTCTGGTTGTCGCCGATCTTCGCCTCACCCCAGGCGGATATGGGGTACGACGTGTCCGACTATCTGGCCATTGACCCGCTTTTCGGTGACAACGGGGCGTTTGATAGATTGATCCAGACGGCCCATGACAAGGGTCTGAAGGTGATCGTCGATCAGGTGCTTTCGCACACGTCCGACCAGCATGCGTGGTTTCAGGAGTCGCGCCAGAGCCGCGACAATGACAAGGCCGACTGGTATGTCTGGGCCGACCCACTGCCCGACGGTTCCCCGCCAACCAACTGGCACAGCCACTTTGGCGGCCCGGCCTGGGAGTTCAATCCGCAGCGCGGGCAATACTATCTGCACAACTTCCTCGCCTCGCAGCCTGATCTCAACTTCCACAACCCGGACGTTGTCGATGCGATCCTCGAGACCTGTAAGCACTGGTTGGATCGTGGGCTGGACGGGTTCCGTCTGGACACCGTGAACTACTATTTTCACGACCAGAAACTGCGCTCGAACCCGCCTGCGCAGGCCAAGCCGCAGGTCATGGCAACGGATGTCTACGGCATGCAGGACAACATCTATAACAAGACGCGGCCCGAGAACCTGGCATTTCTCGAAAAGCTTCGGAGGCTGACCGATCAGTACCCCGATATCATGATGGTCGGCGAGGTGGGCGAAATGGGGCATCGCGCGATTGAGATTATGGGCGAATACACGGCCGGCACCGAAAGGCTCCACATGGCGTACAGCTTCGCGATGCTCGGCCCCGATTTTTCCGCCGAGCATTTTCAGAATTGCATCGAAGGGTTCAGGCGCGGCGCGCCCGATGGTCACCCATATTGGTCATTCAGCAATCACGACGTGCCAAGGCATGTCAGCCGTTGGGCGGAGTATGCCACCTCGGAAGATGCAATGGCTCGGCTAACCTGTGCAATGCTGATGGCGTTCGAAGGCACGATCGGTGTCTATCAGGGCGAGGAGCTTGGCCAGACCGAAACCGAATTGGTCTTTGAAGAACTGACCGACCCGCCCGCCATCCGGTACTGGCCCGCAGTAAAAGGGCGCGACGGGTGCCGCACGCCGATGGTCTGGGAAAAGGATGCGCCCCACGCCGGGTTTTCCACCACAAAGCCGTGGTTGCCAGTCAAACCGCCTCAGGCCGCAAAGGCCGTCGATCAACAAGATGCAGACGGGATTCTCGCGTTCTACAAAGCCACGATTGCCTATCGAAAGGCCAGCATGGCGTTGATGCGCGGAGCGACGCGCTTCCTGCCGCTGCGCGAGCCGATCCTGGGGTTTGTCCGCTCTGTGAAGTATGAAACGCTGACCTGTGTCTTCAATCTTTCGCCTGACAGCGTGGATTTGCATGCCACGGGCGAGGCGAACGTTGCTTATGGAAATCTGGCAGAGCTGGAAGAAGGCCGGTTGCAGCTAAGTGGCAACGGCTTTGCCTATCTCGCCCATGGGGCAGACTTCAGGTTGACTGCGGCTGACCCGGGAAGCTGAGCCTCAACTCAGACTTTCGGCACCCCAGATTTCGGACATGTAGCTTCGGATGGTCCGGTCGGATGAGAAGTGACCGGCACCCGAGATGTTCCGCAACGCCAGCCTGTTCCAACGATCCGGGTCGCGGAATACGGCGTCCACGTCGGACTGACAGGCAAGGTAGCTTTCGAAGTCCGACGCGACGAGGAACGGGTCACTGTTCCAAGTGTAATCCACGATGCCATTGTGACGCTCGATTTCATCGGGGCTAAACCGGCCTTCGACGATGGTTTGCAGCAGGCCTTGCAAAGGCGCGCTGGCGAGAATGGCCTGCCTCGCGTGGTCCTCCGTCGCGGCGCGTTCTCGCGCCTCATCCGCCGCCATTCCGAAGAGGAAGAAGTTCTCGGCCCCGACATGCTCGCGTATTTCCACATTTGCGCCGTCCAGCGTGCCAATCGTCAATGCGCCGTTCATTGTGAACTTCATGTTGCCTGTGCCCGAGGCTTCCTTGCCCGCGGTCGAGATTTGCTCGGAGAGGTCAGCCGCCGGGATCAGGCGCTCGGCCATTGAGACGTTGTAATTGGCCGGGTAGATGACCTTGAGCAGTTCGCCGGTGACAGGGTCGTTGTTGATAGTCTCGGCCACATCGTTGATGAACCGGATGATGTCCTTGGCGAAAAAGTACCCGGGTGCGGCCTTGCCGCCGAAGATCTTGACCCTTGGTGTCCAGTCACCTTGCGGATTGGCGCGAATAGCGGACCAGCGCACCACTGTCTCGAAGATATTCATCAACTGGCGTTTGTATTCGTGAACGCGTTTGATCTGTACGTCGAACATGGCATCCGGATCGAGCGCTATGCCAAGCTGATCGGCGGCCCAGTTTGAAAGCTCTACCTTGTTGGCGCGCTTAACCGCACCGATTGTATCGCGAACAGCGCGGTCTTCCTCATGGGCGCTCAAGTCCGACAGCCGGTCGAGGTTATCCTCCCAGCCAGGCCCAATCGTATCGTTCAGAACGTGTGACAAAGCCGGGTTTGACATCCGCAACCACCGTCTCGGCGTCACGCCATTGGTCTGGTTGATTATGCGGTCCGGGTAGCTTGCGTGCAGACCCGCAAAGACGGTTTCTTTCATCAATTCGGTATGGAGTGCCGATACACCATTCACTCGGTTCGCCATGACGAAGGCGAGGGGCCCCATATGCACCTGATCGTCGCCCACAATCGCAAGTTCGTCCTTACACCCGGTTTCCGCCTGATGTTCCCGATCGATGCGTTCGATGATCTGCATGTGCCGTGGCAGGATGCGGCCCATCAACCAGGTCGACCATGTTTCAAGCGCTTCGGGCAGAAGTGTGTGGTTGGTATAGTTCAGGCAGCCCTTGGCAAGACGCTTGGCCGTGGCCCAGTCGATGCCGTGCACGTCCGTCAATAGCCGGATGAACTCGGGGCCCGCCAAAGCAGGATGTGTGTCGTTCATCTGAACCGCGACCTTGTCGGGCAACAATTCGAAATCGCTATACTCGTTCTGAAAGCGGCGCAGGATGTCCTGCAATGCGGCCGATGTCAGGAAGTATTCCTGCTTGAGACGCAACTCCTTCCCGCTTTCTGTCGCGTCCTCGGGGTAAAGCACGCGCGACAGCGTGCGGGCCAGTGCTTCTGGTGCGGCTGCGGCGGTATGATCGCCCGAATTAAACCTTTGCAGATCGAAAAGCTCGGTTGGGTGCGCGCCCCACAGGCGAAGCGTGTTAGCCCACTTGCCCTGCCAACCCACCACGGGCATGTCATAGGCGCGTGCAAACACGGTTTCAGCCGGATGCCAGGCCGCCGCATTCCCCGATCCTTCGACAAATCCGCCGAACGGAATGGTGTATTGTGACTCGGTTCGCACCAACTCCCACGGATGCGGCTGGTTCAGCCAGTCTTCGGGATGTTCAACTTGACGCCCGCCTTCGAACCTTTGTCGAAACAGACCATGCTCGTACCGGATGCCATAACCGTAGGCCGGGCAACCAAGCGTCGACATGCTCTCCAAGAAGCACGCGGCCAATCGACCGAGTCCGCCATTGCCAAGGGCAGCGTCGGGTTCGTCCTCAATGACCTCGTTCAGATCAACGCCTTCACCAGAAAGAACATCGCGAACCTTGTCGCGCAGTCCAAGATTGACCATCGCATCCTCAAGGACACGACCGATCAAGAACTCCATCGACAGGTAGTAAACCCGTTTGCCTTGTGCCGCATAGGTTCTGTGTGTCGCTGCAAACCAGGGCTCGATCAGGATATCCCGAACACTGTGGCTTACGGCCATGCGCCAATCATACAGGCTTGCGTTGGCATGGTCTTTGCCAAGCGTATACTTGAGATGCTGTGTGATCCGGAGCCGTAATGCCTCAGCGGACAAATCGATGGTGGCATTCATGGCGAAATTTGCTGCCTCTATTCCGGGTCAACGCACAAGATACGGCAAAGGTAAGGTCTCAACGAAGTCGTCTAATAGCTCGCATGATAAGGCAACGTAAAGAGCAGGTCCCCGCACTTTGATGCGGGCTTGGCCAACCAGCCTTGCTTGACGTCGAAATGGCACAGCGAGGAATTGCGAAAGTGTCCCCGAAAAAGAAACAATCGTAGCTCTCGAGGCCTATTGGATACCGATTAACTCTCCGTCTCGTGCGAAAAGACAACAACCGCCTCGGCGGGCACATACATGCCGTCCGTCACTTGAATGGCGTCGTCCTGACTGGTGTCGAAGCGGCGCACCCAGCGGTGTCCTGTCGGCAGAACGGGTGCGGTTATCTCAACCCCGTCACCGCGGTTCAGAACAACCAGCAAGGCGCCTTCTCGACGCACATATTCCGGTGTCCCCGAGGCCATACGCATTTCGGCTACAAGAATGTCGAGGTCCGGGTTGTCCCAATCTGACTGTCGCATGGCGGTCCCATCGACACGCCGCCAGAAAAGGTCGGGTTCGCCATCTACCAGCCGCTGACGGGAATGCAAAAACCGTTTCTGGCGGAGCAGGGGATGCATGCGTCGAAACGCGATGGCTTGCTGACAGAACGTGAAAAACGGGTCTTCTTGTTCTGGCCACGTGACCCAGCCAATCTCGTTGTCCTGACAATAGGCATTGTTGTTTCCGCTTTGCGAGTTCCCCACCTCGTCACCTGCAAGCATCATCGGAGTGCCTTGCGACAGCATCAGAGTTGCCATCAAGTTGCGCTTGCGTCGGATCCGCTTGGCAGTGATGGCTGGATCGTCCGATGGCCCCTCGATACCCATACTGTCGGAATGATTGTTGGAATGGCCGTCGCGGTTGCCTTCCCTATTAGCCTCATTGTGCTTTTTCGAATAGCTGACCGTGTCCTGCAACGTGAAGCCATCATGCGCCGTGATGAAGTTGAGCGACGACGTCGCCGCTCGCCCATCATGGTCAAAGTACTCTGCCGAGCCCGCAAGCCGTGCGGCAACGGCCGACACTTTGCCTGGGTCACCGCGCCAGAACGCGCGCGTGTCGTCGCGAAACTTGTCGTTCCATTCCGCAAAGGGTGCGGGATATGCTCCGAGTTGATACCCGCCGGGTCCGATGTCCCAGGGTTCAGCGATGAGTTTGACGTGTTTCAGGACCGGGTCTTGGCGGATGGCGCAAAAGAAAGGACCGTTCCGTTCGAAACCGTGGCGCGAGCGGCCCAGCGTCGTACAAAGATCGAAACGGAACCCGTCGACATGCATAACCTCGGCCCAGTACCGCAGGCTGTCCATCACCAGTCTGACGACGAACGGTTCTTCGAAGTCCAGTGTGTTGCCGCACCCTGTGTCGTTGACGTAGTAGCGGGGATTGTCGGCCAGCCGGTAGTAACTTGCGTTGTCCAACCCCCGGAACATTAGCGTCGGCCCCATCTCGCCGCTTTCTGCAGTGTGGTTGTAGACAACGTCCAGGATCACCTCGATCCCGGCAGAATGGAACCGCCGCACCATCTGCTGAAACTCAGCAATACCAGATGCTTGAAGATATCTTGGGTCGGGCGCAAAGAACCCATAGCTCATGTATCCCCAATAGTTCGTCAGCCCGCGGTCCAGCAGGAACGCGTCATTCAAAAATGCATGGATCGGCAGCAATTCAACTGCAGTCACGCCCAGCCGGTTCAGATGCTCGAGGATCGGGTCCGCGGCCATGCCAAGAAACGTGCCCGCGTTTGGGATGTCTGAACGCCCCGCCGTTAGCCCTTTGACATGCGCTTCGTAGATGATGCTGTCCTGAAAGGCGTGGAGGGGCCTTTCCGGATCATCCCAATCGCTGTCTGACGCAGTCACAACGCTGCGTGGCATGTAAGGGGCGCTGTCGGTCTTGTCGAAGCTGAGGTCCTTGTCCTTGTGCCCCGCCTTATAACCGTAAAGCGCGTCGTGCCACTTTGGATGCCCGGTGAGGCGCTTGGCATAGGGGTCTATGAGGAGTTTGAACGGATTGAAGCGATGACCTTCGTTCGGTTTGTAAGGGCCATCCATGCGGTAGCCGTATTCCTGGCCCGCCTTCATTCCCGGGAAGTAGCCGTGCCAAACGTGGCCTTCGCGTTCTGGAAGGGTGACAATCTCGGTCTCGTTGCCCGCCTCGTCGAACAGGCAAAGCATCACGCGCGTCGCATTCCGGGAAAAGACGGCGAAGTTGACACCCTCGGGGTCGACCGTCGCGCCAAGGGGATGGGGTCTGCCAGGTCGAATGGAGCCGCCCCAATTGGTCACAAACGGGCCCCTTGCAGGCTTGTATACATGTCATTGTAAGTGGCTGCGGACGCGCTCCAACCGACCGGTTGTTTCATCGCGTTACGCTGCATTTTCTTCCAGACTGATGGTTGATCGTAGAGATCGCAAAGCCGCGAGAATGCGTTGCCCAGCGCATGCGCGTTGATCGGGTGAAACTGAATCCCGGTGGCCACGCTTGTTGCCAATGCGGCGGGCGATGCGTTGATGACCGTGTCGGCAAGGCCCCCAGTCAGCGACACCAGAGGCAACGCGCCATAGCGCAGTCCGTACAACTGCGTCAGACCGCAAGGCTCAAAGCGCGACGGAACAAGGACGGCATCACCACCGGCCATCATCTTGTGCGACAGCGCCTCGTCATAGCCAATCTTGACCGACACGTTCGGATGGGCGGAAGCGGCCTCGAGGAAGGCGATCTCTAGTTGCGGCTCGCCCGTCCCTAGGAGCGCAAGCTGGCCACCCCGGTCGAGCAACTTGGGCAGAGCGGTCAACAAAAGGTCGAGCCCTTTTTGTTCTGTCAATCGAGACACCAGCACGCAAAGCGGGCCGTCAGAACTGCCAAGTTCGAACATCTGCTGAAGCGTCTTTTTGTTTGCCGCCTTTCCTGCGGCAGTCTTGTAGGGTTTGATGTGCTGGTCCGTTTCCGGGTTCCAATGCGCCTCGTCAACGCCATTCACAATTCCGATCAGGTCCGCTTGGCGCGCGCGCAGGATGCCGTCCATTCCGATGCCGAACTCGGGTGTCAAAAGCTCATCCGCATAGGTCTGCGACACAGTCGTGATCTTGCTGGCCCCGATCAATCCGGCCTTAAGCGCAGAGATTTGCCCCCAGAACTCGAAATGCTCAGCATTGAAGCGGCCTGCGTCCAGCTTTAGTGCTCCAATCTTGTCTGCACTCGTATTGCCATGAAACGCGATGTTGTGGATCGTGAAGACGAACGGGACCTCGGCGCCGAGGGCCCGCATGTATTCTGGCGTCAGGCCAGCTTGCCAGTCATGACCGTGCACGATGTCCGGCTGCCAGCCCCCAACGCCCTTGGCAGCTATTTCAGCCGCAACAAAACACAAGGCCGCAAATCGTTCCGCGTTGTCAGTCCAGTCTTGCCCTGATGCATCTACATAGATGCCGCCATCCCGATCATAAAGGTGCGGTGCGTCGACCACCAAAAGGTCGAGGTTCGACACTCTGGTGGCTCGCAACTTGGCCTGACCGCCGAACAGGTCATCAAAGGTGCCCACGACCTTTGTCTTGCCGAGATTCTGGAGGATAGGCCGGTATCCTGGTAAAACTGTCCGCACCTTAGTGCCTTGGTCCGCAAGGGCGGCGGGCAGGGCACCTGCAACATCCGCCAGCCCGCCTGTCTTGATCAAGGGCGCACACTCGGACACGACAAAGAGGACTTGCGTCATAAACTGGCGGCTCGTTTGTTCAGCATCTCTTGCGTGATCAGGGTCGTCCCACGCTCGGTCACGCGAAAGAACTTGGCGTCTTCACTGGGATCTTCGCCCACAACGAGGCCCTCGGGGATGACGACACTCTTGTCGATCACAACACGCCTCAAACGAGCCGAGCGGTGGACGACAACATTGGGGAGCAGCACGGCATGATCCAGGACGGCGTAAGAATTGGTGTGCACATTGGTGAAGAGAACCGAGTTTCGAACCTCGGTTCCCGAGACGATGCACCCGCCTGATACCATAGACGAAATTGCCATGCCCCGACGGTCCGACTCGTCATGTATGAACTTCGCAGGTGGCACGCTTTCGTTATAGGTCCAGATCGGCCAGTTGCGATCCCAGAGATCCAGTTCCGGCGTGAAGTTGGTCAGATCGATATGGGCCTGCCAAAAGGCGTCGACCGTCCCCACGTCCTTCCAATAGGCAGACGCCCCCGCTTCGCGCACACAGCTGTCATCGAAGCGGTGCGCCATGGCCTTGCCGTTCTTGACAATCTCGGGGATCAGGTCGCCACCGAAGTCATGCGACGAGTTCGTGTCTTCCGCGTCCTGCAGCAGAAGGGCGCGCAGAAACTTCCAGTCGAATACATAGATTCCCATCGAGGCCAGCGCCATGTCCGGATTGTCCGGCGTACCTGGCGGATCCGCCGGTTTCTCGAGAAAACTGGTGATCTTGCCGTCCTTGTCGGTGTCCATCACACCAAACGCCGTTGCTTCCTTGCGGGGAACGGTCAGGCAACCAACGGTGACATCCGCACCTGTGTCGACATGCTGGCGCAGCATGATTTCGTAATCCATCTTATAGATGTGATCGCCCGCAAGGATGATCACATAGTCGACGCCATAACTGTCTACGATGTCGATGTTCTGTGTGACCGCGTCCGCTGTGCCCTTGTACCAGCTTTCGGTTCCGTCACGCTGTGACGCGGGAAGGACATCCAGAAACTCGTTTCGTTCGGCGCTCAGAAAGCTCCAACCGCGTTGCATATGGCGGATCAGACTGTGCGCCTTGTACTGGGTGGCAATGGCCATCTTTCGGATGCCGGAGTTCATGGCGTTGGACAGCGCGAAGTCGATGATCCGCGCTTTGCCTCCGAAAGGAACCGCAGGTTTCACGCGTCGGTCTGTCAACTCTTTCAATCGGCTGCCGCGCCCTCCCGCCAGCACGAAAACCATCGATCTTTGCGTCAGTCGTTTTGTCGGCATCGCAATTCCTCCCATTTTGTTTCGTCTTGTTATTGGGTGCTCAGCCGCAAGACGACGACTGACAAAGGTGGCAAAGCTAGCGTAACTGACTGGTCGTGACCATCTGCTGGCATCTCGGTCGTGTGAACGCGGCCAAGGTTACCACGGTTTTCGCCCCCATACACCGCAGCATCGGTGTTCAGGACTTCCTCCCAGATACCGCTCTCTGGTACGCCCACCTGGAACCCGTCACGCTGGACCGGGGTAAAATTACACATCACGACAACGGGCGCATCGCCGGCATTTCCAAAGCGCGCAAACCCGATGGTCGATTGGCTCGGGTCATTGTTCAGCCAAGAGAAGCCGTCATGCAGACAGTCTTTCACGTGCAGGGCGGGTGTGGTGCGGTAAAGCGTGTTCAGGTCACGGACCAATTGTTGCACGCCCTTACGGGCGGGCTGTTCTGCGGCGCCCCAGTTCAGGTCGGCATTGTGGTTCCATTCCTCCGGTTGGGCAAACTCGCACCCCATGAACAACAGTTTCTTGCCCGGCTGCGTCCACATGAAGGCGTAATAGGCCCGGAGATTGGCAAATCTCTCCCAGTCCGACCCGGGCATTTTCTGGATCATCGATCCTTTACCGTGAACAACTTCGTCGTGACTGATCGGCAGGATGAAGTTCTCGGAAAAGGCCCAGTCGATGGGAAACGTCATCAGATGGTGATCGTGCTGGCGATAGATGGGGTCTTTTTCCATGTACCGCAGCGTGTCGTTCATCCAGCCCATGTTCCACTTGTACCCGAACCCCAGCCCGGCCGCATGAACCGGTTGCGAGACAGCGGGGAAGGACGTGCTTTCTTCTGCTACTGTCATCACTCCGGCGTCCGCGCCGTAGACGGCGATGTTCATGTCCTGTAGAAACTGGATCGCCTCGTAGTTCTCGCGACCGCCATCCTTGTTGGGCACCCATTCGCCGTCGTTGCGGGAATAGTCGCGGTAAAGCATCGAGGCGACAGCATCCACGCGCAGACCATCGAGGTGATACTCCTCGAGCCAGTAAAGCGCGTTGGACAGCAAGTAGTTCTTCACCTCCAGACGGCCATAGTTATAGATCAAAGTGTTCCAGTCCTGATGAAACCCTTCCTTGGGGTCGGCATGCTCATAAAGTGCCGTGCCATCGAACTTGGCGAGCCCATGGGCATCGGTCGGGAAATGACCCGGCACCCAGTCGAGAAGGACACCGATATCTGCGGCATGGGCCGCCTCGATCAGATCGCGAAATTCATGCGGCGGACCGAACCGAATGGTCGGCGCAAAAAGCCCGACGGGCTGATAGCCCCATGATCCATCGAACGGGAACTCGGAGACGGGCAAAAGCTCGATATGCGTAAAGCCCATGAACTTGACATAGGCCACAAGATCGCGGGCAAGTTCCTTGTAGCTCAGCGGTCGCCCGCCATCGTCATAGCGCCGTCGCCATGAGCCGAGATGCACTTCGTAAATCGAGATCGGACTGCTGCGATCAGCGCGGGCAGCCCGCGACTTCATCCAGTTTGCGTCCTTCCACCCATAGCCTGATATGTCGCGCACGATGGACGCCTGCTCGGGTGGGTGCTGGGACCCAAAGCCGACCGGATCGGCCTTGAGAGAGACCGAGCCATCGGCGCCGACGACCTCGTATTTGTACAACGCGCCGTCTTGTACTCCGGGCAAAAAAATCTCCCAAACGCCCGTCTCGCCCGCCGGTCGCATGGGGTTCCTGCGCCCATCCCAGCGATTGAATTCTCCGACAACGCTGACGCGGCGCGCGTTCGGGGCCCAGACGGCGAAGTGAACACCTGCGACTTGCCCACGCTTCATGACATGCGCGCCAAGAACGCGCCAAAGCTCTTTATGTGTACCTTCGCCGAGAAGGTATCTGTCGAAGTCCGTCAGCACGGGGTCAAAAGCAAAGGCATCTTGCGTGGTATGCTCGCTGCCATCGGCATAGCGCATCGTCAGGGTGTATGCCTTGCCGGGAACGGGCCCCGAAAAAACATCGCCAGCGATACGTGGTAGGTCGGTTTCCCGTGTTCCGACCGTCGCAATGACCCTGAGCGCATCCGGTTGGAACGTGGTGATCCAGCGACGGTTCCGGAACTTGCGTGGACCGAGTATGTCGAACGGTGTGGTATGCGTGCCGGCATTCAGGGCAGCGATATCAGCGTCGGTCAGAAAACCGGGCAGCGCATCTGGTTGGTTTTGTTCAGCATGGTCCATCGAAATCGAATGCCTCCCAACAACTGCAAAACCCGGCACACGTCTCAAAGACGCGTGAACCTGATTTGAAGCACGTTCCGGCGTAGTGGGTCAACATGGGTTGGTCAGTTGTACTGACCCTTCGGCAGGTCGTGCGCCCTAAATGATCTGCAACAGAAGCTTCATGGTGTTCTCGCGCGTCATCTCGACCGGATTGCCGCCCGTGCTTGGATCGGTCAACGCGCCATCGACGATCCGGTCAACATCAGGCTTTTCAATACCAAGGCCAGACAGTGACTTGGGAATGCCCAGGCTTGCGTTCAGGTCATCGACAAAACTGCAATAGCCATCAAAGCCCCCGTCGATGCCAAGATAGCGTGCGGCTTGGCCAATCCTTTCCTCGATTGCCGGCCTGTTGAACTGCAACACTGCGGGCATGCAAACGGCATTCGTTGTCCCGTGATGCGTGTGATAGATCGCGCCAATTGGGTGAGACAGCGCGTGAATGGCACCAAGGCCCTTTTGAAAGGCTGTGGCGCCCATCGCCGCGGCTGACATCATATGCGCCCGCGCCTCGAGGTCGGCTCCGTCTTCGTAGGCGCGGGGAAGGTACTCCTTGACCAGTCGCATCCCTTCCAGCGCGATCCCCTGGCTCATCGGGTGATAGTGCGGGGAACAGAACGCCTCGACGCAGTGCGCAAATGCGTCCAGCCCGGTGCCGGCCGTGATGAACTTGGGCATGCCAACGGTCAGTTCGGGGTCACAAATGACGACCGTGGGTAGAAACTTTGGATGGAAGATGATCTTCTTCTCCTGGGTTTCCGAATTCGTGATGACCGACGCGCGACCAACCTCGGACCCGGTCCCGGCGGTCGTTGGCACGGCCACGATCGGTGCTATGGCGTCGGCATCCGCGCGTGTCCACCAGTCGCCGATATCCTCGAAATCCCACAAGGGACGAGTCTGACCTGCAAGGAAGGCCACGAGTTTTCCAAGGTCGAGACCGGAACCGCCACCAAAGGCCACAACGCCGTCGTGACCGCCTTCTTTGAAAGCACGCACGCCTGCGGCTGCGTTCTTTTCGTTGGGGTTCGGGTCGACGTCGGCGAAAAGGGCGCGGCCAAGACCGGCGGCCCCAAGCAAGTCGAGCGTTTTGGTGGTGATCTCCATCTCGGCCAGACCGCGATCCGTGACAAGCAGCGGCTTCTTGATCCCGGCAGTGTGGCAAGCGTCCGCAATTTCTGTGATACGGCCCGCGCCAAAGCGAACGGATGTTGGATAGGACCAGTTTGCAGTGAGCGACATGCAGTTAGCTCTTCTTCAGGTGATAGGATTTGGGACGTGTTAGGTTGTGATAACCGATGACCGATAACCCACCGCCCTTGCCGGTGTCTTTGCACCCAGTCCAGCAAAGGCCCGGATCCAGATAGTCGGCGCGGTTCATGAATACGGTCCCGGTCTCGATCCGGTCGGCAATGGCCTCGGCGCGGGCAACGTTCTCGGTCCAGACCGACGCGGTTAGGCCAAAGTGACTGTCATTCATCAAGCGAACCGCTTCGTCATCGCCCTTGACCGGCATGATGCCGACCACCGGACCAAAGCTTTCGTCGCGCATAACGCGCATGTCATGGGTCACGTCGGTCAGGATTTGCGGTGACAGATACGCGCCGCTGTCATCCTCGGGAAAGGTGGGAATATGCGCGGTCGCCCCATCGGCAAGGGCCTCGGCGACCTGCCCGCGCACCTCATCCGCAAAGCGTTTGTGTGCCATGGGGCCGAGAGTGGTGTCGGTGTCAAGCGGATCGCCAAGTTTGTAGTCGCTGACAATGGCCACGGCCTTGTTTAAGAAGGTGTCAAAGTGCTGCTCGGCCACGTAGATACGCTCGATGCCGCAGCAGCATTGGCCCGAGTTGAACATCGCGCCATTGATCAACGTTTCGACCGCCGCATCGAGATCGGCATCGTCGCAGACATAGCCCGGATCCTTGCCGCCTAGTTCCAGCCCGATGCCGGTGAACGTGCCCGCCGCTGCACGCTCAATTGACTGGCCCCCACCGACCGAGCCAGTGAAATTGACGAAGCCGAAGGATTTCGCGGCGATCAGATCGGACGTGGTCCGATGATCGAGAAAAACGTTCTGGAACACATCCTCGGGAATGCCCGCTGCATGAAACGCCTCGGCCATCCGCTCACCGACAAGCGGTGTTTGGCTGGCATGTTTGAGCATGACCGTGTTTCCCGCGATCAAGGCGGGTGCAACTGTGTTGATCGCCGTCATATAGGGATAGTTCCAGGGCGCGATCACCATAACCACGCCGTGCGGCACGCGCTTTATCACGCGTCGGAAAGCGTCGCTGTCTTCGACGACGATTTCGGCCAACGCGTCTTTTGCGATCTCGGCCATGTGCGTTGCGCGCTCGTTGAAACCGCCGAACTCACCGCCGTATCGGATCGGTCGACCCATTTGGTGGGCCAGTTCGGGCACGATCTGGTCGTTCATCTCGCCGACGTTCCGCACACCTGCCAAGACCAGTTTTATCCGTTCATCGATAGGGCGGGTCGCCCAGGTTGTTTGAGCAGCCCGCGCGCCTGCCACTGCTTCCCGTGCGGCATCGGCTGTCAGTGTCTCGCGCTGGGCGTAAACCGATCCGTCAATAGGAGAGATACAGGTGATCATGGTTCAAGCCCTCTCAAAGCCGCGCTGGACTTCGTGATCGGTGACGACGGCATCGAAGGCTTCCTGCTCGACCTCGGCAGCGCGGGTGTAATGGTCGATCACATCGTCACCGAACGCGGCCCGCAGCATCTTGGACTTGCGCAGTTTCTCCGTAGCGTCGCGCAGCGTGTGCGGGATCTCGGCAATCTTGCTCATGCCGTAGAGGTCGCCTTTCACCGGAGCGCCCAGTTTCAGCCCGTCCTCAATCCCCTGCAGTCCGGCGGCAAGCTGGGCTGCGCAGGCCAGATACGGGTTCATGTCCGATCCGGGGATGCGGCATTCGATGCGAACGCCCTTGGTGCCATCGCCGACCAGCCGGTACCCGGCGGTGCGGTTGTCGATGGACCAGGCGATTTTGGTGGGCGCGAAGGTGCCGGGCAGGAACCGCTTATAGCTGTTGATATAGGGCGCCAGGAAGACCGCCATGTCGGGCGTGTATTTCATCAGCCCTGCAACATAGGCCCGCATGGTATCCGACATCGTCAGATCGGCCTTGGCGCTGTAAAACGCGTTGGTCTTCCCCTTCAACAGCGACTGATGAATATGCGCGGCGCTGCCAACTTTGGCATGGTGCCATTTCGACATGAAGCTGGCCGCGTGGCCCTGGGCGTTGGCGATGTCCTTCACTGCCTGTTTGGCAATCGTGTGGTGATCGGCGGCGGCCAGCCCGTCACCATAGCGGATGTTCAGCTCTTCCTGACCCGTCTCGGCCTCGCCCTTGGAGTTCTCGACCGGCACGCCAGCTTCGACGAGCAGGTTACGCACCGGGCGCATGACGTGTTCTTCGCGGGAAGTCTGCAGAATGTTGTAGTCTTCGTTGTATCCGCTGATCGGTTCGAGATTACGATAACCGCTGCGGCGGATGTCATCGAAGCTGTGACGGAACAGGAAAAACTCCAACTCAGTCGCCATCATCGGTGTAAATCCCATCGCCTTGGCGCGTGACATCTGGGCTTTCAGCATCTGGCGCGGCGCGTGGGGGACGGGCACATGCGTGTGATGGTCAATGATATCGCAAAGTACCATCGCTGTGCCGTCCAGCCAGGGCATCCGCCGCAGCGTCGTCAGGTCGGGCTTCATGACGTAATCGCCATAGCCCTTTTCCCAGCTTGATGAGGCATAGCCGTCCGGCGTCGCCATCTCGATATCTGTCGCCAGCAGGTAGTCGCAGCAATGGGTTTCCTCATGCGCGCTTTCAATGAAGTTCGAGACATGAAACCGCTTGCCCATGAGCCGACCCTGCATATCGACGAGGCAAACGAGAACGGTATCGATCTCACCCGATTTAGCGGCCTTTTTCAGGGCCTCGAATGTCAGGTTGGCGGGCATTGGTTTTCCTTCCGAAAGTGCAGGCGCCCCCGCGAACGGGGACGCCGGTGTCTTGATCGTGCGCGCTTACTCGAAGTTGTAAGGCACACCGGCCTGGTTGATGACCGCGTTGTACTCCTTGAAGATGTTGACGATCTTCTGGTGCACTTCGCCTTCCTGGGCAACGTCCTCCCAGAACTCCTTGGCGGCGTTTTCGACCTCGGCCCATTCGCTGGCCGGAACCGAGCGCAGTTCCAGCTTGTCGCCATTTGCGCGCAGTGCGGCTTCACCGCCCCAATACCACTGGTTGCGATAGGTGTGGCCGGCCTCGGTCGCGGCCATCACGACTGATTTCAAGTGATCCGGCAGGTCAGCCCAACGTTCCTCGTTCACGAACCACGAACCGATCCACGCGCCCGAGATGTTGTTCGTCAGGAAGTAGTCGGTCACGTCCGCCCAGCCCACGGTGTAGTCTTCGGTGATGCCCGACCAAGCCATACCGTCAAGCTCGCCGGTCTGCACCGCGACTTCGGCGTCTTCGTATGGGATGTTCACTGGCACCACGCCGAACTTGGCCAAGAAACGGCCCGCGGTCGGGAAGGTGTAAAGCTTCAGACCGTCGAGATCTGCGACGCTGGTGATTTCTTTCTTGGTGTTGAAGTTGCACGGGTCCTGACCTGCGGCCGAAAGCCACTTGACGCCGACCTTGGCGTATTCCTCTTCCCAAATCTCCTTCAGGCCGTACTGATTGAACAGCACCGGCACGTCTAGAATGTGCTTGGTCGCGAAGGGGAAGTACCCACCAAACTGGCGGAGCGGCGTGGGCGAGGCCATGCTGTCGTCATCTGAATGCACACCGTCGATGGTGCCGCGCTGAAGCGCCTGGAACAACTCGCCCGTCGGTACGATCTGGTCGGCGTAGAAAAGCTCGACCTCAAGCTCGCCGTTCGCATTGGCGTTGATATAGTCGATGACCGGCTTGGTCACATGCTCGCCAAGGGCGCTGCCCGCGTAGGTCTGGAACCGCCATTTGATCGCAGATTGCGCCTTGACGATCGAAGGGCTGGCAAGGGCGGCGGCGCCACCGATGCTGGCCGTGGTGAGAAACTTACGTCTTGTCGTCATGGGTCTTTCCTCTCTGATTGAGCTCGACATTTTTGTCCCGCGACCGGGATCTCGTTTCATTGCTAGTTTCCATAGACATACCCCGGCAGCCAAAGCGCGATCTCGGGGAAGGCCATAATCGTGGCAAGGGCAGCGACCATCACCAGAACAAAGGGCAGGATTGAGGAATAGATGTCGCGCAAGGTGATTTCGGGCGGGGCCATCGCGCGCATCAAAAACAGGTTATAGCCAAAGGGCGGCGTCATATAGGCGATCTGAGTCGTGATTGTGTAGAGGATGCCGTACCAAATCAGATCGAACCCCAAGGCCCCGACCAGTGGCACGTAAAGCGGTGCAACGATCACCAGCATGGCCGTGTCATCAAGGAACGTGCCCATCAGGATGAAGCTGAGCTGCATCAGGATCAGGATCATCCACGGGTTCAGGCCCAGCTTTTCGGTAAAGAGGCTCTCGATAGCTTTCACTGCGCCTAGACCGTCGAAAACCGCGCCAAAGGCGAGGGCGGCCAGGATGATCCACATGAACATGCACGAGATGCCGAGCGTCTTGCGCACCGAGGTCTCGAACACCTCGCGGGTCATGCGGCCCTTCAGAACTGCAGCAAGGAACGCCGCTATGGCGCCAATGGCTGAGCTTTCGACCAGCGAGGTCCATCCGTTCACGAATGGCACCATCATGGCGAAAAAGATGAAGAGCGGCAGCAGGCCCGCGCCCAGCAATCTGATCTTTTCACCCATTGGAATGTCACGGTCTCCCTTGGGAAGAACCGGTCCCAGTGATGGATTTATCCGGCAGCGGATCACGATATAGGCGATGAACATGGCAGCCATCATCAAGCCGGGCACAACGCCCGCCAGCCACAACTGGCCGACCGGTTGACGCGCGATCATCGCGTATAGAACGAGAACAACCGAAGGCGGAACGAGGATACCAAGCGACGAACCTGCCTGGATAACGCCCGTCACCATGCGCTTGTCATAGCCACGGCGCAGCAACTCGGGCAGGGCGATCGTTGCACCAATGGCCAGGCCCGCCACCGACAGCCCGTTCATGGCAGAGATCAAGACCATCAATCCGATCGTGCCCACCGCCAGCCCGCCGGAAAGCCCACCCATCCAGACGTGGAACATCCGATAGAGATCGTCGGCAATTCTGGACTCTGACAGGATGTAGCCCATGAAGATGAACATCGGCAGAGTCAGCAGCGGATACCATTTCATCAGCTTGATCGCGGCGGCAAACCCAAGGTCGTACCCGCCTCGGTCCCCCCAAAGAAAGAACGCGGCCACAACGGCGACAAATCCGATGGCACCGAAGACACGCTGACCGGTCAGCAGCATCAGCATCATGGACGAGAACATGAGGATGGCGATGACCTCGTAGGACATCAGACTTTCTTCCCCATGTCGTGACCCTGAATGCGCAGGATGTCCTTGAAAAACTCCGAAATCGCTTGCAGCAGCATCAGGAAGATGCCGATCAGCATAATGGCCTTCACCGGCCAGAGATAGGGCCGCCAGACAGATGGGCTGCGTTCGCCGCCGTAGCTGATGGAGTACTGAAAGCTCTCCCAGCCACCCCAAAGGAGGAATATCAGATAGACGATCAGGAACAGCACAGTCATCGCGTCGATCTGTGCTTTGCGCATGTCGCTCCACTCGCCATAGAGCAGGTCCATGCGCACGTTCGACCCCATCTGGATCGAATACGGGCCCCCCAGCATGTAATAGGCGACCATGGCGAACTGGGCCATCTCAAGGGTCCAGAGCGATGGTACGAAAAAGGTCTTTGAAATGGACGACCACAGCAAGATCGCCATCATCACGAAGATGCCGTACATGACGATGCGCCCGATGCGATAGTTCATGGCGTCCACAGCCCGGATGTAGCGCCGCATCAGACCTTGCATACGGCGACCTCCAGCTTGGCCAGCGCTCGGACCAGCCAGTTTGACAATTTGTCAGCCATGGCCGCTTGCGCCGCATCATCCGCGATCAGGTCGCTGCGAATTTCCAGCATGACGTTCAGATGTCCGCCCGGAAGCGCATGTTCCCTGAGCGTGTGGGTCACACCGTCGGCGGGCCCATAGGGTTCGTTGCGGCGCACAACCAACGGAGCCAGGTTGGCGAGACCCGACAAAAGCGCATCGGCAAGGCGCGTATCCTGATCGTGCAGAATGCCGATTTCAACGTCACGCGGTTGGCCATGGTAGACGGGCGTGAAGCTGTGAATTGTGACAACGACCGGGTCTTCCCTGCTAGAAATCGCTTCCGCCACCGCCGCCTTGAAGGGGCGATAACAGTTCTCGACCCGTTCGGCCTTGTCCGTCGCGCTCAAGCCTACATTGCCTGGAACTGCGATGACTTCACTTTGTGCCGGTATCGCATCGCCTGCCTCGGGGGGCCGGTTGCAGTCGTAAACCAGCCGCGAAATCTTGGAGGCAATCAGCATTGCATCCAGTTTTTCGGAGAGTTTCACCGCGAGCGCCATGGCGCCGGGATCCCAAACGACATGGCTTTTCATGTCCGCAGCGGCCAGACCCAAACCGTTCATCTCAGGCGGGATATACGAGCTGGCATGTTCGCAAATCAGGATGATCGAAGACGTGGCGTCCGCGTTTCGAACGTCAACGCAGGGGTCAACTAGGGACAAGGTCGGGTGATTCATTGCAGCTCCCACACCCGAAAACTCTTGCCAAGCGCGCATCCTGTCAACAGAATTGTGAAAGATTTTTCACAGACAGGCGGGGGCTGATATTTTTTGCTCAAAAACAAGGCGCGGCCGATGACGGATGCAAACCGGACTGTTTCTGATCGTATCCATGACAAGCTTGACGAGATGACCCGCGCCGAGCGGCAACTGGCCCTTTCCGTTCTTGAAAACTATCCGGCATCCGGTCTGGGACCACTGGCCGCTTTGGCGAAAGGGGCCAACGTGTCGGTGCCGACCGTGGCACGGATGGTTCAAAAGCTGGGATACAAAGGCTACCCCGAGTTTCAGGCCAACCTGCGGGACGAGCTGGGTGCCATCGCTAAAGGCCCGATTGCCAAACACGAAACGTGGGCGGGATCTGCCCCGTCCGAGCATATTCTGAATCGGTTCACCGAAGCGGTGATCGAAAACATTCGCAGCACCCTCGCACATATCGATCCCAAGGATTTCGACAGGGCTTGCGAATTGGTCGCCGACCAAGGCCGACACCTTTACATCGTCGGGGGTCGGATCACGCACACAATGGCTGAGTATCTTTTCCTGCACATGCAGGTCATTCGCCCAAATCTCACACATGTCCCCTCAACCTCCAACACATGGCCGCACTATCTGCTGAATGCACAGGAAGGCGATGTGTTTGTCGTGTTCGATGTGCGCAGATATGAGAACAACACGCTGAAGCTCGCGGAAATGGCGCGCGCACGCGGCGCAAAGATCGTGTTGTTCACAGACCAGTGGCGGTCACCTGTGCATCGGCTGGCTGATGTCTGTTTGACGTGCCGTATCATCGTCCCGTCGGCGTGGGATTCTGCCGCAACCACGATGCTGCTTGTCGAAAGTATGATCTCGCAGGTGCAAACACTTCAGTGGAGCGGCACCAAAGACCGCATGCAGGAACTGGAAGAGATCTTCGACAACACAAAGCTCTTCAGAAAGTTCACCTGATTTTTTTTGGGCCTTGTGTCGATTTGGCGGCTCCTCATCCGTCGTGTGGATGAAGCGGCGTTGACGCCCTTCGGAACACAGAGGAGATCAAGACATGAATGCTAAGAAAATTTCGGGGTTTTCAGCCTGCGCCCTCATCGCTCTTGCGGCGGCTACGATGGCTTTGCCGCGCGAGGTTAGCGTTGTTAGGTCTGCGATGCTTGACGCAGATGCGGCAACGATTCTGGCGTTGGCGGCCTCCAACGAGGGGTATCAGGTCTTCAACCCCTACAAATCGCTGGACCCAGACCTTCAGATTGCTCTTTTCGGACCCGCCACGGGCATCGGTTCGGGCTTTTCGTTCGAGGGCAAGGACGGCACAGGCACGCAAACGGTCGCCGAGGTGACGCCGGAACGCGTGGTTTACGCGATTGACCTTGGTGCACTGGGCCAGCCCACCCAATCGATTGTCGCCCAGTCTGCCGGAGACCAGACCAGGGTTACCTGGCAAATCGACAGCGACACAGGATACAATCCTGTGTTTCGTGTCTTTGGCCTGTTTATGGACGGCATGGTGGGCCCGACCGTCGAGCTTGGGCTTGATAATCTTGCCGAAGCTGCCGCCTAATCCCATTAAACGAAAGAGAGCAAACTGCCATGCGTTACACATTTCTGCTGTATTCGAACCCCGCCGACTTTACCGACATGACGCCCGAGGATTGGGCCCGGGAAAAGGAAGTCTACGGCGCTTACATCGGTGCCCTCAAGGAAGCGGGCGTTCTTGTTGACACCGATTGGTTGCAGCCGGTCGATACCGCCACGACAATCACCTTGAAAGACGGTGAGCGGCGCATCCAGGATGGCCCCTTTGCCGAAACAAAGGAAACGTTGGGCGGCTTTTTCGCCATCGACGTTCCCGATCTTGATGCCGCACTTGCCTGGGCCGAACGATGCCCAGCCGCGAAACATGGCAAGGTGGAAATTCGCGCATCCGCAATGGGCGGTTCTTGACCAACGATGCCAGCCGGTCGCGGGCCGAAGACCTGGCTCGCGCCGCTTATGGCAAGCTAGTCGCCATGCTTGCCAGTCGGTCTGGTGACATTGCCGCTGCCGAAGATGCCCTTTCTGCGGCATTCGAGGCAGCCTTGCGCACCTGGCCCGCACGCGGCGTCCCTGACAATCCCGAAGCCTGGCTGCTGGGCGTCGCCAAAAACAAACGCATCGATATGGCGCGAAAAGACGCGCGCCTAGTCATCACTGATGAGGTGCCCGAAATGATTGACGCGTTCCCCGTAGACACCGATCACATGCTGGATGAGCGGCTTAAGCTCTTGTTCGTTTGCAGTCACCCTGCAATTGATGCATCCGTGCGAACACCTCTGATGTTGCAGGCTGTGCTGGGCCTCGAGGCCAGCGAGATCGCAAGTGCCTATCTTTTGTCGCCCACAAACATGGCGCAGCGTCTTGTCCGTGCAAAACGCAAGATCAAGGCCTCGGGCATCCCGTTTGCAGTGCCAGATCAAGCCGCTTACCCGGATAGGATGGAGGCCGTTCTTGAGGCAGTTTACGGCGCATACGCGGTCGATTGGTTGAAGGGCTCGGGAGATCTGTCGCACGAAGCGTTTTTCCTGTCCGACATTCTGTCCGAACTTGTGCCTGACAATGCCGAAGCTCTCGGTCTGACTGCGCTGATCGGGTTTATCGAGGCACGACGCGACGCCCGCATCCGAGATAACGTGCTTGTGCCGGTACCAGAGCAGGACACCTCGCTTTGGGACGAGACTCTAATTGATCGCTCAAAAAGAGTTCTTGCCCGTGCCTCGGCACTTGGGAAGATTGGGCGGTTTCAATTAGAAGCGGCTATCCAGTCGGTGCATGCGTCGCGCGCCAACACTGGACGGACCGACTGGCGCGCTGTGTCGCAACTCTACGCAGGCCTTACTCGGTTGCATCCAACGATAGGCGCCGCCGTAGCGCATGCCGCCGCCGTCGCCCACGATGTCGGACCGTCTGAGGGGCTTACGATGCTCGACAAGATCGACTTCTCTGAACGCGAACGCTTTCAACCTTTTCAGGCGGTCCGTGCCCATTGCCTTGCAGAACTGGGCCGCACGGCCTGTGCCGCGGAAGCCTATGCCAAGGCAATTTCGCTTTGCGCTGATTTGCCGTCGCGCCGTTGGCTGGAAGCCAAAAGCAAGGGGCTTCAGAAGAGGTCGATGTGATGGTTCGGTCGACTGACCCTCGGAGAACCAGGGCGTATGGTCAGGCGCACACAGGATATGCCCCAGCCGCCAACGGCAAATCGGTTGGCTCCTCTTGGCTTCACGCAACGGCTCTTTGCCTGCCGCAGTGTTGCGCAATGAGGACGAAGCGCCGGGCTTCTGTGCAAGAAATACCGGAAGCGGCACCAAACTGTTGAGGCACCGGATGACCACCGCTAGGACCAAAGACGTTCGCCGCAATTCGAAAGGCACAGACTTGTTTCGTTTCAGAAATTCCACCTCTTGGGGCAGAGCCTAGGTTCGGCGCGTGACACCGTCGGCATTGTTCGGGGCACTTATGGCCCAAAACCTGCGCCTCGAATTTCGGAGCGGCGCTTATCGGGTCACGATCTGTGATCGACCGGGTCGTTATCTGAGCAAGGACAAGCAAGACCGCATTCGATCCGAACTGATCACCGTTGCGCGCAAGGTGGAGCCGCGCGGCGACCTTACGTATGGCGTTTTCCTTGACGATGTCGATGTGTGGTCGAACCTGTCGTTGACACTGGTCCATGACGCAAAGTCTGGCGCCCTTGCCGGGTTCAATTCCATGCGCTGGATCCGGACACATGCGGACGAAGCGCCGCTGTTGCACCTTGGCCTCGCGCAGGTGGACCCTGACCGCCAATCGCAAGGCATCTCCTGGATTCTCTATGGGTTGACGGTTGTTTTGTTGTTCCTGCGAGGCGGCTTGAAGCCCATGAAAGTCAGTAGCGTCACGCAAGTCCCGGCGGTTTTTGGTCGTGTCGCGACCAGCTTTGCCGATGTATACCCCGACGGGCGGCAAACACATCCCGGCTACCGGCACCTTCGGGAAGCGCGTGCGATCATGGCCCGTCACCGCGATGCGTTCGGCGTGGGTGACGATGCCTGGTTCGAAGAAGACAGCTTTGCGATCCGGAACGCTTATACCGGAGGTTCGGACGCCATGAAGAAGGCTTTCGAGGATACGTCTCACCACCGCGATGATGCGATCAACGCGTTTTGTCGTGACGGGCTCGACTATGCGCGGGGCGACGACTTTCTTCAGATCGGACAGATCGACCTTCCAACCGTGCGCGCGTTTTTTCTGCGCGAGGTGCCCGCCGACAGTCGTCGCGCTGTGGTGCTGGCCGGTGCGTTCGCCATTTTGCAGAACTGGATCGCGCCGGTGGTGGCGTGGCTGGACGCGAAGAGCAACTGGCAGGGCCTCGCCCCGGCCCGGAGGCGTGGGGATGTTTGACTATCGTACTTTCACAACGCGCAACATCGGTTTCGTGACAGAGGCCGAGCAAGAGAAGTTGCGTCAGGCGCGTGCTTTTGTATGCGGCACCGGCGGGATGGGCGGCGCGGCTATTCTGGCACTGGCCCGCGCTGGCATTGGTCATCTCACGATCTGCGACATCGACAGTTTTGAAGTTTCCAACCTCAACCGGCAGGTGTTTTCGTGGCTGCATACGGTGGACAAGCACAAAGCGGTCGCAACAGCCGAACAACTGAAGAAGATCAATCCCGAGATGATTGTCGAAGTCCTGCAGGACGAATGGACAGATGAGGTCGAACGTCTGGTCGCGTCTGCAGATGTCGTCATCAACGGAACCGATGATCTGGGCGCATCGCTCCTGCTCTACAGAACGGCACGGGCGCAGGGCAAAGCCGTCATCGACAGCTATGCCTCGCCGCTGCCTTCCGTCTATGTCACGCGGGCGGGCGACCCGATGCCGGAAGAGAGATTGGCGTATCCAACCCGCAACGTCGCGTGGGACGCGGTTACGGACGCGATGCAATCAGAGGCGTTTCAAGCTGAAGCCGTCTATGTGATGACCCACAGCGCATCGGCGTTTCACATCGATCTCGAACTTGCCGGTGAAGTGGCGGCGGGCAAACGCAGTCGGATGTCCTTCGCACCAATGGTCATCACATCGGGCACGCTGATGGCTTACGAGGCGATTGCAGTTTTGCTGGGCCACACGAACAAAACGGATTACCGGGGCTGGTTCTTCAACCCCTACCGCGCACGGGTTGAGCGCCCGCGTCCTGCTCTGATCGCGGCAATTTTCAAGCCGATCGTTGCACGCAAACTCAAGCAGATGATGCGCGCCTCGTGACGGCCGTATTGGCATCCGATGCATTGATATCCGTTCTGGCGGGGATCGGTATGCTCTTTCTGCGGCGCGCGCTGTTATCGGTCGATCTGATGCCGTGGTTGCGCAGCAGCTTGCGTTTTGGCTGCTTCGTTCTTGCCGCGTTCTACCTGCTGCGACCGGCGGTCTGGATCTGGGACAATCCGTTCGTCGAAAGGCTGCTTCTTATCGCGGCGGCACTGGTGCCGTTGGCGGTGCTGCTGATCACGGAAGCAGCGCTGAAACGGCATGCACATGTTGTGCTCAAGTGGGTCACATTAGTCGGAACCGTTTTTTTGGTCTTGGGCGCGTTGATCTTCCCCGGCAGCCTGACCACCCACTATCTTGCTGCGCTTTTGGTGTTCCAGGTGGTCGTTCTGGTGGCCGCTGCGGTGATGCTCTGGCGCCAATCGTGCGATCTTGAAGCGTCCGACCGCAGCTTGGTCCGGACCTTCGCGGTGCTTGTCCTGTTGTCTTTGCCGGTGATCGTGCTTGAATCCGCCGTCCTCGGCAGTGGTGGGCCGTTGCATCTGTCGGCGCTGGTTCTGCTCGTCGGCGTCTGGCTCTTGTTTTGCCGGTCGATCTGGCTGGCGGACGTGCGCCGCATGTGGCGATGGGGGGCTACGCTGATCATGCTGGCAGCGGTCGCAGGGTGGGTGATGTCGCTTGGACGCCCGGACGTAAGCGTGCTCACTTTTGGACCCGTTTTGCTTGCCGTTCTCGTATTTGCATCTCTGGTCGCCATACAACTCGCCCGTGCGTCAACCGGGTTTGAGGTGCGTTTGCTCAATCTGCTCGCCCAACCACTCGGCAGGGATAACCTGCGGCAGCGGGTGATGGAAATACTCTCGGACCACAACATCGCCAGCGTTCCAGAGGATTACGTTGCAAGCGCTGATGTGCCGGCGATCACGGAAAGGCTGCACACCCGCCCTGTGTGGACTTCGGCTGAGCGTGGTTCGCCAGACGATGCCGACCAAGCATTGGCGGACATCGCCAAGAGAGCCGATGCGACCCATCTTGTTGCGCTGGGTCCGAAGACTACAGACTTGGTGGGCCTGAAGCTCGGCCCGGCGGAATCGAGTGTGCGACTGATCCCGTTGCTTACCGCGCTGGCGCGCCGCTTTGACGAGGGCGCGCGCGATGAACGCTGACATTCGCCAAGGCGATCTCGAAGCGTTCTTTCAGGTGCCATTCGAGATCTATTGTGACACGCCCTATGTCTCGCCCCTGAAATCCGACTTGTTGCGTACGCTCGATCCCACCGAGAACCCGATGTTCGCCAGTGATGACGATCTGGGCGTTTTCACCTGTCACCGTGACGGCCGACCGGTGGGTCGGATCACGGCGCATGTCCACCGCGCCTCGAACGCTCTTTACGACCTGAACGACGCGTGTTTCGGATTTTTCGATTGCGCAGATGATGCGGACGTGGCGCGGAGCCTTCTTGGTGCGGCCGAGGGTTGGGCGCGAGACCGTGGCTTTGATCGCATCGCAGGCAACTTCAACCTGACCGCCATGCAGCAACTGGGCGTTCAGACCGACGGGTTCGACCGGCCTGGCTACACCGACATGATCGTCGGTGCGGCGCATGTCGCCGAACATCTCACCCGGAATGCATACGAACGATACTTTCCTGTGACCACCTTCGAGGTTGCGCTCGACCGTGCCAGGATTGTGTCTGTGACGCTTCCCGAGGGGCTGAGCTTTGCCCCGGTCACCAAAAAGACGTTTGCCGCGCGTATGGAAGACGCGCGCATCGTTCTGAACGATGGCTTTTCCCGGAATCCGATGTTCGTGCCCCTGAGCGCGGAAGAGTTTCTGTTTCAGGCAGGCGAGATGACCACCATTCTCGACCCGCGCCTGTCGTCTGTTGTGCTCGACGGCGGGCGCCCTGTGGGCGTCGCGATCTGCATTCCGGATCTGAACGGATTCCTAAGTGCGACACGCTCGCGGTTCAGCCTTCTGACACCGCTGCACTTTTTGCGACATCGACTGACCCGGAAACGCGCCGTCATCATCTTTTATTCTGTCGCCCAAGCGCATCACGGGCAAGGCATCATGTCTGCGATTGTCGCGCGAACCCTGAAGAGCCTGAAAGCCGCAGGATACCGGCAGCTTGGCATCACGTGGATTGCCGAGGACAATGCAGGCTCGTTGCGCATGATGGAGAAGATCGGTGCCGAACCGCTGCACCATCTGCATTTGTTTCGGAAGGACCTGCGATGAGCCCTGATCTTTTCGAGCGCCTCGTCGCCGAGGCGGCACTGGCTCCGAGCGTTCATAACACGCAGCCAGCGCGCTGGCGCCTTGAGAATGACGGCGTATTGCTCTTTGAAGACCTTAGCTGCCGTCTTGCTGCGGCCGATGCCGAAGGGCACGATGCCGCAATCAGCATGGGCGCGGCGCTCGAAGGTATGGTGCTTGCAGCGGGAAGCGCCGGGCTTGTTACGAACATCACCCGAGACCACACGCGACACGACGGTTTGCAGGCGCATGCACGGCTCACGTTTTCCGAAGGAAAGGTCACCGACCCGTTGGCCAACGCCGTCCATGAACGCAGGTCCTGGCGGGGGGCTTTCGTACCTCCAAGGGATACGGATCGTTCCGCATCTCAAACCCTTGCAGGGGACGATCGGATCATATTGGCCGCACCCGGCAAAGTCGCCGAGATTGCAAAACTCTGTGACCAAGCCAGCCTTGGTTTCATGATGCAAACCCCGTTTCGAAACGAGTTGTTATCCTGGATGCGGCTCAGCCCAAGTCATCGCCGTTGGGGTGTCGACGGGCTGAATGCGGATGCCCTGCATCTAAACCGCATCGAACGGTTCTTTGCCGGTGTTCTTCTTGGTCCGGCCTTTGGGGTCGTGCGCCGCTTGGGGCTTGCCCCGATTGTCTTGTCGGAAGCATCGAAATCCCGCTCTGCCACTGCCATTCTTGTGTTCCATCGTCCCGAACACGAAGACCTGCTGGATACGGGGCGCGCATTCTATCGCGCGTGGCTCCATTGCGAAGCGCTGGGTTTTGGAGCGGCTGTTCTGGCCGCTTTGGCCGATGATCCCAACGCGTCGGAAACGCTTGGGAAGATGGCGGGTGTCCCAAATGGGAGACGCATCGTGTCGGTGTTCCGCATCGGGCGCCGACCTGCCCACGATCCGGTGCCGCGTGCACGCCAACGGGTTGCGGACTTGATCGTCTAAAGTTGTTTCAGAAACTCGATCAATGCGCGCTTGTCTTCGGGGGGAAGGCTTGCGCCGAAGGCATGGCCTGTGTTTTCCTTGCCCGGCTCCCTTGTGTCGAACACAACCGGATCTGAGAAGGGGGTGTATCCGACTGGATAGTTTCCTGCGTTGTGCCTCAAGCCGAGCCGTTCGAAATCAAGCGCGTGCCCACCAACCTCAAAGGTGACGGGCCGTTCGTTCGGCGACAGAAGTTCGGCGATGGTGGGAACCGAACCGTTGTGCAGATACGGCGCCGACGCCCAAATGCCGGTCAAAGGCGGGGCGACATACTTATCTGTATTCAAAGCTGAAATCCGATTGGCATAAGCTCCTCGGTCAAAGCTGGCGACCAATGCGTCGTCAAAGGCATCGACGCGCAAGGCGTCCGTACCGACATCCCCTATCCAGTTGGGTAATTGCGTCAGGCGCGGCGCACCCGATGTGGTGTCATGGCTTCCGTGGCACGCGCTGCACTCGGATTCATAGACTTCGGCACCTCGACGGGCGATTTCTTCGTCCAGCGTGCCGGGAAACGGTTGGGGGTGGTAACCATTCGACAAGAAGGCATAGATTTCCATCGCCTGTGGCAACGCCTCCGACGCATCCTCGGGCGCCACGCCCATACTAGGGACCGTGAAGAAAGTTGTTATCTCGGCCAAAGCCGCCAGGTGATCTGTCGTGGCCTCGGCCTGCCCCATCGCGAATTGCCTCGGGCGGCCCGGTACAGCATAGGCGCCATCCGTCAGCAAACTGGTTTTCCAATGCCGATGACCCAGGTCGGGGATCGAGACGATGCCAGCGTCGCCCGGCCCACCGCCTAGCAGCGGCAGCCCCAGTGCATGCTTCAAGGCAGCCACTCCGTTCGTGCTGCCGGGCACACCGTTCGGAAAGGGCAGGGGACGCCCAGACGCAAGATTTTCGAGGCGCGACCGAACAAGCGGCAGGACAAGCCATCGAAGTGTTTGTGCTTCTCGCCACATGGTTTCGGGAAAGAGGGTTGCGACCGCTTCAAGCAACCTGTCGGGGTCGGCCAGACCAGCCCTGAGCGCGCTGGTCACCGCCAGCGTATAGGCCTCGAGATTGAGCGAGGTGTTTGGCATGCCCAGCCAGACCGTGCCGGGCAGTGGCGCGCCGGTTTCGTCGTAGGTAACACCCGCATGGCAAGCTGCACAGCCCAGGTTTGAGACCTGTAACGTTGCCCCTGCAACAGGCTCGATGACGCCATATGTCATGCCGAATGGCCGGCCCGAAGGCCTTTGTTGCACACCATTTGGCAGATTGAGGATACGTGGCTCAGCAAGGAATCCGAAACTGTTCAATCGTTCTCGCAAAGCGTCATGCGTGACCTGCACGGGAACGTCATCTGGTGTGTCGAGGACCAGTGCGGCCGCGACCAGTTTCCAGGGCAGGGCGTGACTGTCCAAAGCCGCCAAGCTCAAACCGCCGAAGTCTTCGCTCACGAACGCTGCTGCGCCTTGGGCGACAGCGTTGCTACGATCGTCTACTTCAAGGGAAGTCTGAGGTTCAGCCTCGTGACGTGCACCGAACCATAGTGCAGCGATGCCCGCGGCGATCAGGATCAGGACGGTGCGGAGAAGTCTCATGAGACGAATACTCACCAAAGTCCGCATGGATTGCCAGTGCGATGCGCGCGCTCTGCGTTCCGTCGACCAGTGCTGAGGCGAATGCGTTTGCCCAAGCACGTTCGGGCGAGTCTGCGATCCTAAAGACCCAGCGACCAGGGCGTTGCCGCAGGGTGACTTCTGCGCGAGCGTGGCCTTGGCTTCGGTGCCGACTTTGAGACCGTGTGCGTCGCTGTCTTTGGCATGTTTTTGATCGCCATCGAAACGGTACGCTGCGTTGGTTTCGGCGGAGCCTTCGCCGCCGAACTGTTCAGAAGACGTGACCGCGACGCCAGCTTGCCCAAGGGAACCGAATAGACCTGCTCGCGTGCGGGTGTGGACAAGACGCGGTCAATCACAGCTTCAGTATCCTGGCCCCGTGGTGTGCTCGGTCGTGTAGGGGTGTTCGCAGCCGGCCTATTTGTGGATTGCGCCTCGCTGCGCGCCACCGAAGCATCTGCCTGAGCTTTGGGTGCCTTTCTCGCCGGAATCTGGTCTTCGTACCGCAAAAGCAAAACTTCGGCGGCATCACTTGCGGCCTGCAAAAGAAGCTCGATTTCCCTTTTTACAGTCTTTACCAGTTGCGAACCGCCCGATTCTTTGAAGGCGACCTTGTCGACACCTCCCGCAGCTTCCTTGGCTTCCTGGGCGGCGATTGGATCGACACGCATGACCTCAACGAATTCCTGGGCGATTTCCTTCCAGTTCGCGAAATCCATCTTGGGGGACAGCACGAGATAGCTGTGGTCGCGCAAACGATCCGGCATAGATTCCCAGGCTTCGATCATGGGCGCGCTCAGCTCAGCCCCGGCCCACATCGTGATATCCGCAGGTGGGAGCGTCTTATCTACATCCGCGCACAGGGACGTCGGGTTTTCCTCGGCGGCCACAAGTATTGAGAGCTTCTTCAGAACGGGGAGATCGACGTAAATGCGCACCCGCGTCGGATTATCTTCGAACAGTTTTCGAAACTCTGACCCTTCGATGCGTTTCTGTGTTCCGTCGCGAAACTGCAAGCGGGCGTGAGCCACGTCGCCATGCAGAAACTGTATCCGTGCACGGCGAATGGACGGCGAGACCACCGGCTGTCCTATCATCAGGTTGATGAGTGACACGGCGTGGCGCGTATCTGTGCCGAACACCGTCAAGCGCAGCGGCTGCGACAGCCGTCGCATGCACCGTTCAGCCAGCGATTTGTCCGACCGCGAAAGTTCCACGCGGTCGATCAACTCTTTCAGTCGAAGAGCAGTGTCCAATGCGCCGTTTTCGTCTGCCATGATTCCCTAGCCACCCGTTGCTTGTTGAGCGAGTTGCTCTCCCTCTTTCTTCTCGTCGGCCGCGGCACCTTTTGCGCCCGCGTCATCTATCGTCTCTTCGATGCCTTCGATGGTCGCTTCGTCCGCCAAGCGGGTTGTATGGAAATCAACCTCAGTGACGTTTCCGCGCCGTTTCGGTCGGATCACCGGCTTTTCGTGACGGACCTTTATGACCGCGAACGAGATGTTGTCCTGTTCGGGGTCGTTCAGTCCCTTCACAGCCTG
>JBCCWG010000003.1:0-65211 GCA_039193985.1 Pseudomonadota bacterium
GGCAGGTGAGTTTGCACGCAAACTCACCGAGAGACAGCGGGGCTGACGCCCCTTGATTCCGTGCCTTGGATTTCTGCGCAGCCGATGCCCGAAATTGGCTCAAACCGATCATAAACCGAACCGCACGATCAAACAGAACACACCGAGGCGCGGCCTAGTCTCAACGCTCCAGCCGCACCGGACGCCGCGTCGCGGCGCGGCGATTGACTTCACGGCACACGGCGGGCATCAACGCGGCGAGTTTGCCAAGAGGGTGCGCATGAAGAAGATCTACGCCAACGCGACGGAGGCGCTCGACGGTCTCCTGCACGACGACATGCTGATCGCGGCCGGGGGCTTTGGTCTCTGCGGCATCCCCGAGCTCCTGCTGCAGGCGATCAAGGACAGCGGCGTCAAGAACCTGACATTTGCCTCGAACAACGCAGGCGTCGACGACTTCGGCATCGGCATCCTGCTGCAAACCCGGCAGGTCAAAAAGATGATGTCCTCTTACGTGGGCGAAAATGACGAATTCATGCGACAGTATCTGGCCGGCGAACTCGAGATCGAGTTCAACCCGCAAGGCACGCTGGCCGAGCGCATGCGCGCCGGCGGCTGCGGCATCCCGGGCTTCTACACCAAGACCGGCGTCGGCACGCAAGTGGCCGAGGGCAAGGAACTGAAAGACTTCAACGGCGAAACCTATGTGCTGGAAGAAGGCATCTTTGCCGATCTCTCCATCGTGAAAGCCTGGAAGGCGGATGAGACCGGCAACTGCATCTTCCGCAAGACCGCCCGCAACTTCAATCCGCCCGCCGCAATGTGCGGCAAGGTCTGCGTGATGGAGGTCGAAGAAATCGTGCCCGTCGGCACCCTCGACCCCGACCACATCCACCTGCCCGGCATCTATGTGCACCGCCTGATCCAGGGCGAGCACGAAAAGCGCATCGAACAGCGGACTGTGCGCAAGAAGGAGAGTGCATAATGCCCTGGGACCGCAACCAAATGGCCGAACGTGCCGCGCAGGAACTTGAAGACGGCATGTATGTGAACCTCGGGATCGGCATCCCGACGCTGGTCGCGAATTATGTGGGCGACAAGGACATCACGCTGCAGTCCGAGAATGGCATGCTGGGCATGGGCCCCTTCCCGTTCGAGGGCGAGGAAGACCCCGATCTCATCAACGCGGGCAAACAAACGATCACCGAGATGGATCGCACCGCTTACTTCGACAGCGCGCAGAGCTTTGGCATGATCCGGGGCGGCAAGATCGCCGCCGCAATCCTGGGTGCCATGGAAGTGGCCGAAAACGGCGATCTCGCGAACTGGATGATCCCCGGCAAGCTGGTCAAGGGTATGGGCGGCGCGATGGATCTCGTCGCGGGTGTCGGCCGCGTCATCGTTGTGATGGATCACACCAACAAGCACGGCGAGAGCAAACTGCTGAAGAGTTGTACGTTGCCACTGACCGGTGCGGGTGTCGTCGACCTGATCATCACCAATCTCGGCGTGCTCGAGGTTGGCCACAAGGGCCTGCATATCGTCGAGACGGCCCCGGACGTCACACGCGACGATATCCGGGCGGCGACGGAGGCGACGATCGTTTGATAAGACGCAGCCTAGAAATTGTCATGAAATAACCCGCGGATTGTTCGTAATTCAGAAACAGTACCATATTATTGCCCCATTCAGTGCGTATCTGTTTCGGTAATGGCTTTGAACAATATGCCAAACACATCCCCTCGTGTTCCCAACGCCGCGACCCCGTCGCGGCGTTGGCGTGATTTGGTCCTGCCTCTTGGTCTCTTCGCCCTTGTCGCTATAGGCCTCGTCGGGCTCGCAATGGCGACGGGCTGGGAAGAAACAATCGATGCATTCCGCATTCTTCAAGCACGCGAAATCTCCATCCTTCTAGGGCTCAGCCTCGTGAACTATGCCTGTCGCGGCGTTCGATGGCACATCTTTGCGACCCGACTGGGCCTGAATACGGGATTTGGCCAGAACCTTCGCCATTTCCTGGGCGGTTTCGCGATGTCGGTCACGCCGGGGCGGGTCGGCGAACTGGTCCGCATGCGTTGGCTGCGCCGCGAAACAGGCTGGTCGTTCGAACGAACAGCCCCGCTGGTTCTGGTTGATCGTGCCGCCGACCTCGCCGCAATGGCCATCCTGTTGGCCCTTGCGCTTGCCCTGTCCGCATCGGGCATGACAGGGGGCGTTCCGGTGGTGATCCTCGCTATCGCTGCCGCCATTGTGGCCACGCGCCCGCGATTGCTCAGGCTTGTTGGCGACTTTGGCCATGTTTTGACCCGTCGCACCTTTCCCAGATTGTTTGCACGCGTCCGCCGCGCTGCAAATTCGCTGAGCGCCTTTAAGGGACCCAGCCTATTGGTGATCGCAGGCGCACTTGGCCTGATAGGCTGGATGGCCGAGGCATATGCCTTTCACCTACTGCTGATGTGGCTCGGCGCGGACATTGGTTTGTGGAAAGCAACGGCGATCTTCATTTTCGCAACGCTTGCAGGTGGCCTGACAGGTGCGCCTGGCGGTCTGGGCGGGGCCGAGGCGGCGATGGTCGCCCTCCTCGCGCTCGATGGGGTGCCTCTTGAAGTGGCCGTTCCCGCGACCCTTGTCATTCGCGTCACCACATTATGGTTTGCAATTCTCATCGGAATACTTGTGTTCCCGGCCGCGGAACGCGCATCAAAGAAGGCTGATCATGCGTTGGAAAACAGTTGAATACGCCGGCTGGGGCCGCGTTCACACCGCATCGGGCGAAATGGCGCGACCCGAACGCGTGGCAACGCTAGATGCCACGACACGCGAAGACCCGGCCCCGGCGCTCGGCATGCGGCGCAGCTATGGCGATGCCTGCCTGAATGACGGCGGGCGCGCGATCGACATGACCCGGATGGACCGCATCCTAAGTTTTGACGACACAACCGGGCTGGTTCATGTCGAAGCCGGATGCCAGATCGGGCAACTTCTGAAGGTCTTCGCGCCGAAAGGCTGGCTCCCCCCGGTCATGCCCGGCACCGGCTTTGCCACAGTCGGCGGCGGGATCGCGATGGATGTGCACGGCAAGAACCACCATGGCGCCGGGTCCTTTGGTCAACATGTGACCGAACTCACTCTCATGACGGCCAATGGCCCGAAGGTCATCACGCCGTCAAAGAATGCCGCCCTCTTCAAAGCGACCATTGGCGGGCTGGGCCAGACGGGCCCCATTCTCTCGGCCAGGTTCGAGCTTTTGAAAGCCAAGGGCGACGTCATGGTCGTGACCGAACGCCGGGTGTCGAACTGGGAGGCGTTTTTGCCGCTCCTCGATACCTCCGACGCCACCTATACGGTGGGCTGGATCGATGCGACGGCCGAGGGCGACGATCTTGGGCGCGGCATTCTGGAAGAAGCCGAAACGGGTGGCGGGCTGGTCAAACCTGCACGCCGGGGCAAGCGCATTCCGCTCGATGCACCGCGCGTGGCCTTATCACCGCCCATCGTCAAGGCCTTCAACGCCGCCTACTGGCGCCGCGTCCCCTCCAAAGGCCGCACCGTGGTCAAGCCCATCGCCGATTTCTTCTTTCCGCTCGACAAGCTTCACGACTGGAACCGGCTTTATGGCAAGGATGGCTTCCATCAGTTCCAATGCGTCGTTCCCATCGCCGAGGCCGAAGCCCTGCGCGAAATGGTTGCCAAAATCGCCAGATCCGGGCTGGCCTCACCGCTCGCCGTTCTGAAAAGGATGGGCGAAGGCCGTGCGGGATACATGTCGTTCCCGATGGAGGGCTATACCCTCGCCCTCGATTTCCGGAACACGCCTGAAGCGGAAAATCTGATTCTTGAACTGGAAGAAATGACCGTGGCCGCCAAGGGCCGCATCTATCTTGCCAAGGACGCACTGGCACGGCCCGACAACATCAAGGCGATGTATCCCGAACACGGGGCCTGGCTAAAGGCGGTGAAGAAAGCAGACCCGCAAGGCGCCTATGCCACAGATCTGGTCCGGCGCCTCAACCTGAGGGGGGACGTTGCATGACCCAAACCTGGCTTGTCATCGGGGCAACCTCGACCATCGCCCGCGCCTTTGCCCGCCAGGCTGCCGCGCGTGGCGACAGCTTGCTGCTTGCGGGGCGCGACATGGGCGAGCTCGAGTTGATTGCAGCAGACTGCAAGTTCCGCGGCGCACCCTTGGCCGAGGCGATTGCCTTTGATGCGCGCGACCCAAGCACCTTTGACCCTATCGTAAAACGGGGCGAAGCGACCGAGGGCACGCTGAGCGCGGCCGTCTTCGTCGGCTCAATGCCGGACCAGGTTGAGATTGATGCCGACCCGGCACTGGTGGACGGCACGATCACTGACAGCTTTACCGGCCCGGCCCGTCTTCTGACGATGCTGGCGCCCTTGATGGAAGAACGCGGTGCAGGCACAATTGCGGGCGTCGGGTCGGTCGCAGGCGACCGGGGGCGGTTGGGCAATTACGTCTATGGTGCGTCCAAGGCTGGATTTCACGCCTATCTCTCCGGCCTGCGCAATCGGCTGGGGCGGTCAGGAGTGCACGTCATCACGGTCAAACCGGGCACGGTCGACACGGCGATGACATGGGGCATGGAGAAACTGCCCTTCGTGGCGCCGCCGGACAAGATTGCATCGGATATCCTGCGCGCAGCGGACAAAAAGAAAGACATTATATACACACCTCTCATCTGGTGGCCGATCATGACCATCATCCGCACAATCCCGGAACGGGTCTTCAAGAAGATGGAAATCTAGCCGCGCGGGCGTGTCGCCAGCATTCAGTTCGAGGCGCTTCTGCGCACGAAAACGCACCCGTCACCGATAAGCTGCGGCGGCGTGAGGCAAAGCCCGCGCGCCAGGTTCCACGCCGCCAGAACCTTTGGCACGTATGCCCGCGTTTCGGCAAACGGCGGCACGCCCTGATGCTTGCGCACCGCGCCCTCGCCCGCATTGTAGCCGGCAAGCGCCAACACCGGGTCGCCACCGAACTCGTCCAGCAGCCAGTCAAGATATGTGACACCGCCCTTTATGTTGGCCTTGGGGTCCATGCTGTCTGCTACGCCGAAACGCTCGGCCGTTGCGGGGATCAGCTGCATGATCCCTTCAGCCCCCGCTGAACTGACCGCGTCGGTGCGCCCGGCACTTTCAATCGCTATGACAGCAAGCACAAGCGCCGGCGAAACGTTTGAGCCTACGGTCGACGCCAGGATATCTGTGCCATGCGCCTCGACGATACGCTGCAACGTCTCAAGGCGCGGCGTGCCGATCCGGAGCGCGTTCTTTCGGATCGTATCGATCGCCAGTTCGAACCGGGTCGCCGCATCAAGTCCGATGGCGGGCGAGACTGCGGTCCAGTACCAGTCATATTCGCTCGGGGTTGCCGGCAGCAGACCGGGCGGAACCGCGACCGCAGCATCAGGGCGCGGGTCACCGGGCCGACGCGGTTCAGAGCCCGGCGTCAGTCGATAGATCTCGGCATCCGGATCGATTTGCACCGTGATCCGCTTGTTCGCGCCTGATTTCGGCGGCGCCACACGCTTAAAGGTGAAGTCGCCACCGGTTTGCATGGCAGGCGCATTTGGCGCTGTCTCGGCGGCCACCGCGCCCACCGAAGCGATCGCCGCCCAAAGACACGCGCATACTGCCTGGATAGATCGCATCTCGCCTTAAACCTCTTTTAGGGTTCTGGGCGAAAACTTCGCAGAAGATGTCGAGGCAAACCAGCGGGAATTAGGCTCATTGTTCAGGGAACGCGGAAAGTGATGCGTTATGCCCAACATTGGAACCTTGAAAGCGAACAGTGAAAACGTATTTTAATGATTACTTTCAATGCTTTACGGTAGTTTATTAGGTTTCGTGTCCGAGATGAAAAATTGTACGACCCACGCCTAACTCTCGCCCAAATTACGGGTGCATAAAGCATCATACCAAGCGCGGCACATGGCTGAATGTGAGAGGTCGGTCGCTGCGATGGTTGTTGAAACTGAGCGTGCTTATGGAGGGACATATGAAACTGTTCAACGCTTTTCTTAAAGACGAATCCGGCGCAGTCACTGTTGACTGGGTTGTTCTGACTGCTGCAATCGTTGGCCTCGGCATCGCCGTTCTGACTTCGGTCGGTGGCGGTACAACTGACCTGGCTGACGCAATCTCGACCAACCTGTCGAACGCAAACGTGCGTACGCTGGACGGTCTGAGCGCAGCCTTCGACTAATATGCATGTCCGTGAGGGCCGCAGAGAAGTGCGGCCCTCGCAGCTAAAACAACTAAGCACCGGCGTCTGCGTGCCAAAGTGATGTCGGTTGTTTTGAAGGGGATGTGACAATGGTAAGCTTGTTTAACTTTATCTCGTCCGAAGACGGAGCCGTCACGGTCGACTGGGTCGTACTGACTGCAGCGATTGTGGGGCTCGGAATTGCAGTAATCGGAACTGTCGCTGCCGGAACTACCGACGTCTCAAGCGGCCTCGGTGCTGTATTGGAAGACGCCGATCCTCCCGCAGCTGACATGCCAATCTTCTGAGTTCGGTCACGGGACGATTCATCACATTTTCGGATTTCGTCCACGGTTTCGCCATAATGCTGCGAAACAATAAAACGAATTCGGTATCTGGGGGCAAAGAGATCGTGCCCTCCGAATATTAAGAGAGGACATGTGATGAGATTGGTGTTTGGACTTGTTCTGCTCCTCGGTGTTGGGCTGGCAGGCGTAGCAGTTTACATGGCGCGCGATTTCTTCGCGCAGCAGCAGTTGCAGCTCGCAGAAGCAGAAGCTGCGAAGTCGGCAATTGTTCCGACCTCGGACGTGATGGTCGTGAACAAGCAGATGCGCTACGGACAGCGCCTGACCACCAAAGACGTCAAGATTGTTCGCTGGCCGACGGCTGCAGTGCCGTCCGGCGCGTTTACCTCCGTCGAGGAGTTGTTTCCCGACGGCAATGAAGAGCTTCGATCAATCTTGCGGACGATGGAAGCCGACGAAGCCATCCTTTCGATGAAAGTTACTGAGCCAGGCCAAGACGCCGGTGTTTCCTCCCGACTTAGCTCGGGCAAACGTGCATTTACGGTCAGAACCGATGTCTCAACCGGCGTTTCCGGCTTCTTGCGTCCGGGCGACCGCGTCGACGTGTACTGGACGGGCAAAAAGCAAGGGGTCGGTGTGACACAGCTGATCCAGTCCGCCGTCCGCATCATCGCAATTAACCAGTCCGCGGATGAAGACAACAACAGTCCCGTGGTCGCGCGGACCGTTACCGTTGAGGTGAACCCAACCGAGGTCGCCAAACTTGCCCAAGCACAATCGACTGGGCGCCTGTCGCTCTCGCTCCTGGGTGCTGACGAGACGGTTGTGTCTGTAGAAGTAGAGGTCGACCAGCGTGACCTCCTCGGGATCCAAGTTGAAGAAGCGGCACAGCAGGAAAGAAAATGCTTTGTCATGCGGCGTGTAGGGGAAGAACTGCGTCCTACAAATATCGAAACCGAATGCACAAATTAGACATCTGCTCACATTTGAAGGCTTCAAGCGCGCCACCATATCCGGTGGCGCGTTTTCTTTTGGCCCCTATCCCTACGATTGTGTTGCGCGTCATCCACATAAGAAAAGGCATTCAAACTGCTGATTGTTGAAAATTTTTCAACATTGGCCCATCGTCCGCGCTATAAAGGTATTAAACCTGGAAACTGAGGCGTGATCGGAAAGGCAGGTCACATGACATTGAATAGCGTTATCAGGGCGGCGCTCGTGGGGCTCGCCGTCACAGCCGCGTCTGTTCCCCAAGCCGGGGCACAGTCGCTCACAATCATGCAGGGGGAAGTCTCTACCGCGCTTCAGGTTCCTATGAACCGCGCAGTCGTCGTAGAAGCTGAAAATCCCTTTGCCGAACTCAGCATCGCAAACCCCGGCATCGCTGACATCTCAACCCTGTCGGATCGAACGATCTATGTGCTTGGCAAAGCGCCTGGTCGCACGACACTGACACTCCTTGGCCCCGATGGCCGCCTGATCACCAACGTAGAGGTTCAGGTGACCCCGGATGTCGCGGAATTCAAAGAACGTCTTCGCCAAATCCTTCCTGGTGAAGGGATTGAAGTGCGGACAGCCAATGACGGCATCGTAATGTCGGGCGTGGTGTCTTCGATCGAAAAACTCGACCGGGCCCTTGATCTCGCAAACCGCTATGCACCTGACCGCGTCTCCAACCTGATGGTTGTCGGCGGCACCCAGCAGGTGATGCTCAAGGTTCGGTTCGCAGAGGTTCAGCGTTCCGTACTTAAGACTCTGGCCGGCGAGATTTCGTTCGTGGATACCGACATCGACGGTAGCTTCGGCGGCGTTTCTGTCGGCACTGGCGGTGGCACCATTAACGGTAGCTTTGACATCGGAAGCGTCGCTTTTGAAGCAGCCCTGTCTGCGCTCGAATCGAAGAACCTTGCGCGGACCCTGGCGGAACCAAATCTTGTCTCGCTCAGCGGGCAAGAGGCGAGCTTCCTGGCCGGTGGTGAGGTGCCGATCCCGGTCAGCGACGATGACGGGATTTCAATCGAGTACCGCCCATTCGGTATTCAGCTGACCTTCATTCCACGTGTCGTGGACGGCAGTAAGATTAACCTCGAGCTGAATGCTGCAGTGTCCGCGATTGATGACGATATCTCAGTCACGTCGGCATCGATTGCCGTCCCCGGTTTCTCACGGCGCGAAACCGAGACGACTGTTGAGATGCATGCCGGGCAGAGCTTTGCTATCGCAGGCCTTCTGCAGGATGACTTCTCGGATGTGGCAACTCAAACGCCATGGCTCGGTGATATTCCGATCCTCGGCACCCTGTTCCGCAGTGCAAGCTATCAGCGCGATCAGTCGGAACTGGTGGTCATCATCACACCGCACCTGGTGACCCCGGTCAGCGGTGACGCACTGGCCCTGCCGACAGACCGTATCCGTCCGCCCACCGAGAGCGAACTGTTCCTCTTCGGTCGGGTTGCACGCCCTGCTGGCGCCCCAACATCGGGTGCTGCGGCCGAAGTGGCCAAGCAGGACTTCGGCGGTTCCTATGGCTACGTGATGGAGTGAGAGAGATGACCTTCAAGACAAAATCCATCGTGGTCGGTTTCGGGCTTCTTGCCCTCGCCGCCTGCGGCGAAGCAGGAAGCAAGTCGTGGAACTCCGAGGCTGGTGCCTTCCTTGACGAAGGCGGCTTCGGCAACCCGACGATGAACAACATGCTGGCCCAGATGTGTACAGGCCGCGCCAAGGGCTTTATCGTCCCTGACCCGGTCGTTGCACTCGACGGAACCACGGATGCAAAAGGCGCACCGCGGTATCGTCAGGGCCAAGTGATGTGCTCGGGCGAACTGAACGGCAAATACGCTCAGGTGATCTGGGGCGAATATGTCAGCTCGGCCACTGCACCTTCGCCGCTCGGCGGCGGCATCGCAGCCATCGAAAGCGCCGGCGGCGGCGGATAACCAGCCGGAATATCTGGAAAAGGGCGGTCCATCGGGCCGCCCTTTTTGCATTGTATGATCGTTGTTGAATACCGAATAATTACGATCTTTTAGCCTCAATGTCGCCAATATTTCCCGTCACTCCTCATCATTAGGGTGACATGCGCCGTGCGTGTGCGTTCGCCTTGTCGGAACCCCGATCAGTTGGGGCCATGAGCAGAAGGACGTGACGGATATGAGTAGCAACGCGGCTTTGCAGGAAGAACCGGAACCCATCGTTGCCTGCACCATCAGTCGGGACGTACAGAATTTTGATCTTTTGATCGAAGACATGGAAACCGAGTGTGGTGAGAACTGGGGCGATCTGTCGCTTGAAGACGCCGGTGTGTTCTTCGATCAGCCCGAAGCCGACCATCTCGAATTCGTTGCCATCGCCATCGACCAGGAAGACGAGAGTTCGATCGATCTGATCACCGAACTTGTGCGTCAGGCCCACGCACAAAAGATCAAGGTCCTGGTGATCGCCGAAGAAGTCAGCCCGATCATCCTGCACAAACTACTTAAGTTTGGCGCGGAAGAGTTTGTTCCCTACCCGCTCCCAGACGGAGCCTTGCACGACGCCATCCAGCGGATGCGCGAGAAAGCCGCGCAGGCCGAGATGGTTGCGGCGAACCTGGCCCACAATCTCAAGGCCACCGGTGACCGCGATGGTGTCGTTCTGCCGATACACGGGCTGGCAGGCGGCACAGGCGCCACCACCTTTGCCGTGAACCTCGCGTGGGAACTTGCGAACATCGACGAAGGCGATGAGGCTTTGCGCGTTTGCCTTCTCGACTTAGACCTTCAGTTCGGCTCGACTTCGACCTATCTCGACTTGCCGCGCCGCGAAGCGGTGTTCGAGCTGCTGCAGGACACGGATCAAGCAGACAGCGATAGCTTCATGCAAGCCTTGCTCGCCTATCAGGAAAAGCTCCACGTTCTGACCGCGCCGAGCGAGCTCATTCCTCTCGATATGGTGGAAGCCAAAGACATCAAAAAGATCATCCAGATCGCAAAGACCAACTTTGACTACGTCGTCATCGACATGCCCCGCACGATTGTCCAGTGGACCGAAACCGTGCTGACCGAGGCCCATGTCTATTTCGCGATGACCGAACTGGACATGCGCTCGGCCCAGAACACCCTGCGCGTGATCCGCGCCTTGAAGGGCGAAGAGCTTCCTTACGAGAAACTCCGCTATGTTCTGAACCGCGCGCCTGGCTTTACCGATTTGAACGGCAAGAGCCGGATCAAACGCATGGCCGAAAGCCTCGATATCAAAATCGAAGTCCTGATGCCCGATGGTGGCAAGCAGGTGGTGCAATCCAACGATCACGGCGTACCGCTATCCGACGTGGCAGCGAAGAACCCGCTGCGCAAAGAGATTCAGAAGCTGGCGGCATCTGTACATGAAACCAACGTGGCGGCCGTTGAAGGCGGTTGAGTAACGAAGGAGCAAGACTGTGTTTTCCAAATATAAAAAGGGTGATCCGGGGTCGCCAAACCTGCAATCGGTGTCCGGTGGCAAGGAAACGTCCCGCCAGGTCACCGCTCCGGCGCCGAAATCGACCGCGGTTGATGTCAAACGCAAGAATGTCAGCCGCAGCCCTGCACAGGCGCAAGCGGCCGACAAGGAGCGCAAGCGGAAAGAGCGCTTGGGTGAGATCAAGCTCGAGCTCCACAAGGAGCTGCTTGATAACCTGAACCTCGCTGCACTTGAAAACGCGTCCGAGAGTGACTTGCGCGCCGAGATCGTCGCCATTTCCGGCGAAGCGCTCGACAACATGGGCGTCGTTCTCAACCGGGAAGAGCGTCAGACGCTCAACCAGGACCTTTATGACGAAGTGACGGGCCTCGGCCCGCTTGAACCGCTTCTGAAGGACGACACCGTCAACGATATTCTCGTCAACGGCCCGCAACAGGTCTTTGTGGAACGCGCTGGTAAGCTCGAGCTCACCGACACAGCGTTCAAAGACGAAAAGCACCTGCTTCGCATCATCGACAAGATTGTCTCGGCCGTGGGTCGCCGGGTCGATGAATCGAACCCTTACGTTGACGCCCGTCTTGGTGATGGCTCGCGTTTCAACGCTATGGTGCCGCCGATTGCGGTCGACGGTTCGCTCGTCTCCATTCGTAAGTTCAAGAAGGAAAAGCTTGCGATTGATGACCTTGTCAATTTCGGCGCCTTCACCGAAGAAATGGCGGCCTATCTTCAGGCTGCCGTGGCCACCCGCCTGAACGTCATCGTCTCGGGCGGTACAGGTTCCGGTAAAACGACCACGCTCAACGCGCTGTCGTCCTTCATCGACAATGACGAACGAATCCTGACGATCGAGGATACGGCGGAACTTCAGTTGCAACAGACCCATGTGGGCCGGATGGAAAGCCGCCCGCCCAACGTGGAAGGCAAAGGCGCCGTCACCCAGCGCGACTGTCTGAGAAACGCGCTTCGTATGCGTCCCGACCGCATCATCGTGGGTGAGACGCGTGGCGAGGAAGTTATCGACATGCTTCAGGCCATGAACACTGGCCACGACGGGTCGATGACAACGATCCACGCCAACAGCGCGCGCGATGGTGTCAGCCGTCTGGAGAACATGATCGCGATGGCCGGTATTGAGATGCCGATCAAGGCGACGCGAAGCCAGATTTCCTCGGCTGTGAACCTGATCGTGCAAGCGTCGCGTCTGCAGGACGGTTCGCGCCGCATGGTTTCGATCACGGAAGTGACCGGCATGGAAGGCGAAGTGATCTCGATGCAGGAAGTCTTCCGGTATCAGCGCGTTGGGTTGACGCCCGACAACAAAATCATCGGTCACTTCACGGCGACAGGTGTGCGCAGCCACTATTCAGAGCGCTTCAAGATGTGGGGCTACGATCTTCCGTCTGCAATTTTCGAACCCTTCGCGGCGGAGTAAGCCCAAATGGTCATCTCAGCAGAACCGATTATCTACGGTCTGATCTTCCTTGCCGTGCTTGCCCTTGTTCAGGGCATCTACCTGACGGTGTTCGGCAAATCGATCTCGCTCAACAGTCGGGTCAACCGCCGGCTCGAGATGCTCGAAAAAGGCGCGGGGCGCGAACAGGTGCTGGAACAACTCCGCAAGGAGATGAGCCAGCACATGAGCTCACGCTCGATCCCGCTCTATGCAATTCTGGCGGACAAAGCACAAAAGGCAAACATTGCCTTCACGCCCGGACAGCTGGTGATGCTGATGGCCGTTCTTGGCGTCGTCGCGTTCTTCCTTCTGACCTTTGGCACCGGTGCATCGCTTGTCATTCGCATCGTGATCTCGATCATGATGGGCGTCGGTGCTGTCTTCGTCTGGGTCAACAACACCGCGAAAAAGCGCCTCGCCATGATCGAGGAACAGCTTCCCGAGGCCGTCGAACTGATGGTCCGCTCGCTGCGCGTTGGCCACCCGTTTTCCTCGGCCCTGCAAATCGTCGCGAAAGAGGTCCCCGATCCGCTGGGCACCGAAATGGGCGTGATCTCGGACGAAGCAGCTTATGGCCGCGACGTTGGCGAAGCTTTGAAACACATGGCCGAACGCATTGACATGCAGGACCTGCGCTTCCTTGCCGTGGCCGTGACCATTCAGCAAACCTCGGGTGGTAACCTTGCTGAGATTCTCGACGGTCTGGCAAAAGTTGTCCGCTCGCGGTTCAAACTGTTCCGCCGCGTTAAAGCCATCACCGCGGAAGCGAAATGGTCCGGCATGTTCCTGTCGATCTTCCCGATCCTCGCCCTGGTCATGATCAACGTGATCCAGCCAGACTACTATGACGATGTGAAAGAGACGGCGTACTTCATTCCCGCCTGTCTTGTCGTGGCGGCCTTCCTTGTCGCCAACATCTTCGTCATGCGCATGCTTGTGAACATCAAGGTCTGATCCGATGGAAACTGTCACCAGTCTTTTCGATACAGCCAACACCTGGCTGACCGACAACTTCGGCGATCTTGGGCCGCTGCTGATCATCGGTGTCCTGGGGATGTTCCTGATCCTTCTGACGCTGCCGATCATGCTGAAGAAGGAAAAGGACCCTTTCGATCAGCTCAAGAACGATGTGCGCGCGGGCGCCCGGCAAGAAGGCGACGGGCCACGCCTGCGCCGCGGGAATGGTCGCAAAGGCGCCAACAAGCTCGACAAATACTCCAGCTTCCTCGAGCCTCAGGATGAAAAACAGTACGGCGAAACCAGGCTCAAGCTGCTGCAGGCCGGCTATCGTTCCAAAGATGCGGTGCGGACATATCACTTTCTGCAATTCGTCCTTGGCATAGCATTCCTGGTGCTCGGCGCCCTCTATGCGATCTACGCAAGCGCGACCGGCGAGCCGTCGATGCAGGCCATGATCTTCAGCGTGCTGATCCCGGGTGTCGTGGGTTACATGCTTCCCAAGTACTGGGTCACCAAGCGGCAGCAGTCGCGCCAGGAAGAGATCACCAACGGTTTTCCCGACAGCCTCGACATGATGCTGGTCTGCGTCGAAGCGGGTCAGTCTCTCGATCAGGCGATCATTCGTGTCTCGGGCGAGATCAAGGCGGGCTACCCTGCCCTCGCAGAAGAGTACGAACTGGTCGCGAACGAGATGAAAGCCGGTAAGGACAAAACCACCGTGCTGCGTGACATGTCCGAACGCGCTGGCGTGCCGGACGTTGCAAGCTTCGTGACCGTTCTCATCCAGTCGGCCAGCTTCGGTACATCAATCTCGGAAGCGTTGCGCGTCTTCTCGGCGGAAATGCGCGATAAACGCATCATGCGGGCTGAAGAAAAGGCAAACACCTTGCCGACCAAGCTGACCCTTGCCACAATGCTGCTGACCGTCCCTCCGCTGTTGATCATCCTGATCGGTCCGTCGATCTACGATATCGCAGAGACTCTGGGGAACTTTAACCCTGGCGGGACGTTTTGACAGACGGCTAAGGCGAGGCGCGACCGGTCGCGGAGCGCGCCCGGGACAAGATGAGGCGCAGACAGCACACGATTGTTTTTCTCGCCACGATGGCATTGGCCGCTTGCGATACCGCAGGCGGCCTTCGCCCATTGGAAGGCGGGGCCCTGGCTCCCTTGGGCACGGCACCTAGTGAACAATCGGTCGATGGGTTGATCGTCGGCCATCGTCTGATGAAGGCGGGCGAGTACGAACTGGCGCTCGAGGCATATTACCGGGCAGCATCCGAACAGGGCCTCAATGTCGACGTGCTTTCGGCCATCGGATCAGCCAACCTGCAACTCGGCCGTCTGGGACAAGCCGAGAGCATTTTGCGCCGCGCGACCGAAATGGATGAAACGTTTCCGCCGGCTTGGAACAACCTTGGTGTTGTCTTGATGGAGCGCGGAAACTACGGCGAAGCAAGTCGGGTGTTTCAACTCGCCTTTGCGCTGGATAGTGGCCAAAGTGCAGAGATCCGCGAAAACTTGGAGCTGGCACTCGCAAAACGCCAGAATCCAACCTATTCTCCGCCCGAGGAGTTCCGCTTGGTACGACGAGGACGGGGTGTTTACCGGATCCTTGAAACACCGTAAGATCCCGAAAATGGGACAAGCATGGCGGACATGAGCATTAAGGGACGAAGAAATGCAGCAGGCAAAGCTTCTATCCATTTGTTTTAGCAGTTTAATTCTATTATCCGCCTGTGGTGGCGGAGGCATGAACGATGGCGAAGTCGAACAGGCACTCAGGGATGTCAACGTCATTGACGACACCAACCTGAACGAAGTGATGTTGTCGGTGGCCGACCCGAACGAGGCCGTTACTTACTTCCAGCGCACAGTTGCGCAGAACCCCGACCGTATTGACTTGCACCGCGGCCTGGCCAAGTCGCTCGTCCGCGCGCAAAAGCCGGTTGCAGCTGTTTCGGCATGGCAAAAAGTCACAACTATGCCCGGCGCGACCAGTGACGACCGCGTGGATTACGCCGAGGCACTTATCCGTGCGAACCGATGGGACGATGCGGAAGCACAACTGAACACCATTCCGCCAACCCATGAGACCTTCAAACGCTATCGCCTGGAAGCCATGGTGGCAGACAGCAACGAACAGTGGGACAAGGCAGACAGCTTTTACGAGATCGCAGTCGGGCTGACCACCAGGCCCTCGGGAACATTGAACAACTGGGGCTTTTCGAAGTTGACCCGAGGTGATTTCCCCGGCGCCGAACAACTGTTCTCAGAAGCGCTGAGCTATGACAACACCCTGTTCACCGCCAAGAACAACCTCGTTTTGGCCCGTGCAGCGCAACGCAAGTACGATATGCCTGTGGTTCCCATGACCCAGATCGAGCGTGCCAAACTGATCCACACCTCGGCGCTCTCGGCGATCAAGCAAGGTGACGTCAACACCGGCAAAGCACTTCTTGCAGAAGCCATCGATACGCACCCGCAGTATTTTGAAGCTGCAGTGCGCAGCCTTGAGGCGCTCGAAGGCAGCGGCACCAACGGCTAGGATCGCGTAACGTTATGGCCATCGACTGGACCACCGCGGCGTGGTTTCTTCCATTTGTGCTGCCTATCACCGTTTGGGTGGCATGGAGCGATATGGCGACCATGAAGATCCCCAACAAGGCCGTGCTGGCCTTATTGGCAGTGTTTGTTGTGGTCGGCCTCATCGCGTTGGACTTCAACGAATATCTCTGGCGCTACGCGCATTTTGGAGTGGTCCTTGTAATCGGGTTTGTGCTGAGTTCGGTTGGTGCAATGGGTGCGGGTGACGCAAAGTATGGGGCGGCCATGGCGCCTTTCGTCGCGCTCTATGACCTTGGGTTTTTCATGGTTTTGCTGGGCGCCGTAACGATCGTCGCGTTTCTGCTTCATCGCTTTGCCCGCCGCACACCAAGCATCCGTAACCGTTTCCCCGACTGGGAAAGCTGGACCCGGAAAGAGTTTCCGATGGGTTTTGCCCTGGCACCAACCCTGTTCTTCTATCTGTTGGCTGGGCTGTTCTTTGGATGACGATCAGTTGCGTTCAACCCGGTAAATCGCTGACAGCTCGGTGTCGCGCACCAGGGTGAACTCCAAGGGCGACGTCTCCATCTCAGTCAGAACGATGTTCCGCACTGGCGGCGAGAACGCGCATTTCGGCACCAGCACATATTCGGTATCTTCCAGCCCCGTCAGGCCACCATAGTACCATGGCGCGCTGCCGTCAGGCGGCGTCACGGGCGCAAAAAACCAAAAGGCGGCCATCAGATCGGCAGTGAACAAACGGATTCCGTCGGGAAGCTCGGCTGCTAGAAGATCGGCGCTGTGGGTCTCAAAGTACCCTTTGGTGCCAGCAAGCCATCTGCACTCAGGGAAACGGATGCCATCGTACTCGACCACCTCGCCAACACCTGTCTCTGCATAAGGCGACCAAGGGCCTGGCTCCACATTGAAAAGAACCCGCGCTGTCATACTGTATGCACGATCCTGACGGATCATGATATCCGGGTGGCCCGCGCTTTCGGGCACCATGCGCACGAATTCGGACTTGTCGAAGCTCAGATGCGACAGCGGCGACATGGCCATATTCGCGAAGGACGGGAAAAAGAGGGCAAAGGCGGAAACGGCGCCCAGCGTTGCCGCGCGCTGTGCATCGAACCCAAAAAGTGACCCCTCCAATCGGGGCCGATACGCCAGAAGCAGGACGGGCAGGAACACCAACCAGTGCGGATCGTTCCCGAAGTTCTGATAGGTGACGTACATGAAACCCGGGATCAGAAACAAAGCCGCCAGACCCGTGGCATCCGGGGCAGCCCGACGCAGGATGAGGACCGTAAGAATTCCGATCAGAGTTGCGCCCAGATGGGTGGGATCCGCCGCGATCTCATCAAACGACATTCCGACAGCAGGGCGCACATCGGTGCTGCTGACCAACCGAAGATCGTGCAGATAGGCCAGCCAGAACCCGAACCCATGTGCGATCGTCACAGTGGCAATAACCAACGCTCCGGCAATCAAGGCAGCTGTCAAACCACGCACGCGATGCATCTGCCAAAGCGCGATTGCAGCCACCGGCACCAACGCGACAAAGTAGGTGATCTTGAGCAAGAGCAGCGCCGCCGCCAGAAGCCCGATGAGACCGCCATCGAGCCGTGCGCGCGGCACCTTGTGCGCCGGAACAAAGGCCAGCAACAGCATGACGAAGGATATGGCCCAGGCCCAGCGGTTGTAATGCATCGAAATGCCAACACCCGAGATCGCCGTGCCATAGCTCAACGCCATTACTACGCCGAGTGTGGTCAAGCCGAAGTAAAGCGCCACGCCGCGTGTCAATCGCGTACAGGCGGCGTAAGCGGCGAACGGCAACAGGCACAGTGCGACGGCCATCTGCGACAGGATCAACGCGGCCCCGGTCGGTTGCCCCACCTGCATGATCCAGTGCGCGGGCCAGAACGACAGCGCTCCGAGCGGCGTGACAAAATCCAGATGCGGAACGGCACCGCTTTGCATCCGCGTCAGGATATCCAACAGGTGGAATGTGTCGCCTTCATGCGAGTCGACAAATAACCCACCTGATGCCAGGGGCACGGCGCCATAGGCCAAAACGAAGACCGCAAAAACACCCGTCAGAAGAAACCCTTCAGCTCTGCTCATTCCCCATCCTTTTTCCATTTTTTAGCCACAATAAAAGGTGATGGTCGTGTCTGAACAGGTGTGCCAAGGCTTATTGTTCAAAATCGGGCAACGGCGGGGCGCATCCCAGATTTCTATTGTGAAGGCAGGGTTTAGCCCATGAATATGGAAACTTCGAACGTCGTCGCACCGCCGGCCCCACGCTCGATTGAAGGCATGAAGCTGGGTGTCGTGATGATGCGCGACATCCTTTTGAAAACGATGTTCCGCATGAACCTCGACTCTGCGGGCGACCTGTCCAAGGCGATGTGCCTTCCCCTCCCGGTAACCCAGGAACTGATCGACCTCGCGCGTGAACAAAAGCTGCTGCAGGCCACCGGTACGCTGCACGCGAACTCTGGCGGTGAAATGGGGTTCGAACTGACCGACGCCGGCAAGGCCCGCGCGCTCGATGCGCTGGCGCAGTCTGAGTACTACGGCGCAATGCCGGTCCCGCTGGAGGTTTATGCCGAACAGGTGAAACGCCAGTCGATCCGCAACATCCAGGTCACGCGCGACCAGCTTCTGGGCGCCATGGGCCACCTGATTTTGCCCGATGAACTCCTCGACCATCTCGGGCCCGCGGTCTCCGCCGGTCGATCAATCCTGATGTACGGCCCGCCGGGCAACGGTAAGTCTTCGATCTCGAACGGTATTCGTGACGCACTTGGCGACAAGATTTATGTCCCTCGCGCCATTGAGTATTCGGGCCAAGTCATCACGGTCTATGACCCGATCGTGCACACGGCCGCGGAAGAGCAGGCAGACGACCCCAATTCGCTCCGCCGAACCTCGAACCGCTTTGATACGCGGTACGTCCTTTGCGAACGCCCAACGGTGATCACCGGTGGTGAATTGTCGCTCTCGATGCTCGATCTCGTCTACAACCCGACGGCCCGAACCTATCAGGCGCCGCTGCAGCTGAAATCGACCGGCGGCATCTTCATCGTCGACGACCTTGGTCGTCAGGAAGAACCGCCACAGGCCCTGGTCAACCGCTGGATCGTTCCGTTGGAAGAAGCGAAAGACATCCTCGCCCTGCAATCGGGTGAGAAATTCGAAGTGCCTTTCGATACGCTCGTGATCTTCTCGACCAACTTCCACCCGAATGAGATCTTCGACAAAGCGGCGCTGCGTCGTATCTTCTTCAAGATCAAGATCGACGGCCCGGAACAGGAAGATTACCTCAAGATCTTCGCCATGGTTGCGCGGAAACGCAAAATGCCGCTGGACGAAGATACATTGGTCTATCTGATCAAGAACAAGTACCCGACCATCGACAACATCTATGCGAACTATCAGCCGATCTTCCTCATCGACCAGATGATTGCGATCTGCGAATTCGAAGGCATCCCTTATCAGATGTCCCCCGAACTGATCGACCGCGCCTGGGCGAATATGTTCGTCAAGGAAGAGAAGATCGTTCACTGATCTCTGCACATCAGCGGACTACCACACACACCCTCGCCCACACCGGCGAGGGTGTTTTGCGTCGCGCGCCACATCAACCCGTTTTTCACCATAATTAACTGATTCTAAATATAATTTTCGCATGCGAAAATCGACCTGCGCGTAACTGGTTGGTAGAACAGTTTCCCGCCAAAACGGGGCGTGGCATTTCACAGTCCGGATGTTACGTTCTGCCCGAGCAGCAAATGAGCGGTTTGATGGCAGACCCGACCCTTCTGACCTTCACTGTGATGAAGAACGAAGGCCCCTTCATTCTCGAATGGGTCGCGTGGCAGCGCCTTATGGGCGTCGATCATATCCTTGTGCTGACGAATGACTGCGACGACGGGACCGACCGGATCCTCGACGAACTGGACCGGATGGGGATCGTCACGCATTTGCCAAACCCGTTGGTGATCTCGCCGCTGGACAGCGCGATGCGGCGCCAACCGCATATGGCCGGAATCGCCTACGCCAAGCGGCTCAGAATTTGGCGGGATGCGGACTATGTCCTTTTGGCGGATGTCGACGAGTTTCCGTGCCTTCGCGGGGGCGACCCGTCCCTCAAGTCGCTTCTCAACCGGCTCGGTTGGCCCGACGTTCTGACCATGCCGGAAACGGTCTTCAGCACAGGCGGGGTGGTCGAATTTCGCGACCGACCGGTGACCCAGCAATTCACCCACAGCTCAAGCATGACGCCCGGCAAATGGCGCAGCCGCCGCGGGTTCAAGTCAATCTCGCGCGTTGATCCGCGCCTTGTCATCCGCAATCACCGCCCCATCGCCAAAGCGCAGGTTGCACCGTCTCTCAATTGGGTTGACGGGTCGGGGAACCGGTTTCCGGACGACCTGCGGCATGTCCACCAGAAGGGCTCGGATGCAAGAGGTATGTTCGATCTGGTGACGGTGAACCACTATGCCCTGCGGTCGCTCGAAAGCTTTCTGGTCAAACACGCGCGTGGCGACGCGGTGGTCGCAGGGCGCATCGATCACACCTATTTCCGCCGCAGAAACCGGCACAAGGGCCCGAACACCGAGATGCTCGCGAATGGTACCAGGTTGGAAGAGGAAATCGCGACCCTGAAGACCAACCAGCGCCTTGCCGATTTGCACGCCGCAACGGTCGAAGCGCATGTCGCGAAGATACGCAAGCTCAGGGATCAGCCCATCTTTCAGGAACTTCGCGAACTGGCAGGTGTTGCCCGCGCTGATGTCTGACCCGCTGCCGCAGGCGTTTCACGACTGGTTCGCCTCACACGGCTGGTCAGCGCATCCCCATCAGCTTGACATGGCGGACCGCGCCGATGCGCCGGCCCTTTTGCTGATCGCACCGACCGGTGGCGGCAAAACGCTTGCGGGGTTTCTTCCAACACTGGCCGAACTTTCAGACGGCGGTCACGATGGGTTGCACACCATCTATGTCTCACCGCTCAAGGCGCTGGCGGCTGACATCCGTCGCAACCTCAGCCGCCCTATCGCTGACATGGGCCTGCCGATCCGGGTGGAAGACCGCACCGGCGACACGTCGGCCACGCAAAAGAAACGCCAGCGCACCGATCCGCCGCATATCCTGCTGACCACGCCTGAGAGCCTTGCGCTGCTCCTGTCATACGAAGACGCGCCGGCCATGTTTGCCGGGCTGTCGCGTGTGATCGTTGACGAAATCCATGCGCTGGCGGATTCAAAGCGCGGCGATCAATTGATGCTGGCGCTGGCTGAACTGCAGGGGATGTGCCCCGATCTGCGACGTGTCGGGCTGTCGGCGACGGTCGAGGACCCAAGGGCCATAGCGCGATTCCTCGCGCGCCACCCCGACCCCTGCCCGGTCCTGCAGGCCGATCCGGGGCCCGACCCCGACATCGCGATGCTGACCACCGACGAAATGCCGCCCTGGTCCGGGGGTGGCGCTGCGTATGCCATTCCGGCCGTTCTGGACGAGGTCCGGAAACACCGCACCACGCTGATCTTTCACAACACGCGCGCGCAGGCCGAGATCTTCTTCCACGCGCTCTGGATGCAGAACGAAGACGGGCTGCCGATCGGCATTCACCACGGGTCGCTTGCCAAGGCGCAGCGACAAAAGGTTGAAGCGGCGATGGTCGCGGGCGAATTGCGTGCCATCGTCTGCACCGGCACCTTGGATCTGGGCATCGACTGGGGCGATGTCGACCTGATCATCCAGGTCGGTGCGCCCAAGAACGTCAAACGGCTGGTGCAGCGGATCGGGCGCGCGAACCACAACTACAACGCACCATCCAAGGCGCTGATCGTGCCTGCGAACCGGTTCGAGGTCGTCGAATGCGTCGCGGCCCTGCAAGCTGTACGCGAGGCCGAGTTGGACGGCGATCCGCGCGGCCCCGGGCCACGCGACGTGCTCTGCCAGCACATCCTGATCCGCGCCTGTCGCGGGCCGTTCGATCCAAGCGATCTGTTTGACACGTTGCGCACTGCCGGGGCCTATACGGACCTGACCCGCCCGGCCTTTGAAGAATGCTTGGAGATGATGGCCACCGGCGGCTATGCGCTCCGCGCCTACGATCGCTGGCAAAGGCTGAAAGAGCGCAAGGACGGGTTGTGGGAGTTGCGCGATCCCCGCGCAGCCGCGCATATCCGGCGCAATCTTGGGACGATCCAGGACACGGAAACGCTCAAAGTGCGGCTCAAGAACCGGATGGGCGGTCGCCCTCTGGGCGAGATCGAGGAAGGGTTCGCCGCCACGCTTTCCCCCGGCGACACGTTCCTGATCGGCGGTCAGATCGTGCGCTACGAAGGCTTGAAGGAAATGACGGTCGAGGTCACGCGCCGCGCCGACAAGGCCCCCAAGATCGCCACGTTCAACGGCTCGAAGTTTTCAACTTCGACCCAACTGACCCACCGCATCCTGCGCATGTTCGCGGCGCGCGACTGGACCGGGTTACCCGACCACACCAAAGGGTGGCTCGAGCTGCAGGCCCGCCGGTCGCGGCTGCCGCAATCCGACCGGATCCTCGTTGAAAGCTTTCCGCATGACGGGCGGCAAAGCACCTGCATCTATGGGTTTGCCGGGCGCAATGCGATGCAGACGCTTGGCCTCCTCATCACCAACCAGTTGGAAGCGCAGGGGCTGGCGCCGCTGGGCTTTGTGTCAACCGATTACGCTGTGCTGATCTGGGGGCTGGAACAGGTGCCCGACCCCGCCCCGATGTTCGAAGATGGCGCCTTGCGCGCGGCCTTTGCAACATGGATGTCCGGCAATGCCGTCATGAAGCGCACCTTCCGCGCAACCGCCGTTGTTTCCATGATGCTGGAACGCAACTATGGGGCGCAGCGCCGGTCGGGACGGCAAGCCACGTTCTCGTCCGACATACTCTATGACACGCTGATCAAATACGACCCCGACCACCTGTTGCTGAAGATCACGCGCGAAGAGGCGATGCGCGGTTTGGTCGACTTTGGCCGGATCGAAGAGATGCTGCAGCGCACCGGCGGGCGTGTCGATCATGTCATCCTTGACCGCGTCACCCCCCTCGCCGCCCCGCTGTTCCTTGAACCGGGGCGCATCCCGATTGCGGGCGAGGGCCGCGAGCGCATTCTGGCCGCCGAGGCCGAGCGTTTGATGGCCGAAGCGGGTCTGGATGCGGTCGGCTGAAAAAGTTTGCCTCGATGGGAATAAACCTGACGGCCCGCGCGTAACCCATGTGACGCGCAAGAGGTACCTGTTCAGTCTCCCCACCTTGTGACGAGTGTTCGCGTCAAAATGTGTGTGTAAGCGCGGCTGCCAAGCCGGTCATGTCCCGTCCGGTAAGGCAGCCGCATCACCACTAATCGCAGAGGCTGTCCACGACTTTCGCAAGAAACGCCTCACCGGCCGCGAACTGCTCCAGACTGATGTACTCGTCCGCCTGATGCGCCTGCTCGATGTTGCCCGGGCCGCAAATGACCGCCGAGATGCCCGCCGTCTGAAAATGCCCCGCTTCGGTGCCGTAGCTGACAACGTGGTCGGCATTGTCACCGGTCATCCGACGCACCAGTCCTTCGGCCGGCCCGTGATCCTCGGGCACCAGTCCGGGCACGTCTTCACCTTGCGAGACCGAGATGCGCGCTGTCGGTGCAATCACCTGCATCTGCGCCTCGACCGCAGCAATCTCGGCCCGCAAGGCACCCATCCAACCCGGTGCGTCGTCGTCGGGAACGAACCGCATCTCCATCACAAAGCGGCAATCCCCGGCAGTGATGTTATGCGCCGTGCCACCTTGAATTTTGCCGACATGCAGCGTGGTCCAGGGCGGGTTGAAGATCGCAGCGATTTGCGAGGGCGGCCTGGCCTGGCTTTCCGCGTTGCGCCGGTTGGCCCATTCGATCAGCCGTGCGGCTTCGTGGATGGCGCTGACACCGGTGTGCATCAGCGAGGAATGCACTTCGAACCCCTTGATATGTATGTCGAACGCAACGCTGCCCTTGTGGCCCGTCACGCAGGCCATCATCGACGGTTCGCCGATGATCGCAGCCTCCGCTTTGGGCAAACCAGCCTCGGCCATAGCCGCAATCAAAGGCGGGGCGCCGGCACAGCCGATTTCTTCGTCATAGGAAAACGCGATCTGCAAAGGCCGCTTCAGGTCACTATTCATCGCGCGCTGCAACGCGTGCAAGGCCAGTGCATCGAACCCCTTCATGTCGCAGGTGCCGCGCCCGTAAAGCTTGCCGTCCCGCTCGGTCACCGTCCAAGGATCCGAAGTCCAGACCTGGCCATCGACCGGCACCACATCGGTATGGCCCGACAAAACAATGCCCCCCGGCACATCAGGGCCCACCGAACAGAAGATCGCGTGCTTGGTCGGCTCATCTGGTTTGACGTGACGATGGGCGGTGATGCCGAGACCGGTCAGATAGGTTTCCACCCAATCGACCAGCGGAATGTTTGTGTCGCGGCTCACCGTCGGGAAGGATACGAGTGAATTCAGGATGTCGCGCGCGGACAGGTCACCCACGGTCGAACCCGCCCCAATCCCCCTGAAGGACGAAATGACCCGGTGTCACCTCATCGTAGACCGAAGGTTCGGGCGTATAGTCGACCGGGAAAATCGGTGAGGGGATCGGTTTGAAATTCAGATCACGCTCGGTCTTGCGTTTGCGCGGATCGGCCACAGGAACAGCCGCCATCAACGACTTGGTGTATGGATGGCGGGGGTCTTCAAAGATTGCGGCGCGTGGCCCCATCTCGACAATGCGGCCCAGATACATCACGCCGACCGAATGGCTGACCCGTTCCACAACGGCCATGTCATGGCTGATGAACAGCATCGAAATCCCGAGATCGGCCTGCAATTCCATCAGCAGGTTCAGTACCTGGGCCTGCACGCTGACATCCAGCGCGCTGACGGCCTCATCCGCGATGATCAGTTTCGGGTTCAGCGCCAGGGCGCGGGCAATCGCAATACGCTGGCGCTGCCCACCGGACAATTCGTGCGGATAGCGGTTGAGAAAGCTGCGCGGGAGTTCCACCCGGTCAAAGAGCTGTGCCACCTTGTCAGCACGCTCCTGTGCATCGCCCAACCCGAAATTGATCAGCGGTTCGGCCACCTGATCCTGAAGCTTCATCTGCGGATTGAGCGAGGCGAACGGATCCTGAAAGATCATCTGCATGTCGCGCCGCGCGCGCCGCAACTCGTTCTGGTTGAAATCGATGACGTTCACGCCGTCCAGCCAAACCTCGCCCGAGGTTGGTTCGACGAGTCGCAGGACCGAGCGCCCGCAAGACGACTTCCCGCACCCGGATTCGCCAACAAGGCTGAGTGTCTGGCCCGATTTGACCTGAAACGAGACATCCTCGACCGCGTGAACATTGGCGACCGTGCGCCGGAACAACCCGCCTTTGACCGGGAAACGCGTGGTCAGGTTCTTCACATCCAGCAGAACCTTGTCTTCCTGTGGTACGATCGGCTCGGTCGAGATATCGCCGTGGCCCATGAGTTTCAGGCGCACCGGCGCGGTCGTGCCCGTCATCTCACCCAGCTTCGGCACGGCGGCCAACAGAGCTTGTGTATAGGGGTGCTGCGGGTCCTCAAAAATCTGCTCGACGGGCCCTTCTTCCACCTTGTTGCCGCGGAACATGACGACGACGCGGTCCGCCATCTGTGCGACCACGGCCATGTCATGCGTGATAAAGATCACCGCCGTGCCCGTTTCACGCTTTAACCGGTCGATCAGGGCCAGAATCTCGGCCTGGATCGTCACGTCCAAAGCGGTAGTCGGTTCGTCCGCGATCAGAAGCCGCGGCTTGCACGCCAGAGCCATCGCGATCACCACACGCTGGCGCATGCCGCCTGACAATTCGTGGGGATACTGTTCAAGGCGCCGCTCGGGTTCGGGAATACGAACCTCACGCAGAAGCTCAATCGCACGGTCGATGGCCGCTTGCTTGCTCAGCCCTTTGTGAACGCGCAGCCCCTCGGTCAGTTGCCGGCCCACCGTGAACACGGGATTGAGCGAAGTCATCGGCTCCTGAAAGATCATGCCGATTTCATTGCCACGGATCGTGCGCATCAAATCGCTATCCGTTTGCGCGACATCGACCTGGCCACCTCTGTCGGCGCCACGGTCGAACAAAAGCTGCCCGCCCGCGATGGTGCCACCACCAAACTCGACCAGCCGCATGAGAGACAGGGACGAAACCGACTTGCCCGACCCGGATTCGCCGACAACCGCGACGGTTTCCCCAGCCGAAACATCAAAGCTCACATCCTCGACCCCGACGACAGGCCCGTCTTTCGTTTGAAACTCCACACGGAGATTGCGCAGCGAGGCGAGAGGTTGATCCAGCATGAGACCCCTTATGGCTTAGTCCCCTTGACGCTAGTCGGCTCACCCAAAGGCGTCAATTCTCGCCCGCGTGGCCGCTGTCGGTAATTTCACGCCCTTCAGGCCCGCAGAAACCAGCGGCGCAAAAGGGACGGACTTGCACAAATCATCACCGTTCGTTGAAAGCTTCATCGCTTTTTTTGCCCGATCCGTCGGCAAAGCTTGCCTTTTGTCGATCTTTTGGTCGAAACTCCACCTGTCCGTGCCATGGGGGTGGGGACGATCATAACAATCGAAGTTGGATCGTGCTGCATATCACGCAACTCGAAAAACCAGTCCCCAGCCCGCTGCTCGACCTGGCAGCACCCTTGGCACGCTCATACCAACAAGGAGTGAAACCCATGAAACTCATGACAGCCCTACTGGGCGCGTCGGTGCTTGCCGCCTCTACCACCGTGGCGATTGGCGCGGCCCATGAAGGCCCGCGTGGCCGCGACGGAGATGTCAAGATCATCTATTGGCAGGCCCCATCGATTCTGAATCCGTATCTGTCCGGCGGCACGAAAGACATCGAGGCCGCATCGCTGGTTGTCGAACCATTGGCCCGATTTGACAGCTCGGGCACCATTGTGCCGTGGCTCGTCGACGAAATTCCGACGGTTGAAAACGGCGGTGTGTCCGAAGACCTGACCAGCATTACATGGAACATCACGCCAGGTCTGGTGTGGTCCGACGGCACGGCCTTTACCAGCGCCGACGTGAAGTTCACATATGACTACTGTGTGGACCCCGAGGGCGGCTGCGCACAAGGCGCGAAGTACGAAGGCATTGCGAGTGTCGAGACACCCGACGATCTGACGGTTGTGGTGACATTCTCGGCCCCGACGCCGAACCCCTATAACGCGTTCGTCGGTGGCGAGGCCCCGATCCTGCAGGCCGCGCAGTTCGCCGATTGCATGGGCGCCAAGGCCCCGGAATGCACTGAACAGAATTTCAATCCCATCGGCACCGGTCCGTTTACGGTCACCGAGTTCAAGCCGAACGACGTGATCACCTTTGCCGCCAACGAAAACTTCCGGCATGAAGGCAAACCGGCCTTTGCAAGTGTGACCTTCAAAGGTGGCGGCGATGCCACTGCAGCGGGCCGCGCCGTGATGGAAACCGGCGAGTTTGACTATGCCTGGAACCTGCAACTGGCGCCCGACGTGATCGCCAAGATGCAGGAAGGTGGGCAGGGCACGCCCGTCGCAGGTTTCGGCCCGCTGGTCGAGCGGATCATGCTCAACCACACGAACCCCGACCCGTCACTTGGCCCGGATGAGCGTGCCGTCATTCGGCCGCATCCGTTCCTGCAGGAACCTGCTGTCTACAAGGCCATGTCGATGGCAATCGACCGCCCGCTTCTGGTCGAGATCGGTTACGGTCAGGCAGGACGCGTGACCTGTAACTGGGTGCCCGTGCCGAACATCTATGCCTCGACCACCTTTGATTGTGCAACGCAGGACATCGCCGGTGCGAACGCGATGCTGGACGACGCCGGTTTTGTCGACACTGACGGCGACGGTGTCCGTGAAGTGAACGGCGTGCCGATGAAGATCCTTTACCAGACCTCGACCAACGCCGTTCGTCAGGATTTCCAGGCGCTGATCAAACAGTGGTGGAGCGAAATCGGCATCGAGTCCGAGCTTCGCAACATCGACGCGTCGGTCTTCTTCGGCGGCGATCCGGGCAGCCCGGACACCTTCCAGAAGTTCTATGCAGACGTCGAGATGTACGCCAACACGTTCAATGGCACGGACCCGCAGTCCTATCTCGGCAACGCGCTGTGCTCCAAGATCCCGTCGCCTGCGTCACAGTGGCAGGGTGAGAACATCAGCCGCTTCTGCTCGGAAGAGTTCGATGCAAAGTGGGAAGAGCTGGCAAAAACCGCCGATATCGCCGAGCGCGGACGCCTCGCCGCCGAACTCAACGATATGGCCATCGAAGGTGGCGCCATGATCCCACTGGTGCACCGCGGACGTCTGTCGGCCCATGCCAACACCCTTGGCGGCATCGACCTGAACGTTTGGGACAGCGAGCTTTGGAACATCGCTGACTGGTACCGGACCGAGTGATCCCACTTCAGGGCGGCGGTTGATATCGCCGCCCTGACTGCGCGAGGCGGGCCATGCTCACATTCACCATCAGACGTCTGATCCTAAGCATCCCGACGCTGCTGTTCATCAGCCTCGTGATCTTTCTTCTTCTCAAACTTGCCCCGGGCGACCCGATGGCCAGCCAGCCGCTGACCATTCCGCCCGAAGTGCGCGAACGGATGCGCGAGGCGCTTGGCGTGGGTGCGCCGTGGTACATCGCGTTCCCGAAATGGCTTTATCAGTTTTTCGTGGTCGAGCCGCTGTACTTTTTCGATGCGATCCTTGGCACCAACTGGGCCGATGGTCAGCAGCGTGTCATCTCGTGGCAGACCCGTTCGCCGGTGATGGACATCGTCGTGCAGCGCCTGCCGCAAACGCTTTGGGTCGTCGGCACGGCCTATGTCGTTGCGATCCTCATCGCCCTGCCGATCGGCATCTACTCCGCCTATCGTCAGTACAGCTGGTTCGACAACGCGGGCACGTTCGTCACCATGGTCGGCTTCTCCGTACCGCCCTTCTTTTCAGGCGTGTTGGTGATCGTGATCTTTTCGGTCCAACTCGGCTGGTTCCCGTCGATTTATGATACGACACTGCGCGTGGTCGATTGGGAAAGCTTCAAGGCGCAGCTGCAACAAATGGTCATGCCGGTGATGGTGCTTGCGTTGCAGATCACCAGCCAGCTCAGCCGTTTCATGCGCGCCTCGATGCTGGACAACCTGAACCAGGATTATGTCCGCACCGCGCGCGCCAAAGGGCTTGGCGAGAAAACCGTGGTGCTGGTGCATGTGTTGCGCAATTCGCTGATCCCGGTCGTCACCGTGATCGCGCTTGGCATCCCTGCGATCTTTGGCGGTGCGATCATCACCGAGCAGGTGTTCAAAGTGAACGGCATCGGTCAGCTGCTGATCACCGCCATTCAGGCCAACGATCTGCCGATGGTGCAGACGCTGACCTTTATCTTCGCGATCCTGATCGTGCTCTTCAACCTGATCGCCGACATCCTGTACGGCATTCTCGACCCGAGGATCCGCTATGACTGACACGCCGATCACCATGGACAAGGTCGAACCGACCGCACCCCCGCGGTCGCAATGGGCCGACATCTGGGACCAGTTCAAAAGCCACCGGGGCGCGATGTGGGGTGCGAGCATCTTTATCGTGATCGTGCTGATGGTACTGGTCGGGCCGTGGATTTACTGGAACGACCCCCAGTTCGTGCCGACCGGGCGCGACTTTCTTGAGCTGCGCGACACACGGCCCATTTACACCGCCCTTTGGGACAGCGACGCCAAGGTCAACTGGTTGCATCCTCTGGGCACCGACAACCTGGGCCGCGACACACTGGGCCGGCTGCTGATCGGGGGCCGCATTTCGCTGGCGGTCGGCGTGGCCGCCATGGTGCTTTCCGTGTTGCTCGGCACATTTGTCGGTGTGATTGCCGGCTATTCCAGGCTGCTCGATGGTCCGCTTATGCGGTTGACCGATCTGTTCCTGGCTCTGCCGCTTTTGCCCCTCCTCCTTGTGTCGGTGCTGCTGTTCCGCGACCGATTGTCGGCCGCCTTTGGGCCCGAAGGGGGAACGTTCATTCTGATCGTGACGCTTGTCGGCGTGACAAGCTGGATGCAAACCGCACGCATCGTGCGCGGCGATGTTCTGGCACTGAAAGAACGCGAATTTATCCTGGCGGCACGATCGATCGGCACATCACCTTCCAAGATGGTGATGCGCCATTTGCTGCCCAATGTGATGAGCCCGATCATGGTCTCGGCCACGCTGGGCATCGCGACCGCGATCATCACCGAAAGTGCGCTGTCGTTCCTTGGATTCGGATTTCCGCCAGACTTCCCGACATGGGGCAAACTGCTGTTCGACGCAGTCGACCGGATGGAGCTTTACCCCGAGCGCGTGGTGTGGCCCGGTCTGCTGATTTCGCTGACCGTTCTCAGCGTGAACTATGTCGGCGATGGTCTGCGCGACGCTCTGGACCCGCGCATTCGCGGGCGATGAGCGTTACGGTTTACCCGGCAACATCCGACCGGTGGGACGATTTGGAGGCGCTATTCGAAAGCGCGAGTGCGACCCGGAACTGCTGGTGCATGTGGTGGCGCATCGCGGGCAATGCGTGGCGGGAGATTGACAAGGCCGGTCGCAAGACTGCATTTCGCAACTTAGTGGATCAACACCCTGCCCCGGGCGTACTCGCCTATCTGGACGGACGGGCCGTCGGCTGGGCACAGGCCACGCCGCGCCGCGCCGTTCCCCGGTTCAACAACGGGCGCACGAGCAAACCCGAACAGGGCGCCGATCTCGACAAGATATGGACGCTGTCCTGTTTCTTCATCCGTTCCGAGGCACGCAAACAGGGCCTGATGGAAGAGCTTGCTCGCGGGGCCTGTGCTCATGCGGTCGCGCATGGTGCGGTCAGCGTCGAAGCCTCGGCCTTTCGACCGACGCGCCCGTTGGAGCGCAGCGAGGGCTATGTTGGTCTGATCGGTCCACTAAACCGCGCAGGTTTCATCGAAATCGCTGAGCGTGGGACGCATCGGACTTTGATGCGTTGGACCCCCGCGCCTGACGGGTAGCGATCACTCGACGCTTTGCCGGATGCGCCGGACTGCGATCCACACCAGCGCGAGAACGAGCGGAGTGAGAATGGCAAAGGTACCGACTTTGCCGATGCCCGCACCTTCGAAGAACGGCATGGTCAGATACGACAGCAGGTTGACCGCATAATAGCTGATCGCCGCGACTGAGAAGCCTTCGACCGTCTTCTGCAAACGCAACTGTAAATCAGCGCGCCGATCCATCGAGGCCAGCAGTTCCTGGTTCTGTGCCGAGCGTTCCACATCGACGCGTGTGCGCAGCAAGTTGGCGGCGCGTTCGGCGCGTTCCGCCATTGTGCGCAACTGGCCTTCTACGGCAACCACCGTGCGCATCGCGGGGTCGAACCGCCGCATCATGAATTCGGCAAAGGTCTGGCGGCCATCGAACCGCTCTTCGCGCAGAACCTCGATCCGTTGATCCACAAGCGCGCGGTAAGCCCCGGTCGCGCCAAATCGAAAGGCGGAATGGGCCAGTGTGCTTTCAAGCTCGGCCGAAACCTCGAGCAATCCGTTCAGCGTCTCTTCCGAGCGAACGTTGTCGCCGCGCATCTCGGACATAAGGTTTGTCAGCTTTCCGTTGATGCTGCCGATTGTGGCCCCGAGGCCGCGCGCCCGCGCCAGTCCCAGCATCGACATCGACTTGTATGTTTCGATCTCGCATATGCGCTGCACCACACGGCCAATGCGCTGCGCCCCCATACCCGGTCGCGCAAAGAGCGCAAAGCGCATATGCCCGGCCGTATCGATGCGAAAATCACCCGCCATAACAGCCGTGTCGTCCAGAACCGAACTGATCGCCAGGCTTTCGGGCACAAACCATTTCTCAAGCTTTCCGGGGATGTCTTTGTCATCCTCGCAAACCTCGACACGGATCAGGGCCGAGGTGATGCGTTCGCCCGGCGCGTCCTGCAGCCAGTCTTCGGGGACCATCGAAAACGTCGAGGCATCGAACGGTGTCTCGGCAACCCCAACGCCGAAGATCGTGTACGTCACGAACTCGGTGTGACTTTCCCACTTGAGCATGTGGCGCCCGATCTCGCCGAAATAGTGCGTCGCGCCCGGCTGGGGATGCGCCACCCCGAAGCGGTCGAGGAGGGCGATAAGATGCGCGCGGTCAAGCTCACGATCGCGTGCCGCAGCATCCGATGGCTGCTTGATGGCCAGATACGCGGCACGGCACGGGGCCTGAAGCTTGGGAAACGGGCGCGCGTGCAGCTCATTCGCAAGCTTGTAGCGCAGGTCATGATCTTTGATCGGGCTCATCTCTACCGCCTTTGCATGCGCCATATATACGCGCGATCTCAGCTTGAGCCAGCTTTTTATTGATATTTCCTATACTTACGCGTCCACCGTCGTATACCGGAGACATCTGCAACGCGCCCTCGACGCAGAGGGCATCCGCGAGTACTCACAAGGAAACAAGGCCAAGAGGATACGCCAGCAGGATGCCCGCGGATTTCGATATCTGCATTGTCGCACAAAAGGGCCGCTTGTCCTTTGAGGCAGTGCTGTTCGCGGCCACGCTGTGCGCCGCCGCCCCCGGGTTCGAGGGCAGACTGATCGTGGGCGAACCGCAGCCCGGCCCGCTTTGGCGCAAGGATCCGCGGATTGATACCGACGCGCGCGCGCTTCTGACCACGCTTGGTGCCGAAATCCTGCCGTTCACATCGCACCACTTCGGCGACGCTTACCCTTATGGCAACAAGGTCGAGATGCTGGCCGCCATGCCAAAGGACCGGCCGTTCCTGTTCTTTGACACGGACACGATCATTACCGGCCCCGTGGACCGGTTGACCCTCGATTTCGATCGCCCCGCTGCCTCGATGATGCGCGAGAACACATGGCCGGTCGTTCCGCTCTATGGCCCCGACCTCGGCACGATCTGGAGCGCCGTTTACCGGCGTGCCGGTGTCGAGATGGCCCCGACCCTCGATCTGTCGCAACCCGAAGGGCATTGGGAACGGCATCTCTATTTCAATGCAGGGTGGTTCTTCTATCGCTGCCCGCAGGTCTTTGCGGCCAAGATGATCGACCTGATGGTCAGCCTGCGGGATGACCGGCCCGATGCGCTCGCCTGTCAAACGCTTGATCCGTGGCTCGATCAGATCGCCCTGCCCGCGGTCATTGCCGGGCTTGGCGGCGGACGGCCGGAGGGCGATGCGCTGGCGCTCGATGGCGAAATGGCTTTACACTGGCGCGCCCTGCCGCTGCTTTATGCCAAGACGCCTGATGCCACGGTCGAATTTCTCGAGACCACGGTTGCCCCGAACAAGATCAAGAAGGTCCTCAAGCAATACGAGCCCTTCAAACGCATGATCTATCAGGGGCGCGGCGCGCGGGTGCGTGCGCTTTTCGACCAAACGAACCTGCCCCCAGCGGAAAAGGCCATTCGCAACCGGATCAGGCGCGAAAAGCTCTGGATGCGCTGACCGGTTGCGCGTTGCAGTTCGCCAAAGACCACCTTAGGTTCCCGCAAACTTTCAGGGAGAGCCTTCATGACCGACCGTCCGCAACATTTCGATACGCTGCAAATCCATGCCGGGGCCGCGCCCGACCCGGCGACAGGCGCGCGTCAGGTCCCGATCTATCAGTCCACGGCGTATGTCTTTCAGGATGCCGACCACGCGGCCCGGCTCTTCAACCTGCAGGAAGTGGGCTATATCTATTCGCGCCTGACCAACCCGACGGTGTCCGCACTTGCCGAACGGATCACGCATCTGGAAGGCGGGGCCGGCGGCATCTGTTGCTCGTCAGGGCACGCAGCGCAAATCATGGCATTGTTCCCGCTGATGATGCCCGGCTGCAATATCGTTGCTTCAACCAGGCTTTACGGTGGCACCTATACGCAGCTGACGCAGACCATAAAACGCTTCGGTTGGTCCGCGACCCTGGTCGATTTCGACGATCTGGACGCAGTGAAAGCCGCTATTGATGATAACACCCGCGCAATCTTTTGCGAAAGCATTGCGAACCCCGGCGGGTACATCACCGACCTCGATGCCATAGGAAAAATCGCCGATGAGGCGGGCCTGCCGCTGATCGTCGACAACACCTCGGCCTCGCCCTATCTCTGCCGCCCGATTGACCACGGGGCGACGCTGGTGGTGCATTCGACCACCAAGTACCTGACCGGCAACGGCACCGTCACCGGCGGCGCGGTGATCGACAGCGGCAAGTTCAACTGGTCGGCCTCCGACAAGTTCCCGTCGCTCAGCCAGCCCGAGCCCGCCTATCACGGCCTGAACTTCCACGAAGTGCTGGGGCCGATGGCCTTCACCTTCCACTCCATCGCGGTGGGCCTGCGAGATCTGGGCATGACGATGAACCCGCAGGGCGCGCATTACACGCTGATGGGGATCGAAACCCTGTCGCTGCGGATGGATCGGCATGTCGAGAACGCAGTTAAGGTCGCCAAGTGGCTTGAAGCCGATGACCGGATTGAAAAGGTAACCTATGCCGGCTTGGAAAGCTCGCCCTACTTTGATCGTGTGGCGCGCATTTGCCCCAAGGGCGCAGGCTCGCTTTTCACCTTCGCGATCAAGGGCGGCTACGAGAACTGCGTCAAGCTGATCAATGCGGTCGAGCTGTTCAGCCACGTCGCGAACCTGGGCGATGCGCGGTCGCTCATCATCCACTCGGCCTCGACCACGCACCGTCAATTGTCGGACGAACAGCGGGCCGCGGCTGGCGCGCTCGACAATGTGGTGCGGGTGTCTATCGGGACCGAGAATGCTGACGACATCATCGCCGATCTGGATCAGGCGCTGACCAAGGCACTGGCGTAAAGCGGGAGAGGTTCCGCCGCCTATCGGCGTCGCTCCATGCGAGGGGGTTTTACCCCCTCGCGCTCCCCCAGCATATTTTTGAGCCGATGAAGACGAAGGCCCGCTCTGCAACAGGCGGGCCTTCTCGGTTTTCACCGGCTGCGGCCATCGGCTTGCCAGCCTGTACCGCCTGCCAACCGTGACAAATCAAACTTAACGAAGCGTTATCATCGGCTTTCAAATATGCCGGGGTGAATTGCCCGCAGGGCAAGAGGGGCAGCGCCCCTTACTTCGCCCGGGCTTCATCCATCAGCCGCCGCATCTGACGGATCGAAGCATCGAGGCCCAGAAAGATCGCCTCGCCGATCAGGTAATGCCCGATGTTCAGCTCGACCACTTGCGGCAGTGCCGCGACGGGCTGCACGCAGTCGTAAGTCAGCCCGTGTCCCGCATGCACCTCAAGCCCAAGTTCATGGGCAAAGCGCGCCATCTCGGTCAGCCGCCGCAATTCTGCATCGCGTTCCTCGAATTGCCCTTCCGCATGCGCATCGCAATAGGCGCCGGTATGCAGCTCGACCACCTCGGCCCCGATCCGGTGCGCTGCTTCGATCTGACGGGCATCGGCGGCGATAAAGATCGAGACACGGCACCCCGCGTCGCGCAGCGGTGCGATGAAATGCGCCAGCCGGTTTTCGTCGCGCGCCACCTCGAGCCCGCCCTCGGTGGTGCGTTCCTCACGCTTTTCCGGCACAATGCAGACCGCATGCGGCTTGTGGCGGAGCGCGATGGCTTGCATCTCATCAGTCGCGGCCATCTCGAAGTTCAGGGGCAGCGACAGCGCCTCCATCAGCGCTTCGATGTCGGTGTCGGTGATGTGACGGCGGTCTTCACGCAAATGTGCTGTGATGCCGTCAGCCCCTGCATCTTCGGCCATTTTGGCAGCGCGCACAGGGTCTGGCGCAGAGCCGCCGCGCGCGTTTCGCACGGTTGCCACGTGATCGATATTGACACCCAGTCGGAGCTTTGTCCCCATGGTCTCTCTTTCATCTCGAAGTTCGCCGCCACGTTAGGCAAGCGTCGCCGAACTGTCCATTGATCCGGCCAAGGGGGCCACGTGGCGCGCATTCTCGTTTTGACAACCCTGACCATGGTCGCGTTTGCAGCCAATTCGCTTTTGAACCGCGCGGCACTGGTCGATGGCGACACGGGACCGGCAGCCTTTGCGGCGTTGCGTCTGATCTCGGGCGCGATCTGTCTCTCTGCGCTGGTCACGATGCGGGGCGGGTTGCCACGCCTTTGGGGCAGACAACGCGCTGTCGGCGCCGGATCGTTGTCGCTCTATGTCCTCGGGTTTTCCTTTGCTTACGTTGCACTCGACGCAGGCGTCGGGGCGTTGATCCTGTTTGGCATGGTACAACTGACCATGTTCGGCGGCGCCTTGGCAGGGGGCGACCGTCCGCACTCGGCCCGTTGGATCGGGTCAGCGCTTGCGTTGATTGGCCTCGCGGGTCTGGTCTGGCCGGGCGCGTCCGCTGCCCCTGCCCTGTTTGCTGCGGCTCTCATGGCAGCAGCTGGGTTGGGCTGGGGCGTCTATTCCCTTGCCGGGCGGGGTGCGGTCGACCCGCTGAAGGAGACTGCGGCCAATTTTCTCTGCGCCAGCCCGCTGGCCTTGCTCGTCTGGCTGGCCATGCCGGACGGGGTGACAACCGAGGGCGCCATCCTTGCTGTGGTGTCGGGCGCGCTGACCTCCGGTCTCGGCTATGCGCTTTGGTACAGCCTGCTGCCACGGCTTGACGCGACGGTCGCAGCACTGACCCAACTGACGGTCCCGGTCATCGCGGTGGCGGGCGGCGTTCTGTTTCTGGCCGAGCCGCTGACCTTGCGCGTCGCCTTGGCAAGCGCCGTGATCCTGGGCGGGGTCGCCTATGGCATTCTGGGTCAGCGCAGGATCGGCTCAAGCGGGTCGTAGTACGCAGGCGCCCCGGTCGGCCCCCAGGCGACATCCGGCAGACTATCGGGCTTGAAGCGCTTTGACCCCAGTTCGGCCTGCGTCAGCCAATGACGCTCGGTCACGATCCCCTCGGGGTCGGTCCAGTCGCCATAGGGATCGCCCGCAAGGATATCGCAGCGGAAATAGACATCGACCTGGTGAAACGTCCCGTCGGGGTCGTGAAATTCGTTGACCAGTGCCACCTCGCCCACCGAGACCGTCAGCCCGGTTTCTTCGTGCACCTCGCGGATCACATTGTCGCTGAGCGAGGCGTGGCGTTCGACCCCGCCGCCCGGCGCACAGAGCAGGTCACTTTTTCCACCGGGCCAGGCGTTCACCATCAAAAGGCGGTCGTCCAACAGGATGAGGCCCCGCACCGCAACACGCAGGCTCATCGGTCGGTCGCCGGTCCGGTGACCCGCGTCACGTGACCCATCTTGCGGCCCACGCGTGCCTCGGCCTTGCCGTAAAGATGCAGTCGCGCGCCGGTTTCCTGTGCGATCTTAGGCGTTTGCGCGATGTCATCCCCGATCAGATTGGTCATCACCACATCGGAATGGCGCACCGGGTCGACCAGCGGCCAACCGGCAATGGCGCGGACATGCTGTTCGAACTGGTCGATGACGGCGCCCGCTTCGGTCCAGTGGCCCGAGTTGTGGACGCGCGGTGCGATTTCGTTGACGATCAGCTTATCGCCGGTCTGAAACAATTCGACCCCAAGCACACCGACATAGTCGAGGGCGGCCAGGATGGTGCCAGCGATGCCAAAGGCGCGTTCACGAGTGTCGCGATCGATGGCCGCCGGAACCGTGGTCGTGTGCAGGATTCCGTCCTTGTGGACATTTTCGCCCGGCTCAAAACAGGCGATCCGGTCGTCCATGCCACGCGCGGCGATGACGCTGATTTCCCGTTCGAAAGACACGAACCCTTCGAGGATCGCTTCAGCCCCCGACATGGCTTCAAGTGCGGCTTGCGCGTCATGCGTGTCGCCGATCCGCGCCTGCCCCTTGCCGTCATAGCCCAGCCGTCGGGTCTTGAGGATCGCGGGCATGCCTACCTCGGCCAACGCTTGCGCCAGGCGCGCGGCGGCGTCGCCTTCGCCCGCGTCGACCGGGGCGAAGGCCGCGACCTGCAGGCCGATATCCTGCAGAAACTGTTTCTCCGTCAGCCGATCCTGACTGACCGCCAGTGCGCGGCGATTGGGGCGGAAAGGCACCAGTGCTTCGATCTGGTCGAGCGCATTTGCGGGCACGTTTTCAAACTCGTAAGTGACCACGTCAACCGCTCGCGCAAAGGCTTCGAGCGTCTCGCTATCGTCATAGCCCGCGGTGGTCAGCGTGCCCGCAACCTCACCCGCGGGGGCGGCACCCGGCTCGAACACATGCGTGTGAAACCCAAGGCGCGCCGCCGCCATCGCCAGCATGCGACCGAGTTGCCCGCCACCCAGAATGCCAATGGTCTGGCCGGGGCGCAGCGGCTCACTCATCGACCGGCACCTCGGGGATCGAGGCGGTTAAATCGGCGCGCCACTGATCGACGCGATCGGCCAACGCCCCATCCGTCATCGCCAGTATCTGCGCGGCCATCAGCCCGGCATTCATTGCGCCTGATGCCCCGATGGCCATGGTCGCGACGGGAAAACCGCGCGGCATCTGCAAGATCGAATATAGGCTGTCGACGCCCTTGAGCGCCCGCGTCTCGACCGGCACACCGATCACCGGGACGCGCGTCTTTGACGCCATCATGCCCGGCAAATGCGCCGCACCGCCGGCCCCGGCAATAATCACCTGAAGCCCACGCTCAACGGCCGCTTTGCCATAATCCCAAAGCCGGTCGGGCGTGCGATGTGCAGAAACAATCCGCACTTCATGGGCGACACCCAGTGTATCGAGGATTTCGGCAGCGGGTTTCAGCGTTGCCCAGTCCGACTGGCTGCCCATGATGATCCCGACCTGTGGCGCCATGGGCCCCTCCAACCTGTTCGCATCCTACCTAGCGGGCACGCCGAGGGGCCTCAAGCGATGATGTCGGGGGTCAACCTGTCTTCGAGCGCCGCGATCCGATCCTTGAGCATCAGTTTCTGCTTCTTCAGTCGCCGCACCGCCAACGGATCTGTCCCGCGTTCGGCCAAAGCTTCAATGGCGGCATCAAGGTCGCGATGCTCGCCCTTTAAAGCCTCAAGCTTGATGCGCAGAACCTCCTCCGGTTCCATCTGTGTGGATCTTGTCGTCATATCCTGCAGCGCTGTGAACTCCGCACAATCTAAGCCGAAACATCCACTCGGCAAAGCGCTATTGCCCTTGTGAGACAGCCAAAAGCCCCCATATGATTGTCCAAGGGTTGCTTTCGAGGGCCCTGAATTCGTCGCTTGAGCATAAAGGGCGGACATGAGCAAACTGAGCCTGGGCACCCATCCCTTTCTTCTGGGGTTCGACCAACTGGAACGTTTGGTTGAACGTACGGCCAAATCCGAAAACGGATATCCGCCGTACAATATTGAACAAATCGGTGAGAACGCCTTTCGCATTACGCTCGCCGTCGCTGGCTTTGCTGACGACGACCTGTCACTGACGGTCGAGGATCGCCAGCTTGTCGTTCGCGGCCAACAGGCCGAGCAGGATGACGGTCGCGTATTCCTCCATCGCGGGATCGCGGCGCGACAGTTTCAGCGGACTTTCTTGCTGGCCGAGGGCGTGGAAGTTGCCGGCGCGTCCCTCTCAAACGGTCTTTTGCACATCGACCTGCGGCGTGCCATTCCCGAGCGCGTGGTTCAGTCCATCAAGATACAGAAAGGGTAAGACCATGAATACAAAGTATAGTTTCAAGGACATTAACAGTGGCAAACTGGTCTATATCCGCCCTGTCACGGTCGCAGACCTTCCGGACGAAGTACGTCAACAGGCGGGCGGACAGGAGCACATTTATGGCGTGCATTCGCCCGATGGGGCTTGCATTGCCCTGGTCAAGGACCGCAACCTCGCCTTTTCGCTGGCCCGCCAAAACGACCTTGCCCCGGTGGCGGTTCACTAGGTTGAAGGGGGCTTTGGGCACGCCCGTCCGAACCGCACCCGACAACCAAACCTTAAGGAAGGTCTTCTAAGGACAAGCCACCTATCGGAAAGAAGTGGCATGTCTATCAAACAAAAGATTTCGCTCGCGATGGGCGCCCTGACCCTGCTTCTAGCAATCGTCGGTGGTGCTGCGTCTGTCTTTTCCGAGCGTTTGGCAGATAACTATGCGCAGTTTCGTGCAGCTGCACAAACCACATTACTGCTACGCTCGGTAGAGAGCAGCCTCTATGATGCACGAATTGCCACTCTCAACTTTAGAACGACCGGTGATCCTTCGCAGGCTGACAGGTTTCGGCAAAGCCTGACTGACCTAAATGAGTCCATGGAACAGCTTCGGGCACTTAGCGACGGCGCTACTTTTGCAAATGACCTCAGCATGTTGCCCGATCTCATCGACACCTACGGGACTGCGTTTGAAAGAGCTTTGATTGAGCATCAACGCTTCGGGCCAGTCGTCGAACGCCTTCAGTCCGCAGGCGAGGCGGCGCGGCAATCTGTTTCGGACGTAATGATCGGGGCCCATCTGCAGGGGAACCGTAGCGCCAGTTTTATAGCCGGGCGCGCCACCTCAGAGGTCATGCAGGGCGAGTTCTTTCTGGAACGATTTCTTGTCTATAATGACCGTGAGTCACTGGATGCATCGCAGGAGGCGATCGGCAAGGCGCGTGTGCGCCTTGAAGAATTGCTGGGCACCCTGACTGACCAACGTCAGATCGACCTCACTCAAAATGCCTTGAACGAATTTGCCGCATTCGCAGAAAACTCAACTCAGGTCGCAAACATTGTCCTTTCGCGCAATGGTCACTACGCCGAGATGGACCGGATCGGACCTGAGTTCACTTCCGCCATCGGCACCGTCATGAACGCCACCGAACTGCGTCAAAACACTTTGGGCCCGGCTGGTGCGCAACTGGCAGGAACGATCATTCGGATGGTCGCCGCCGTGGCGGTTGCAGGCGTTACCCTGGGTCTCCTTCTGACGTTGGGTTTGCGACGCGTGATCCTGCGGCCCATCAATGGCATGACCGACGCGATGACCCGTATGGCCGATGGTGACTTGGCTACGGAGATTGCGGGGCTGGAGGAAAAACACGAGATTGGCAAGATGGCCCGCGCACTTGCAGTCTTCCGCGACAATACCCGAAAGGGGCGCGAACTCGCTGAGGAGGCGGAACGGATACGCATCAAGGCGGAGGAAGACCGGCTCGCCGCCGAAGCGCAAGACAAGAAAGCCGAAGCCGAACGTCGCGCTGCAGAGGAGAAAGCCAAGAAGGCTTCCGCAGAGCGGCTTGCAGAGTTCGAAGCCTTTCAGGATGCGATGGAACACGCCGTTTCAAGCGCTGCGGACGGCGATTTCAGTGTCAACGTTCCCGAAACCTATACCGAGCAGGGCTTGAACAAGCTGGCAAAACTTTTGAGCACCCTTCTGCGCGATCTGGATAACAGTTTCGATGAAGTCCTGGGTCGAATGACCTTGTTGTCCGAGGGGCAACTGGACATCAGGATCGAAGGGGACAAGAAGGGCGCGTTCAAAGACTTGCAAGAGCGGTTCAATCAAACTGTTCATGCCTTGAAAGAGACGGTCGCGCGCATCGCGGACAACTCAAAATCTGTCGCCGACAACGCGAAGGTCCTGCAGTCCTCCAGCTCGGAAATGGCGCAGAGGGCCGAAGGCACCTCGGCTTCGGTTGAAGAGACCGCGACGGCAGTGGAAGAAGTCTCGGCGAGCCTTCAAAACGTTGTTGAAAGCGCCAGCAAGGCGACGGACTCAACCCAGCGCGTCGAAGACAGTGCACGCAAGGGGCGCGACGTCGCCGAAGACACGCGCCACGCCATGGACGACATGACGCGCGCGTCGGATCAGATTGGGCGCGTCATCGGGATCATTGAGGAAATTGCTTTCCAGATCAATCTTCTGGCCCTGAACGCCGGGGTGGAAGCCGCCCGTGCTGGCGAAGCGGGGCGTGGTTTTTCGGTCGTCGCCTCTGAGGTGCGCGCCCTTGCCCAGCGCTCACAGGATGCCGTCCAGGAGATCAATGGGGTTATCGGGGAAAACGTCTCCTCAGTGAAGCGCAGCGTCGAGCATGTGAAACGCTCGCAGGATGCGCTGGAGCAGATCATTGCCGAGGTCGCAGTGGCGTCGGCACAGATTACCGAAATCGCGTCTGCCGTGAAAGAGCAGTCGGTCAGCATTGGCGAGATCAATCGCGCCGTTCAATCGATCGACCAGACAACCCAGTCGGACGCGTCGTCGATCGAAGAACTGAACGCGCTCAGCCACGTTTTGTTCAGCGATGCTCAGGGGTTGGAGAGTGCGCTGACCGTCTTCAAAAACTCTGCCGAGACCGAACCTTCTGAAGAGCGTTTGAGCGCCTGACATGAAAAAAGGGCGCCGAGAGGCGCCCTTTTCCCGATACGTGAAGCGGCAGCTTACATCATGCCGCCCATGCCGCCCATGTCGGGCATGCCGCCACCGGGAGCGGCACCTTCCTTGGCAGGCTTGTCAGCAACCATGGCCTCGGTTGTGATCAGCAGACCTGCGATCGAAGCGGCGTCTTCCAACGCAGTCCGAACCACCTTGGCCGGGTCGATCACGCCGAACGCAAACAGGTCACCATACTCTTCGGACTGAGCGTTGAAGCCAAACGAAGTGTCGTCGCTCTCGCGCACCTTGCCAGCCACAACCGCGCCGTCAACGCCTGCGTTCTCGGCGATCTGACGCAGCGGTGCTTCCAGAGCACGGCGCACGATCGCGATACCGGCTTCCTGGTCGCTATTTTCGCCTTTGACTTCGCTGAGACCTTTAGCAGCCTGCACCAAAGCCACACCGCCGCCAACGACGATACCTTCCTGCACAGCAGCGCGGGTCGCGTTCAGAGCATCATCCACACGGTCTTTACGCTCTTTCACTTCCACTTCGGTCATGCCGCCGACGCGGATGACAGCAACACCGCCGGCCAGCTTGGCCACACGTTCCTGCAGCTTTTCACGGTCGTAATCCGACGAGGTTTCCTCGATCTGCTGGCGGATCTGCGCAACCCGCGCTTCGATCTCGGCTTTCTCGCCTGCTCCGTCGACGATGGTCGTCTCATCCTTGGTGATCGACACGCGCTTGGCTGTGCCCAGCATGTCCATCGTCACGCTTTCAAGCTTCATTCCGAGGTCTTCAGAGATCACCTGGCCACCGGTCAGGATCGCGATGTCCTGCAGCATCGCCTTGCGGCGATCGCCGAAGCCAGGCGCCTTGACGGCCGCAATCTTCAGACCGCCGCGCAGCTTGTTGACGACGAGCGTGGCCAGAGCCTCGCCTTAGACGTCTTCGGCGATGATGATCAGCGGCTTCTGCGACTGGATCACCGATTCGAGCAGCGGAACCCTCGGCTGCAGCGACGAGAGTTTCTTCTCGTGCAGCAGGATCATGGCGTCTTCCAGATCGGTTGTCATCTTGTCGGGGTTGGTCACGAAGTAAGGCGACAGGTATCCGCGGTCGAACTGCATACCTTCGACGACCTCGGTTTCGGTCTCGAGGCCCTTGTTCTCTTCCACGGTGATCACGCCGTCATTGCCGACCTTCTGCATCGCGTCGGCGATCTGACGACCGATTTCGGATTCACCGTTGGCCGAGATGGTCCCAACCTGAGCAACTTCATCGCTGTCCTTAACATCGCGCGACGCGGCCTTGATGGCCTCGACGACACTGGCCACAGCGCTGTCGATGCCACGCTTGAGGTCCATCGGGTTCATGCCGGCAGCGACCGATTTCATGCCCTCGCGCACGATCGCCTGGGCAAGTACGGTTGCGGTGGTGGTGCCATCGCCGGCTTCATCATTGGTGCGGCTGGCGACTTCTTTCACCATCTGCGCGCCCATGTTTTCGAACTTGTCCTCGAGTTCGATTTCCTTTGCGACCGTGACACCGTCTTTGGTGATGCGCGGCGCGCCAAAGGACTTATCGATAACCACGTTGCGGCCTTTGGGCCCCAGGGTAACTTTCACCGCATCGGCAAGGGTGTTGACGCCCTTGAGCATGCGATTGCGGGCATCCGTGTCAAACTTGACGTCTTTTGCAGACATTTGACAAACTCCTACTTGAGTTGAATTACGTTGGTCTCGGGGTCAGGCGTTCAGGCCGCTTTTGCAGCGCTTGCGCCCTCGATGATCCCGAGGATGTCGCTCTCTTTCATGATGAGCAGCTCTTCGCCGTCGACGGTCACTTCGGTGCCCGACCACTTGCCAAAGAGGATACGGTCGCCCGCCTTGACGTCCATTGCGATCCGATCGCCGTCGTCGTCCTTCGCACCGGCGCCAACTGCCACGACTTCACCCTCAGCGGGCTTTTCCTTGGCATTGTCGGGGATGATAAGACCGCCTGCAGTCTTCTCGTCGCTTTCCACGCGGCGAACGAGGACACGGTCATGAAGCGGAGTGAAAGCCATTTTGAACGCTCCTTGGTTCAGTTGTTTCTCCCTTTAGCACTCAGGCTGAGCGAGTGCTAACGGGCGCGAGATAGGAAATGCCGGTCAGCGAGTCAACATTTTGCCACAGCTTTCTGCGAAATATTTTCTGTCAGGCAACTGTTCCTATATGTCGCCCAGCACCCCAACTGAAGGATTGCCAATGCTTCGCACGTTAATGCCCCTCGCCCTGGCCCTTTTTCCGCTTGTCGCCCAGGCCCAATCCTGCGGCACTCGCGACCTGATCGCCGAGCTGGACGCCGGCGCGCAGGCCGAACTGGACGCGCTGGTTGCCCTTCACCCATTTGCGGAGGGCAATACTTACAGGGCCACCAAGCCGGACAGCACCGTAACGGTCGTAGGCACCCTGCATCTGCCCGACCCGCGCCATGCCGCCACGGTGGACGCGGTCCGCCCGGCGGTTGAAAATGCCGATCTGCTCATCCTTGAAGCGTCAAGCGAGGCGCAGGCCGGCATTCAGATGATGACCGCCACAAACCCCGAGATGTTCTTTTTGACCGAAGGGCCGACCCTGATCGACCTTTTGACGGAAGAAGAATGGGCAACCCTGAACGATCAGTTGAGCGCATACGGCATTCCCGGCTTCATGGCCGCCAAGTTTCAACCGTGGTTTCTGGGCATGACCCTGGCTGTTCCGCCCTGCGCGCTTAGCGACATTCAGCAGGGCAAGAAGGGCCTCGATATGCTGATCGAAGCTGTTGCGAAGGACGCCAACGTGCCGATTGCCGAACTTGACGACATTGACGCGCTGATGGCGCTGCTTTCCGGCGACCCGCTGGATGAGCAGATCGAAGGGCTGCGGATGTGGCTGTCGATGAAGGTCGAGGGCGACGCTGAGATGACAACGATGGTCGAGCGGTATTTTCAGGGCAAGGCCCGCGAGGCGGTCGAGTATTCCCGCCTGATGCTGGAGGAAAAGAACATCCCCGTCGAGCTTTTCGACGAAATGATCGAGGAGCTTCTTGAAAAGCGGAATGCCGCGTGGGAGCCAAAGATCATCGACCTCGTAGAAGGGAAAGACGCGGTAATCGCCGTCGGTGCCGGGCATCTTTCGGGCGAAAGCGGTGTTCTCAGGGCGCTGGAGCGTGCCGGATATACGATCACCCGGCTTTGACGCGTTCGGATGCCCGCTGCCGCGAGGCCAGATACTCCCGCCGGAGCGTGTATAGCCCTGTCGCCACGATGATTGCCGTGCCAACCCATGTCCAGATATCGGGAAACTGCCCGAAGACAACAAAGCCGTAAAACGTGCCCCAGACGATGAGGGTGTACTGGACGGGTGCGACCACGACCGCCATCGCCAGTTCAAGCGCCTTGATGACGCAGATCTCGGCCACCGCGGCCAGCACGGCCACCAGCAGCAACAACAACCATTCCGAGCCGATGGGCGTTTTCCAGACAAAGAGCATCGGGACGGTCAACACGGCGATGGAAACGCCCGCAGTGTAGACAATGGTCGTCGCAGTCCGATCACTGTCGGACAGCGCCCGGCTGATGATCTGGCGCAGGGCGAAAAAGAACGCCGCCAGAACGATCAACCCGGCGGCCGGATGCACAATGCCAAGACCGGGGCGAATGACGATCAATGCGCCGGCAAACCCCAGGGTCACGGCGACCCAGCGCCTCAATCCCACGGGCTCGCTCAGGATGAGGGCACCCAAAACCGTTACCATGAAGGGCGCCACGAAACTGACGGCAACCGCGTCGGCAAGAGCCACGTAGCCCACACCGAAGATGAAAAGCGTTGCAGAACACGCGGCAACAGCGCCGCGAAAGACCTGAAGCCAGGGATGCGACGTTCTCAAGATTTGCCGCCCATGCACGCCGACGAGAAAGAGCGCAGCAGCCAGCAGGCCAAGCTGCCTTATCCATACGATCTGAAACGGATGCAGACTGTCGGTCAGGAACTTTGCCGTGGTGTCGACGGCTGAAAACAGAAACATGCCCAGCGCCATCAGCAACAGGCCCTTGCCGTTCTCAACGCGGCGCTTGGGAAGGTCCGGTGCCGTCATGCCAGCATAGGGACCCGCACGAAGACCCGTGGCAAGCGAAGAATGTTGACACGGCCCCTTTGCTGACCTATCCCCGCGCTGTTCCGGGAGAGCCAAACTCCCGGTCCCAAGCTTGCCTCGGGATCGCCCCCCATCAGCGCGTTGCGCCCATGGGGGCGCTTGTCGTTTGGCAATTGGGCGGTCGGTGCTTATCTCGGCCATGTGTTGAAACCGGCTAAAAGGAGCCTGGAGCATGTTCGAAAACCTGTCAGAACGCCTCTCTGGCGTCTTCGACCGGCTGACCAAGCAAGGCGCGCTTTCCGAGGATGACGTGAAAACGGCGATGCGCGAGGTGCGCGTGGCCCTGCTGGAGGCGGACGTTTCGCTGCCCGTGGCCCGCGATTTCGTCAAAGCTGTCACCGACAAGGCCACTGGCCAGGCGGTCACCAAGTCGGTCACGCCGGGCCAGCAGGTCATCAAGATCGTCCATGACGAGTTGATCCATGTCCTGAAGGGCGACGAAGACCCGGGTGTTCTTAAGATCGACAACCCGCCTGCCCCGATCCTGATGGTCGGCCTGCAAGGTTCAGGTAAGACAACGACAACTGCAAAGCTGGCCAAACGGCTGAGCGAGCGTGAGGGCAAGCGCGTCCTCATGGCCTCGCTCGACACCAACCGTCCTGCGGCCATGGAGCAACTGGCCATCCTCGGGGTCCAGATCGGTGTAGACACGTTGCCCATCGTGGCCGGTGAAGACCCGGTCTCCATTGCGAAACGCGCAAAGCAGCAGGCCACGCTGGGTGGATATGACGTCTACATGCTCGACACCGCAGGGCGCCTGCATATCGACCAGGAACTGATTGCCCAGGCCGCTGCGGTGCGTGACGTGGCCAACCCGCGTGAGACACTTCTGGTGGTCGATGGCCTTACCGGTCAGGACGCCGTGAATGTCGCGACCGAGTTCGACGACAAGATCGGCGTCTCGGGCGTTGTCCTGACCAGGATGGATGGCGACGGGCGCGGTGGTGCGGCGCTTTCGATGCGCGCGGTTACCGGCAAACCCATCCGTTTCGTCGGCCTTGGCGAAAAGATGGACGCTATCGAGACCTTCGAGCCCGACCGTATCGCGGGCCGCATCCTCGGCATGGGCGACATCGTAGCGCTGGTCGAAAAGGCGCAGGAAACGCTCGAGATCGAGCAGCAAGAGCGCATGATGAAGCGCTTCCAGAAAGGTCAGTTCAACATGAACGACCTGCGGTCGCAAATCGAGCAGATGCAGAAGATGGGCGGCATGGAAGGCATCATGGGCATGCTGCCCGGTATGGGTAAAATGAAAGCCGCGATGGCGGATGGTGGCTTCGACGACAAGATCCTGCGCCAGCAGATCGCACTTATCAACTCGATGACGAAAAAGGAACGTGCGAACCCCGGCCTTCTCCAGGCCAGCCGCAAGAAGCGCATTGCCAAGGGCGCGGGCATGGAGGTGAGCGACCTGAACAAGCTGATCAAGATGCACCGCCAGATGTCCGACATGATGAAGAAGGTCGGCAAGATGGGCAAAAAGGGCATGATGCGCCAGTTGGGCGGCATGCTGGGCGGCAAAGGCGGGATGCCTGCAGGTGGTATGCCCAGCCAGGCCGAGATTGAAGCGGCACAAAAGCAGATGGGTGCGATGCCCGGTGGGGGTCTTCCCGGCCTCGGCGGCGGCGCGCAGCTTCCCCCCGGCCTCAGCGGATTTGGCAAGAAGAAATGATCCGGCGCCCGCCCCTTCCCGATGGCATGGCGCCAGTCGCCTCCGCCATCCCGACGCTCGAGACTGAGCGGTTGGTTCTGCGCGCCCATACACGTGCGGACTGGGAGGCGTATCGCCCAATCCTGATGTCAGATCGGGCACAATACATGGACGGCAAGCTGGACCATGAAGGAGCCTGGGCCTGCTTTGCCAGCGAATTGGCCAGTTGGGTGCTGGACGGGTTCGGGTATTGGACGGCAGCGCGCAAAACCGACGACAAGGCAGTCGCGTTTCTGGGCATCATGCAGCCGTCGGCCTATCCGGAAACCGAACTCGGTTGGATGACAACTGATGAGGGCGAGGGCAAGGGCTATGCATTCGAAGCGGCGAATGCCGTGCTGGATTGGGCCTTCGGACCGCGCCGCATCCCGACCTTGGTAAGTTACATCGACCGCGACAATGCCCGGTCCATCGCACTGGCCGAACGGTTGGGTGCAAAGCGCGATGACGCGGCTGCGAAGTCGCATCCCGCAGATGTCGTCTATCGCCATCCAACGAGGTCTGCCGCATGACGATGACGTTGCAGACCGAACGCCTCGTCCTGCGTCGCCCGAATGGCGGCGACGCGGACGCAATCATGGCCTTTTACAACACCGAACGATCCCAGTTTACCGGCGGCAATCTTGGTCGTTTCAACGCATGGAAGCAGACCGCAGCCATGCTGGGCCATTGGGAGATTTCGGGCTTTGGTCTTTGGGCAGTGACCGAGCGGGGCCGCGACGACATCATCGGTCTTGTGGGGCCCTTCTATCCCGAAGGTTGGCCAGAGACTGAGATCGGCTGGGTCCTGTTTGAGGGCGCGGAAGGCAAAGGCTATGCGGTCGAGGCCGCCAAAGCCGCGATGGCGGATGCGCGCGCGCGGCTAGGCTGGCGTGAGATCGTTCACTACATCGCGCCGGAGAACAGCCGGTCAATTCGTCTTGCCGAAAAGCTCGGTGCGGTGCCCGACCCAAAGGCTGCAACGCCCAAGCCCGACGCCCCATGCCTCGTTTACCGTCAACCGGGGACGGCGCAATGACCGTCGAGTTCAGTATCCCCCGGATCGAGACCGAACGGCTTTGCCTGCGCCTGCCGCGCATGGACGACCTTGAGGCACATGCCGAGTTTCGCGCCTCCGAACGGTCGAAAGGCGTCGGTGGCCCGTTTGATTATGCTTCCAGCTTCCAGCACCTCGCCGGGATCATTGGCCAGTGGCACCTGCGCGGATACGGACGCTGGATGGTCGCCGACAAGGTGACGGACGAACCTTACGGCATTGTCGGCGTCTATCACCCCGAGGATTGGCCCGAGCCCGAGATCGGTTGGTCGATCTATGGCAATGCCGAAGGTCGGGGGATCGCTTACGAGGCCGCCCTTGCCACAAGGGACTTCGTGTATCGCACGCTTGGATGGACGCGGATCGTGAGCATGGTGATGGATGACAATGTGCGCTCGATTCGCCTGGCCCAACGGATGGGCTGCACGCAGACCGGTGTGTTTACGCACCCGGAACTGGGCAAGTTGAACATCTGGGTGCATCCCGCGCCGGAGGCCGCCGCATGACCCCCCGCCACGAACGCCCCACCCCCGGCCCGGCAATGGCACTTGCGGCGGCAGTGGCCGCACAAACCCCGGTGATCACGACCGATCGGTTGGTCCTGCGCGCGCCAAAGCTTTCCGACTTTCCAGCCTGTGCCGAGATCGCCTGCGCCGAGCGTGGCCGGTTCATCGGCGGCCCCATGTCGCGGGAGGACGCGTGGGAGGAGTTCGCCAAAATGTCCGCCGGCTGGCTGTTGCACGGACACGGTGGCTTCGCCGTTGAGGGTGCAAAAAGCGGCACGGTTTACGGCTTCGTGGTCCTCGGCCTTGAGCCAGGGGATCAGGAGGTCGAACTTGGGTTTGCCCTGACCGAAGCGGGCGAAGGCAAGGGTATCGCCTTTGAGGCCGCACTGGCCATCCGGGACTGGGCTGCGCGCGCACTCGGACTGACTGGTCTTGTCAGCTACATTGACCCCGACAACGCCCGCTCCATCGCGGTCGCGACCCGGTTGAAGGCCGTGCGTGACCCTGTGGCCGAAGCCGCGCTCGATGAGCCGGGCACATTCGTTTTCCGTCATCCAACGCCGGAGGTCGCCCAATGACCGATGCCGTCACCCGTGCAGCCGAGGTTCTGGCCGGCCACCGCGCAAGTATCGACAGGCTGGACGCCATACTGGTCTACACGCTGGCCGAACGGTTTACCCACACCCAGGCGGTGGGCAAACTCAAGGCCGAACATGACCTTCCCGCCTCGGACAAAACGCGGGAAGCGACCCAGATTGCCCGACTGGAACAGCTGGCCAAAGACGCCGATCTCGACCCCGAGTTCGCCAAGAAATTCCTGAATTTCATTATTCAGGAAGTCATCCAACATCACAAGCAACATCAAGAAAAGTAAAAGGAAATCCAATCATGGCTATGAAAATTCGCCTTGCACGCGGCGGCTCGAAAAAGCGCCCGTTCTATCGCATCGTCGCCGCCGACAGCCGCATGCCGCGCGACGGTCGCTTCATCGAAAAGCTGGGCACCTATAATCCGCTTTTGCCGAAAGACAGCGAAGACCGCGTCAAGATGAACATGGAACGCGTGCAGTACTGGCTCGACCAGGGCGCGCAGCCGACCGACCGCATCTCGCGCTTCCTCGAAGCCGCTGGCGTGGCCGAGAAGAAAGAGCGTAACAACCCGAACAAGGCGAAACCGGGCAAGAAGGCTCAGGAACGGTCGGAGGAGAAAGCTGCTAAGGCGGCTGAGGCCGAGGAAGAAGCACCTGCAGAAGAGGCCGCTGTTGAAGAAACCAAGGCCGAAGAAGCGCCCGCAGAAGAGGAAAAGGCGGAGTAATCCGTCTTTTCGGCTTTGCTTCCCGGCTTCGGCCTCTTTCGCCGCTTTGTCACCCTGGCCCTCGTGGCCGGGGCGTTCTGGGTCGGCATGCATTTTGCGCGCTCCGGTCTGGACGACCGCTGTCTGTCAGCGGGCGGCACCCTCAGGTCTGACGGGTTGTGCGGGGGCTTGAGGTGAGTGCGCGGGCAAGGTGGATCGTGGCCCTTGCCTTGGCGATCATTGCCGGGTTGGCGATTGCCACGGTCGTGCAGTTGCGACCGCTGGTCGAGGCGACAAAGCTGATGGAAACGGAAGGCACGCGAGATGTCCTCTGACCCAAGGGTTTGTGTCGGAGCAATTGCCGGGTCGTTCGGCGTGAAAGGCGAAGTACGCCTCAAGAGCTTTTGCGCCGAGCCCGAGGCCATCGACAGCTATGGCCCGTTGACGTCGGAAGACGGCGCATCTCAGTGGGACGTAAAGGTTTCGCGCGCCATCAAGAACGGCTTCGCCGCCCGCCTCTCCGGTGTGCGCACGAAAGAGGCCGCCGATGCATTGCGCGGCACCCGGCTTTACGCCCCGCGCGACCAGTTGCCCGATTTGCCGGATGACGAGTTTTATCATGCCGACCTTATCGGTTTGTCGGTGTTCGACACCGGCGGCGTGCAACTGGGCCGTATCAAGGCCGTATTAAACCACGGCGCGGGCGACTTGTTGGAAATCGCCGTGAAGGGCGAAAAACAACCGGTTCTGCTGCCCTTCACGGTCGCTAATGTTCCGACGATTGACCTGGGGTCAGGCAAGGTCATTGCCGATCTTCCAGATGGTCTTCTGGGCAGTGAAGGTGACTGAACTTCTGGGACAGCCAAGCGGATATCGTGCCGCATTTTGGATGCCGCAGCACGGGCCGGGTGCGGGGCATCATCCCGCCGCGCCACTCTGAATTGCTTTCCTTTTGTCCGAATCGTCCCTAGTTTCACCGCCAGAAAAACAAACCATCAGGGAGTGAATGGATATGAAACGTTTGCTTATGGCCACTGCGGCCACGGCGCTTTGCGCCACAGGCGCTTATGCGCAGGAAGAGATCAAGATCGGCATCATCCTCGGCTTCACAGGCCCGATTGAATCGCTGACACAGCAGATGGCGGGCGGCGCCGAGATTGCGATGGCCGAAGCCTCTGACTCAGGCCTGCTTCTGGGCGGCTCGACCGTGACCCCGGTGCGCGGCGATTCCACTTGTGTTGACGCTGCGGCGGCCACATCGGTTGCCGAACAACAGATCACCGGCGATGGCGTCAAGGCCATCATGGGCGCCGACTGCTCGGGCGTGACCGGCGCGATCCTGCAGAACGTCGCCGTCGCGAACGGTGTCGTCATGATCTCGCCCTCGGCCACGTCGCCCGGCCTCAGCCATGCCAACAATGAAGACAACGGCCTGTTTTTCCGCACCGCACCGTCGGATGCACGTCAGGGCGTCGTGATGACCGAAGTTCTGATGGAACAAGGCATCAACGAAGTGGCGGTGACCTATACCAACAACGACTATGGCAAGGGTCTGGCCGACGCATTCGAAGCGGCCTTTACCGAAGCCGGTGGTACGGTCACGATCAACGCCGCCCATGAAGACGGGAAAGCCGACTACTCGGCAGAGGTCGGCGCGCTGGCATCAGCCGGCGGTGAGCGCCTTGTTGTGGCAGGCTATGTCGACCAGGGCGGCTCGGGCATCGTGCGCGCCGCGCTCGATTCCGGCGCGTTCGACACGTTTCACTTCCCCGACGGCATGATCTCGGAAGCGCTGTCGGCAAACTTTGGCTCGGAGATTGACGGCTCGACCGGCCAGCATCCGGGCACCGACAGCCCGGGTGCCGCGCGCTTTGGCGAACTGGTGGGCGACGCATTCGACGCGACCTCGCCTTTTGCGGCGGAAAGCTATGATGCCGCTGCGCTGATCATGCTGGCGATGCAGAAAGCAGGCTCGGCCGAATCTGCAGACTTCAAGGACCACGTGATGGACGTGGCCAACGCCCCCGGCGAACAGATCTTCCCCGGCGAACTGGCCAAGGCGCTGCAGATCCTCGCCGATGGCGGTGACATCGACTATGTCGGCGCATCGGCTGTCGAACTGATCGGACCGGGCGAATCGGCGGGCAACTATCGCCAGATCGAAGTCTCGGGTGGCGAGATCACGACGGTTCAGTTCCGTTAAGTCGGTTTGACTTTGAAAGCGGCCCGGGGCACATGCCCGCGGGCCGTTTTCGCGAAGGGAGCGCCATGATCGTTGTCGAAGATCTCCACAAGCATTTCGGCGGTTTTCATGCCGTCGACGGCGCGTCACTGGAGATTGCGAAGGGCACGATCACCGGCCTGATCGGCCCCAATGGCGCGGGCAAGACGACGCTGTTCAACGTGATCGCCGGGAACCTTGCGCCGACCCACGGCAAGGTCTTCATGGAAGGCGAGGAGATCACGGGGCTAACCCCGCATGAGCTTTTCCACAAGGGTTTGCTACGCACCTTTCAGATTGCACACGAGTTTTCGTCGATGACCTGCCGCGAGAACCTGATGATGGTGCCCGCCGCACAATCGGGCGAGGCGCTGTGGAACACATGGTTCGGACGCAAGCGCATAGCTGACGAAGAACGCGCGCTGCGTGCCAAGGCGGATGAGGTGATGGAGTTTCTGACCATCGAACATCTGGCCGACCACAAGGCGGGTCAGGTCTCGGGTGGACAGAAGAAACTGCTGGAACTGGGCCGCACCATGATGGTCGATGCACGCATCGTGTTTCTGGACGAGGTCGGCGCGGGCGTGAACCGCACCCTGCTGAACACGATTGGCGATGCCATCCTGCGACTGAACAAGGAACGCGGCTACACCTTCTGCATGATCGAACACGACATGGATTTCATTGGTCGTCTCTGCGACCCGGTCATTGTCATGGCCGAGGGCAAGGTGCTTGCCGAAGGTGCAGCAGACGAGATCATGCAGAACGAGGCGGTGATCGAAGCGTATCTGGGCCGGGGCTTGAAGAACAAAACGAACGTGGAGGCCGGGGCTTGAAGAGAAACCCTTGGTTTTCATTGGCTCACAAGTATGCCGGGGTGAGGCCGCAGGCCGAGGGGCAGAGCCCCTTGCCGCGCCACTGGCGCGGCCCCGCCGCGCGTGCAAAGCGGGCGCAAAAATGACCGCCGACCCTTTCCTCATCGGCGACCATATGACCGGGGGCTATGGCCGGGGCGGGCCGGACATCCTGCATGACTGCACCATCGCCGTCGGCGAGGGCGAGATCGCGGTCATCGTCGGCCCCAATGGGGCTGGCAAGTCGACTGCGATGAAAGCTGTCTTCGGCATGTTGAACCTGCGCGAAGGCTCGGTGCGGATCGGGGGCAAGGACATCACGCACCTCTCACCGCAGGACCGGGTGGCCGAGGGCATGGCCTTTGTCCCGCAGACAGCGAACATCTTCACTTCGCTCACCGTCGAGGAGAACCTCGAGATGGGCGCGTTTCTCCGCCGCGATGACATCAAGGGCACGATGGATCAGGTCTATGGCCTGTTCCCGATCCTGAAGGACAAGCGCCGTCAGGCGGCAGGTGAACTCTCGGGCGGCCAGCGCCAACAAGTCGCCGTGGGCCGCGCATTGATGACCCAGCCGCGCGTTCTGATGCTGGACGAGCCGACGGCGGGTGTCAGCCCGATCGTGATGGACGAACTGTTCGACCGGATCATCGAAGTGGCGCGGACCGGCATCTCCATCCTGATGGTCGAACAGAACGCCCGACAGGCGTTGGAGATCGCCGACAAGGGCTATGTGCTTGTGCAGGGCGCGAATGCCTATACCGATACCGGGGAAGCGCTGCTGGCCGACCCGGAAGTGCGCCGGAGTTTCCTCGGTGGGTGATGTGAGAGCGGATGACTTCGCTTCCTTCGGAAGCGATCCGCTGGGGGGACGCTGTCCCCCCAGACCCCCCTGGGATACTTCAGGACCAAAGATAGGATGCGTGTTTTGGATCTGCTGAACGCCCTCGTCGCCTTTCTGAATTTCGTCTTCGTGCCTGGAATCGCGTACGGCAGCCAGCTGGCGCTGGGTGCGCTGGGGGTCACGCTGATCTACGGCATCCTGCGGTTTTCGAACTTTGCCCACGGCGACACAATGGCCTTTGGCGCGATGGCGACAATCCTGATGACGTGGTTCCTGCAATCGCTGGGCGTGTCCTTTGGCCCGTTGCCGACCGCGCTGCTGGCGCTGCCTGTTGGCATTGCGGCAACGGCCCTGCTGGTGCTGGGCACAGACAAGCTGGTCTACAAGTTCTACCGGGCGCAAAAGGCGGCACCCGTCATTCTTGTCATCGTCTCGATGGGCGTGATGTTCATGATGAACGGGCTGGTACGGTTTATCATCGGCGTCGATGATCAGCGTTTTGCCGATGGCGCGCGTTTCATCATCTCGGCCCGCGAGTTCCGCGAGATGACAGGGCTGCGCGAAGGGCTGGCGATCAAGTCGACCGCTGTTCTGACCGTCGTCGTCGCGATCATCGTGGTCGCCGCGCTGTTCTGGTTTTTGAACAAGACCCGGACCGGCAAGTCGATGCGGGCGTTTTCAGATAACGAATACCTGGCCCTTCTTTCGGGCATCAACCCCGAACGTGTGGTCACAATCACCTGGATCATCGTCGCAGCCCTCGCCACCATTGCGGGCACGCTCTATGGCCTCGACAAGAGCTTCAAACCCTTCACCTATTTCCAGCTTCTGCTGCCGATCTTTGCCGCCGCCATCGTGGGCGGGCTGGGCAATCCGCTGGGCGCCATCGCGGGCGGGTTCATCGTGGCCTTCAGCGAGGTGACGATCACCTATGCCTGGAAGAAGGTGGCGGGCTATGTCGTGCCGTCATGGGAGCCGGATGGCCTCGTCCAGTTGCTTTCGACCGATTACAAGTTCGCCGTGAGCTTTGCGATCCTGATCGTGGTGCTCCTCTTCCGACCGACCGGTCTTTTCAGAGGGAAAGCGGTATGAGCCTGACACCCCGCGATATGCTGCTGTTTCTCGGCGTTTTCGCCCTGATTGCCATTACCGGCTTTACGCAAAGCTGGAACGTGGCGCTGGGGATCGTCAATATGGGCCTGATTTCGGCCATCATGGCGCTGGGCGTGAACATGCAGTGGGGCTATGCAGGCCTCTTTAATGTCGGTGTTATGGGGTTTGTGGCCCTCGGTGGGCTGGGCGCCATCATCATCTCGATGCCGCCGGTGAATGAGGCCTGGGCGGCAGGCGGGTTGCAGGTGATCTTCGCCCTGCTTGCGGGTGCGGCCAGCATTGCGGCGGCGATATTCACGTGGAACCGGTTGCCCAAGGGGCCGTTGCGGGCATTGGCTTTGGTCGCCATCCTCATCGTCGGGTTTTTCCTGTTCCGCGGCCTTTTCGACCCGGCGGTCGCGGCCATCGAAGCCATCAACCCGGCCACGACCGGCTATCTTGGCGGTCTGGGCCTGCCGGTTCTGGTCTCGTGGCCGGTGGGCGCCTTGCTGGCCGCCGGGGCGGCGTGGGTCGTCGGCAAGACAGCGCTTGGGCTTCGTTCCGATTACCTCGCCATCGCGACGCTGGGCATTGCCGAGATCATCATCGCCGTCCTGAAGAACGAAGACTGGATGTCGCGCGGCGTGAAAAACGTGATCGGCGTGCCGCGCCCGGTGCCCTATGAGATCGATCTGCAAAACGACCCGGGCTTTGTCGAGCGGGTCACAAGCTGGGGCTTTGATCCGGTCACCGCATCGGCAATCACTGTCAAGCTCGGCTATACCTGTCTGTTCCTCGCCGTTTTGCTCGGCCTGCTCTGGCTGGCACAGTCAGCCCTGAACTCGCCCTGGGGCCGGATGATGCGCGCGATCCGCGACAATGAGGTTTCGGCCGAGGCGATGGGCAAGGACGTCAAGGCACGGCACCTGCAGATCTTCATTCTCGGCTCGGCGGTCTGCGGGCTGGCAGGCGCGATGATGACGACGCTGGACGGCCAGTTGACGCCGGGCACCTATCAGCCGCTGCGTTTCACGTTCCTGATCTGGGTGATGGTGATCGTCGGCGGCTCGGGCAACAACTTTGGCGCGGTTCTGGGCGGGTTCCTGATCTGGTATCTCTGGATCATGGTTGAACCGCTTGGGCTGACGATTATCGAGACCATCACGGCGGGCATGGCCGACGGATACTGGCTGAAGGATCATCTGTTGCAGAGTGCAGCGCATATGCGGCTTTTCACAATGGGTCTGATCCTGCTTCTGGTCCTGCGCTTCAGCCCGCGCGGCCTGATCCCCGAGCGTTGAGACCGCTGATCGTGATCCCTGCGGCGGGGTCGTCCTCGCGGATGCAGGGGCGCGACAAGCTGCTTGAGCCCATTGACGGTGTGCCCCTGCTCAGGCGGCAAACGGAAGTCGCTGCGGCCAGCGGCTGCCCGGTTATGGTGGCGCTGCCGGTCACCGGCCCACGCCACGAAACCCTCAAAGGCTTGCCTGTCACGATCATCACCGTGCGCGATGCGGCCGAGGGGATGGGGGCCACACTCCGAACCGCCGCCATCTTTGCGGCGCGCCACGCACCCGACAGGCCGATGATGGTGCTTTTGCCGGATGTACCGGGCATCGGCCCGTTCGATATCAAAGCCGTGGTCACCCGGTTCGAAGCCGAAGGCGGCGACACCGTCACGCGCGCCACCGATGATACCGGACGGCCCGGCACGCCCCTTGTCGTTCCCGCGCGCCTGCTGGAGCGGTTCACGGCGCTGACGGGTGATGACGGTGGGAGGAGCGCCCTTGATGGGGAAGAGATCGCCCTCGTCCCCCTGTCAGGCGACCGGGCCACCCGTGATCTGGACACGCCCGAGGACTGGGCGGAATGGCGCAAGGCGCACGGCCAGGTTGACTAGCCCGCCGCGACGTTTCGACATGGACCTGCGCAGCCTACTCTGGCACTTCTGGCTTAAGCGAAGACAACGAGGTCGGTCATGAACGGTGCCGCAACTTTGGTGGAAACGATGCTGGCCTCGGACGTGACGGTCTGCTTTGCAAACCCCGGCACATCGGAGATGCACTTTGTTGCAGCACTCGACACGCACCCTGACATGCGCTGTGTGCTGTGTCTGTTCGAGGGCGGCGTGTCCGGGGCAGCCGATGGCTATGCACGGATGACCGGGAATGTCGCAGGCACGCTGCTGCATCTGGCACCGGGGTTCGGCAATGCGTGGTCGAATATGCACAATGCGCGCAAGGGGCGCTCGGGTATGGTGAATGTCGTGGGCGACCACGCCGGGTATCACCTGAAGTACGACGCGCCGCTGCAAGCGGACCTCGATGGTGTGGCGGCCTCGGTCTCGCACTGGGTGGGGCGTGCCGAAGAACCTGACAGCGTAGCGCCCCTTGGCGCCGAGGCTGTGCGGCGTGCCCGTGATGGCCAGATCGCAACGCTGATCCTGCCCGCCGACAGCGCCTGGGGCGAGAGCGTGAACACGCCCATCGAAGCGGGCCCGCCGCCGCGCAAGCATGTGCCGGACGTGGCACGGATCGAGGCAGCCGCGGCCCGCCTGGGCGAGCCGGGGGCCGCGCTTCTGGTCGGCGGTCCCGCCCTGTTTGGTGAAGGTGCTGAGATGGCGGCCCGGATCGCTGCGCGCAGCGGTGCCCGCCTGCTCGCCCCGTTCTTTGCGGGGCGCCTTGAGATGGGCGCGGGCGCGGTGCGCTTCGACCAGATGCCCTACAACGCCGATCTCAACGCCGCGTTCCTGGCCGGGACGAAGCATATCATCTGCGTGGGCGAGGCCCCTCCGGTCAACTTCTTTGCCTATCCCGGCAAACCCTCGACACCGGAACCTGCCGACTGTGCTGTCGATGTGCTCTGCCATGCCGATTGGGACATTGTCGCAACCCTGACGGCCCTTGGCGAGGCCCTCGGTGTGGATGGCAGCGAAGATATCGCTCGGGTCGAAAAGGTCGAACAAGACCTGCAAGACGGCCCGCTGACCGCCGAGGGGATCGGGCGTGCAGTTGCACAGGCCACGCCGGAAGGGGCGATCATGGTCAATGAAGCGGTCACCGCTGGGGTCGGCATCTGGCCCCCGGTCAATCGGGCTGCGCGCCACGACCGGCTGAACAACACCGGCGGTTCGATTGGCCAATGCCTGCCCGCCGCACTTGGGGCGGCGGTCGCCTGCCCCGACCGGCCTGTCTTCGCGGTATCGGGCGACGGGTCGGCCATGTATCAGGTGCAGACGCTTTGGACGATGGCGCGCGAGCGATTGGATGTGACGACGATCATCATCGCCAATCGCGGCTATCAGATCCTGCATCTGGAACTTGCGGCACAGGGCGCGCCCGAGCCGGGCCGCAATGCCCGCGCGATGTTCGACATCGAAGACCCCCTGCTGGATTGGGTCGCGCTGGCCAAGGGCCACGGCGTACCGGGTACGCGGGTCACCAGTGAGGCCGATCTGGCCGCCGCCCTTGCCACGGCTGCCGCCACCGACGGACCTTATCTGATCGAGGCGGTGATTTGACCGTCAGCATCGTTTGCATCGGCTCAGTGCTTTGGGATGTGATCGGTCGTTCGGAAGCTGCGATGCGCGTCGGTTCGGACGTGCCGGGCCGGATCAGACGCATCCCGGGTGGCGTGGCGATGAATATCGCGATGACGCTGCGCCAGTTTGGCATGTCACCCATCCTGCTAAGCTGTGTGGGGCAGGATGCAGCTGGCAACGATCTGATACGGGAAGCCGAGGGTATGGGGCTGGACACCGAGCACGTCTATCGCCCCGACGACCTGCCGACCGATCAATACATGGCGGTCGAAGGCGCCAACGGCGTGATTGCGGCCATCGCTGACGCCCACTCGCTGGAGTATGCGGGCGACCGGATCCTGTCGCCGCTCGTGGCCGGGCCGCTGGGTTCCGAAGCAGCGCCCTATGACGGCAAGATCGCCCTCGACGGGAACCTGACCGAGGCGTTGCTGGCCGATATCGCGGCAAACCCGCTTTTCGCCCAGGCAGACGTGCGGATCGCACCTGCCTCCCCCGGCAAGGCCGAAAGGCTGAAGTCGCTCTTTGCGATGCCAAATGCCACGATCTATGTGAACCTCGAAGAGGCCGGGCTTTTGTGTGAAGATGAGTTCCAGGTGGCGCACGAAGCAGCCGAGGCCTTGCTGGACAAGGGCGCGGGCGAGGTTCTGGTCACCGATGGCGGACGTTCGGCGGCGCATGCCGGGTCGCATGGCATCATTGCCGCTGAACCGCCGCAAGTGCCTGTCAGCCGGGTTACGGGGGCTGGCGACACCTTCATGGCCGCCCATATCGCCGCAGAAACCCGTGGCGAGGCCCCCGAGACCGCTTTAAACACCGCTCTGGCCGCCGCGGCCGCCTATGTCTCAGGAAAGACCCCCGCATGACACTGTCCATGGATATCCAGCCCGACGTGGCCGAAGCGCTGGCCACAGGCGCGCCGGTGGTCGCGCTCGAGTCGACGATCATCAGCCACGGCATGCCCTATCCGCAGAACGTCGAAACGGCACGCAAGGTCGCCGACACCGTTCGGGATGAGGGCGCCACGCCTGCGACCATCGCCGTGATCGACGGACGTTTGAAAATCGGGCTTTCCCCCGACGATCTGACGCGCCTTGCCACTGCTGGGCTGCGGGAGGTGACCAAGCTTACCCGTGCCAATCTGGCACAATGCATGGCGGCAGGTGGCACTGGCTCGACCACCGTTGCGGCCACAATGATCGCCGCCCACAAGGCCGGGATCGAAGTGTTCGCGACCGGCGGTATCGGCGGTGTGCATCGCGGGGCTGAACTCAGCTTTGACATCTCGGCCGACCTGCAGGAGCTTGCCAAGACGCCTGTTGCCGTGGTCTGCGCCGGGGCGAAAGCCATTCTCGACGTTCCCAAGACGCTCGAAGTGCTGGAAACGCTGGGCGTGCCGGTGATCTCCTATGGCCAGTCGGCGTTTCCGGCGTTCTGGTCGCGCGCGTCCAGCCTGACCGCGCCCATGACGGCGGACGAACCCATGGTGATTGCTCGCGCCTGGTCGGCGCAGCGGGCGCTTGGCCTGTCGTCGGGCTGCCTTGTGGCCAACCCGATCCCTGAGGAAGACGAAATCGCGCCAGAGGTGATCAACCCGATCATCGAACAGGCCCTTGCTGACGCCGCCGCGCAAAAGCTCTCGCACGGTGCCATCACGCCCTTTGTGCTGCAGCGCATCTTTGAACTGACCGAGGGCGCATCGCTCACCGCGAATATCGCATTGGTGCTCAACAATGCCCGGCTTGCCGCAAAAATAGCCACCGAAATCGCAAAACGAGCCGAGATTGGCTGAAGATAGGCCTAAACCGTTGTTCCTTGCGGAGAGAACGCCTAAGTCTTGGCCACACGTAGACCGGACCGAGCATGTCGAAACCCTTACCAGACGAGACCCCCGGGCGGCGAAAGCGCAGCATGTTCGTTTGGATGCGCGGCTCGTTCCTGACCGGGCTCGTCGTGATCGCGCCCATCGGACTGACGCTTTGGCTGATCTGGACCGTTGCGGGCTGGGTTGACGGTTGGGTGTTGCCGTTCGTGCCGGTTTGGCTGCGCCCAGACCAGTATGTCGGGCTCAACATCCGTGGCATCGGCGTTCTGGTCTTTCTGATCTTCACCATTCTGGTGGGCTGGATGGCCAAGGGCATCATCGGCAGATCGCTGATCCTTTGGGGCGAGGGGCTGGTCGAAGGTCTTCCCGTCGTCCGATCCGTCTACAAGGGCCTGAAGCAGATCGCCGAGACGGTTTTCGCGCAGTCTGACACGTCTTTCGACAAGGCCTGCCTCGTGCAATACCCACGCGAAGGCATTTGGGCGATTGCGTTCATTTCCACTTCGGCCAAGGGCGAGATCGACCAGAAGGTCCCGGTGGATGAGACCAAAACCGCTGTCTTCCTGCCGACTACGCCGAACCCGACCTCGGGCTTTCTGCTGTTCCTGCCAAAGTCCGACGTGATCGAACTGGACATGTCCGTCGAAGATGCCGCGAAACTGGTGATTTCAGCCGGGCTTGTCTATCCCAACGGGCAAGTCACCGGTGCATCGCCCACGCCGATTGGCGAAGTGCGCCAGCCAAGCCGGGTGGGCAATGCGTGACGGCGTTTGACGCAAACGCCGCAGGACCTCAGACACGGAATTCGGAAAATGCATCATCTTCCCAACAGTCTCCGCGTCGGAGACTGTTCTAGAGCAGAAATCGGTAAATCTGAATCACTCAACGCTGCCTGAAATCAAAGATTTCAACGCGTTGAGTGATGTCTTCCGTTTCAGATAAAACCGATTTCGCTCTAGCTGTACATCGCAGGCTGATCGACGCTGGACCGCTTGCCCAGATCCTTGGCGTGACCCGCAAGAAACCGCTCTGCCGCCGCCTGCCCCGCCTCGAACAGGGCTCCCAGTGTGGCAGGCGTGGGAACCAGTTTCGACGCGACACTGAGCTCGTTCATCAGGTCGTCATCCGCCACCATGTGGATACGCACCGCCTTCATCGCACCTTCGGGTATCCTCCCTTCACCGATCAGCCGTTGCACGAAGTGAATGGCCCGCAACTCGCGTAGCAGCGAAGAATTGAAGCTGATCTCGTTGATCCGGTTCAAGATGTCGCGCGCCTCACGCGGGGTGTCTTCGCGCTCAAGCGGGTTGATGTTCACCACCACGATATCGCTGGGCAAGTCAGGCTCGAACAGCGGAAAGAGGGCTGGGTTGCCGGTGTACCCGCCGTCCCAGTAATCCTCGCCATCAATGGTAACCGCCTGAAAGATCGTTGGCAGACAGGCCGATGCAAGGATGACGTCCGGGTTGATCTCCAACCCCGAGAACACCCTGATCTTGCCCGTCTTCACATTGGTGGCTGAGACGAAGAACGCTGGCCCCTTGTCGGCACAGACATCATCATAGTGAAATTCTTGGGCGATCCGCCTCAGCGGGTTCTGATAGAACGGGCCATAGGCGTAAGGGCTGACCATGCGCGTCCAGGCATCTGCAATGCTATAGGGCAGCGAATACTCGATGCTCTGACTGACCATGCCGGGCGTCGGAAACAGCGCGCTCATCCAATGCGCCAGTCGCATATCGCCGATGCCGCTGACCTGATCCCAGAGCCACTTGAGGTTGTCGCGAGCGCCCTGCCGTCCATTTTCGACCAACCCGGCTTTGAGGGCCGCGCCATTCAGCGCGCCCGCAGACGTGCCGGATATGCCTGCAATCTCGATGTTTTCGTCCTGCAAAAGCCGATCAACCACGCCCCAGGTGAAGGCGCCATGCGCCCCGCCGCCCTGAAGTGCCAGGTTGATGCCGACCTTCGGCATTTACTGCGAGGTCCATCCACCATCAGCAGCAATCGTCGTGCCCGTGATCTGGCTCGCGGCATCGGAGCAGAGGAAAGTCACGATGCCAGCCAATTGCGCAACCGTCACAAAATCCTTCGATGGCTGCTTGGCCAAAATGACCTTCTCGACAGCTTCGTCTTCGGAAATCCCATATTCTTTCGCAGTGTCGGGTATCTGCATTTCGACCATCGGCGTGAGGACATAGCCCGGGCAGATCGCATTCGCCGTGATAGGCTCCTTCGCAGTTTCAAGCCCGACCACTTTCGTCATGCCAACGATGCCATGCTTAGCCGTCACATAGGCCGATTTGAAAGGGCTCGCCCGGAGCCCATGCGCGCTGGCGATGTTGATCACCCGGCCCCAACCGGCCTTGCGCATCATCGGCAAGGCAGCAGCCGTCGTATGAAAGGCCGAGTTCATGTTGATCGCGATGATCGCATCCCACTTGTCGACCGGAAACTTGTCGATCGGGTCCACATTCTGAATGCCGGCATTGTTGATGAGAATGTCGCAGGCCCCTGCCTGTTCAATCAGGTCACGGCATTCGTCGCCCTTCGACATGTCAGCCTTTATGTAGCGCGCTGTCACGCCGGTCTCGGTCGCAATCTCGGCAGCCAAGGCGTGATCTTCATCCCGGTCAGTAAACGAGTTCAGCACCACATCTGCACCGGCCTTGGCCAGTTCCTGCGCAATGCCCAGACCAATACCCGAGTTCGACCCGGTGATTACGGCAGTCTTTCCTTGGAGTGACATTGCGGGACCTTTCTTTTGCCAGTGCAGAAACTTTTTCTGCACGCGCAAGATAACGAAATTGCCCAGCAAGACCAGCGGTTTCACCTGAGAGTGACTTGCACGTAAACCTGCGGTTTTCTAGGCTGGTTCGACGAACTGAGCCAATCTGACAACGCATGATACGAAAACCAACTGCCGCAGATATCGCGAACGACATGCTGACCAGAACGGGCGACGCCATGGCTTCGGGTGACTTCGACGCCTTCATCAAGCATTTCACCACCCCGCTCATTATCGAGACCTTCGAATCCAAGAGGATTCTTCAGACACGCCGTGATATCGAACGTGTTTTTGACGCAATGCGTGCGTTCCGGTCAGTTCACGCAGTCAAAGCCATCGTCCGGGAAAACGTCGCGGCTGACTACATCGACGCCGACACGATCGCGGCAACGCATGTCGCCCGAGTGCTGCAGTCGGGCGACGTACTTTTGGGGCGCCCTTATCCGGTCTATTCCCTCCTCAAACTCAGCAAGAACGGCTGGCAGATACAGTTCTGCCAGTATGCCGTTGACGAGCCGTCTCAGCTCAATGACGCTTTGGCGGGCCGAAAAACAAAGACGCCGCGGAACCCCGCGGCGTCTTCGATCACATAGCCTTTGGTCAGACTTAGAAGCCGAGACCTTCGTACTTTTTCTTGAACTTCGAGACGCGGCCGCCGGTGTCCATCAGGCGGGTGCCGCCACCGGTCCAGGCCGGGTGCACAGTCGGGTCCACATCAAGCGAAAGCGTGTCGCCCTCCGACCCCCAGGTCGAGCGCATCTGCACGATGTCGCCGTTGGTCATCTTGACGTCGATCACGTGGTATTCGGGATGAGTGTCTTTTTTCATGGGATCAGGCCTTTGCGGTCTTCGGCTTGTAAGTCGTGTCCTCGGCGATACGTGCCGATTTACCGCGACGCGAGCGCAGATAGTAAAGCTTCGCGCGGCGCACGCGGCCCCGGCGCACAACGGTGATGCTGTCGATATTGGTCGAATGCAGCGGGAACACACGTTCCACGCCTTCACCGGATTTCAAGGCGGGTGACACCATCCGCGTCGGCTATAAGGTGACCGAGGGCACGCGCACCCGTGTGCAGAACTACGAAGGCGTCTGCATCGCGCGCA
>JBCCWG010000004.1:0-53640 GCA_039193985.1 Pseudomonadota bacterium
AGGGGAATAGCCATGTTTGATGTCATCGTCATCGGGGGCGGCCCCGCAGGGGCAACGGCCGCAGAAGACCTCGCCCGGAGCGGCGCAAACGTCGCCATGATCGACCGTGCGGGCCGGATCAAACCATGCGGCGGTGCGATCCCACCGCGCCTGATGCAGGACTTCGACATTGGCGAAGACCAGTTGCTGACCAAGGTCACGACGGCGCGCATGATCTCGCCCACTGGCCGCAAGGTCGATATCCCGATCGAGAACGGCTATGTCGGCATGGTGGATCGCAAGGATTTCGATCCCTTCCTGCGTGATCGCGCCGTCAAGGCGGGTGCAGAATACTACGAAGGCACCTTTGTGCGCATCGAGCGCGATGAAAACGGCACACGCGTGATCTATCGTGAGAAGGCCAGCGGTGAGGAAAAGCCACTTGCCACCAAACTGATCATCGGCGCCGATGGTGCCAAGTCCAAGGTCGCCAGGGCGGAAGTCAAGGACGCGGACAAGGTGCCTCTGGTTTTTGCCTATCACGAGATCATCGCCGCACCGCCCAGGACAGACATCTATGACCCCGAACGTTGCGACGTGATCTATGACGGCGCAATCTCGCCCGATTTCTACGGCTGGGTCTTTCCCCACGGATCGACCACCAGCGTCGGAATGGGCACCGAAGACCCTGATGTGAACCTGAAAGATGCTACGGCGGCTCTGCGCAAAGCGTCCGGGCTGGAAGACTGCGAGACGCTTCGCAAGGAAGGCGCGCCCATCCCGCTCCGGCCAATGGATCGGTGGGACAATGGCAGTGACCTTGTCCTCGCAGGCGACGCCGCCGGCGTTGTCGCACCAAGTTCGGGCGAGGGTATCTATTATGCCATGATGGGTGGTCGCGTGGCCGCCACCGCTGCCGCTGCGTGCCTGGCATCTGGGCGCGCGAAAGACCTGCAGCTTGCCCGCAAGCTCTTCATGGGGGAACACAAGATGGTCTTCCGGGTCCTGCGCTCGATGCAAGACGCTTATTACAAATCCGACGAGCGCCGTGAACGCTTTGTCTCGCTCTGCCACGACGTGGACGTGCAGCGCTTGACGTTCGAGGCCTACATGAACAAGAAACTGGTGCGCGCGCGGCCCATGGCCCATCTTAAGATCGGCGTCAAAAACCTGGCGCATCTGACCGGCATCGTCCGACCGGAGCATGTATGACGATCATGATTCCCACTTGGGTGGATGGTGAACTGACACCCGTTGAAAAGCTGGAAGCGCATCAGCGCGGCCTGCGCCACAAGGCTGTGTCAGTGTTCGTGTTGCGGGGCGACGAGGTGCTGATCCAACGCCGTGCCATGGGCAAGTACCACACACCCGGGCTTTGGGCGAACACCTGTTGTACCCATCCAGACTGGGATGAGACTGCGCTGGATTGTGCAAACCGCCGTCTGGCCGAAGAACTGGGGATCACCGGTTTGGCCCCCGTGCATCGTGATACCATCGAGTATCGCGCGGATGTCGGAAACGGGTTGATCGAACATGAGGTCGTCGATCTCTTCCTCGCCGAAGCAGATAGTGATCTTCACATCGCGCCGAACCCCGAGGAAGTCATGGAAACGCGTTGGATGATGTTCCGCGAGCTTCATCAGGCCGTCGGGCGTTTCCCAAACCGTTTCACACCTTGGCTGCGCATCTATCTCAGCGATCACAGCGAAAAGATCTTCGGCGCCAACGCCCTCTGATCCTTTCGGCCCTGTTGCTGTCTTCAGGCACGCGCGCCCAGATCAATGATCGTCTGGTCTGGTCGCAAGATGCCCGTTGCCGTCGCGCAGATATCTCCGACTGTCAGGCCCGCATCGGCATACATCTCGGCCGGGCTGGCCTGATGAATGAATCGGTCCGGCAATGTCATAGGCCGGATCGCCAGATCCCCATCCAAGTGCCCGGTGCGCGCCAGATGGTGCAGCACCGCAGAACCAAAACCGCCCTCGGCCCCCTGTTCCAACGTGATCATTCCGGCGTGATTGCGCGCCAGTGCTTCGATCATTGCAGTGTCCAGCGGCTTGGCAAACCGGGCGTCGGCCACAGTCACACTGATCCCGTCGCCCTCAAGTCTTTCGGCGGCGGCCAACGCCTCGGACAAATGTGCGCCGAATGACAGCAACGCCAGATCGGTGCCCTCGCGCACGATCCGGCCTTTGCCAATCTCCAGAACCTCGCCACGCTCGGGCATGTCGACGCCAACACCCGAGCCCCGCGGATAGCGGAACGCAATCGGTCCGGCGTCATGCTCCACAGCCGTCGCCACCATGTGCATTAACTCGGCCTCATCAGCAGCGGCCATAACGGTGAACCCCGGCAGATTGGTAAGGTACGCGACATCGAAGGCACCCGCATGCGTGGCCCCATCGGCGCCAACAAGACCTGCGCGGTCGATAGCGAACCGAACCGGCAGGTTCTGCAGGGCGACGTCATGCACGATCTGGTCATAGCCGCGTTGCAGGAACGTGGAATAGATCGCACAGAACGGGCGCAGCCCGCTGGCGGCCATACCGGCGGCAAAGGTCACCGCATGTTGCTCGGCAATGCCCACATCGAACACGCGACCGGGAAACCGGTCCGCCATGATGTTGACCCCTGTGCCGCCCGGCATTGCAGCGCTGACCGCGACAATGCGCGGATCTCGCGACGCTTCATCTGTCAGAGCCTTGCCAAAGACGCTGGTATAGCTGGGCGCGTTTGGCTTCGATTTGGCCTGTGTGCCGGTCTCGACATCGAACTTGGCGACGCCGTGGTACTTGTCGGCACTTTCTTCGGCGGGGGCATAGCCCTTGCCCTTGATCGTGCAGCAGTGGATCAGAACCGGCCCTTCGGCCCGCGCTTTGACGGTACGCAGCGTGGTCAGAAGCTGGTCCATGTCATGGCCATCGATGGGGCCGACATAGTCAAAGCCCAACTCCTCGAACAAAGTGCCGGACAGTCCCTGTCCAGTGACAAGTTGCCGGGCGCGGCGTGCACCTTCACGCACAGGCGGCGGCATAAGCGCCTCCATGCCTTCAGCCAGCGCTTTCATCGGCGCGGGCGTCGCAGCATAAAGACCAGAGAGGTAGGAGGACATGGCGCCGACAGGCGGGGCGATGGACATTTCGTTGTCATTCAGGATCACGATCAACCGACGCCCTTCGGCGCCCGCATTGTTCAGCGCCTCATAGGCCATGCCTGCACTGATCGACCCATCGCCGATAACTGCAATCGCATCACCCGTCGGGCGGCCCATGTCGCGGCCCACGGCAAAGCCAAGGGCTGCCGAGATCGAGGTCGACGAATGCGCGGCCCCGAAGGGGTCGAACTCGCTTTCGTCGCGCTTGGTGAAACCCGAAAGACCGTCCTTCTGGCGCAGCGTCGTCATCCGATCGCGGCGACCGGTCAGAACCTTGTGCGGATAGCACTGGTGACCTACGTCCCAGATGACCTTGTCCATTGGTGTGTTGAACACCGCATGCAGCGCCACTGTCAGTTCGACAACACCCAGGGACGACCCAAGGTGGCCCCCGGTCTGCGAGACCACATCGATCACTTCGTGGCGGAGTTCACCGGCCAGCGTATCAAGTTCGACATCGGAAAAGCGCTTCAGATCTGACGGCCCGGCAATGGTGTCCAGCAATGGGCTGTGCGTGATGCTCATGGCAATGCTCCCTTCGTTCCCTGGCGGGCGGGTATGGCGGCGCATTCAGGGAACGGAGAATGCGCCGCCGTTTTGTCCTGCTAGGCAGAACTGGGATGCGGGATGGTGCACCCCATTGCCCGGCCCCTGTTGCCCGCGGGACCGAACCTCGTCAGGCGACTGTTACGGCAGCTCGACCACCTCCTCGGTGGACATAAGCTGCGGCCAGTCGCCAGTTACGTTCGTGCCTTGCAGCGGCTGCTGATACCCTTTGTGGCAGGTCTTGCAGGCCACTTTGGGTTCATCACCATTGCGGGGGCCAAGACGCTCTTCGGGCAAGAGCGCGCCAGCCGGCACGATGTAGTCGTTGTTAAGTTCCTGAACCATCAGGATACCCAAGCTCGCTGTCGCCCATTGCGGGGTCACCTGTCCGGCGTCATAGAACGCGCGGCTGTTGTGGCAGAACACGCAGTTCACACCCAGCGAGTTGGAGAAGTAGTTCATTAGCGAATAGGTGCGCTCGGCATGCTGAATGCCGGGGTATCCGTCTTGACCCGGAACGCCGGCGACCCGGCTTTCCAGGTCGTGCACTCCGATCGTCTGATCATCGAGCAGATAGACCTCCAGCGCATCCGATGGCAGCGATGTCGATTGCGACAGCGATGTCGCCCGGTTCTGGATGGCGGACCATCCGGCCATACGCTCGGTCACTGGAAGGATTGAGAACCAGATCTCCGAAGGCACCGCCTGCCCGCGATGGCAGGTGTAGCATGTCACACCCACATCGCCATTCGCATAGACATGGCCCGCCCAGTTTTCGTTTATGTTCTGGGTCATAGCGATCATCATCGCACCCACGGCGTATTGATAGCTGTCGGGATCCTCGAACAGGTTGGGAATACCGGTCCAGGCCTGCATGGCCGCGATCAGATCACCATCGACATCCCCGATCGCTTCGAGCGCAGCGATGTCGGGATCAGGCGTCGCTAAGTCAGCCTTGAACTCAGGCACTGACATGCCTTGCCCGCGCGGCCCGGTCTGCAGGCTGTCCGTCGCAAAGGGTTGACCGAAGGAGACCAGAGCCACGGCGGCCAGAACCGCCGTTCCCAAGGCACCCATGACAATGATCGGGCCATAGATGTCCGTCGGGTTTTTCTTGTTCCAGTCGCCGAACCATTCCGGGAACTTCATGAGTTTTTCGAGATCCATGGCCTCATTCCTTCCCGATGAAGTCTTCGTAGGTCCGGTAGGCCTCGTAGCCATACTCGCCGTCATATGTCGGGGCGAAGTAATGCTCCTGAGCCCAGATGAACCAGTTGTCGACAACAGTGCCTGTCAGCAGGATACCGATGCCGCCAGTGATGGGTGTCAGCACCGCGAACCACCAGGCCCAGCGGTGGATACCTTCCATCGTGGCGTTGAAGCCCATGGTCCAACGCCAGAACAAAGCTGCCCGTTCCGTGGCAGTGCCGCGGTCGACGATCTGTTCCAACTCGCGGTCACCGCCATAACGGGTGACCGCCAGGATTGTGCCGCCGTGCATCGCAAAGAGCAGGCATGAGCCATAGAGGAACACGATGCTCAGGCAGTGAAACGGGTTGTAGTAGAGGTTGCCGTAGCTAATTGAAAACGCCGTGGTCCAGTCAAGATGCGGGAAGATACCGTAGGGCACCGCTTCCGACCACGACCCCATCAGGACAGGGCGGAAGAGACCCAGCACGAGGAACAGCCAGATCGCCGCGCCAAAGGCCCAGAAGACGTGTTTGCCCATCTTCTGTTCTGCTGCCAGCTGATAGCTCCGGTACCACCAGGCCATCACCGAAAACAGCAGGAAGAAACTGGCGATAATGTACCAGCCGCCATCGTTCAACGGCGGGATCGACAGGCCATATTCCGGGCTGGGCGGCTCTAGCGCCAGCCAGAACAGTTGCCGGATGAACTCCGGGATCGACCAGCCGACCTGCGCCAGCATGTTGAAACCCACGATGTTCAGCCAGATGACGCCGGACGCGAGTGAGACAACGCCGGCCATACCAAGGTTGATTGGCCCAAGCTGCGCATTGGCGAACCAGCCGAACAGGCTCGAAAATGTGGCACTCTTGGTCCGGTCTTCCGTCAGGGTGCCATAGTCGTCGGTTCCCATCTCGGCGGGGCCGCGCACCTGCACCTGGTTAAAGATGTTCTGATATTCCGTAATCATGTCTTAGAACCCCACCTGGCTGCCCCAGATCGGCAGCTCGAGCCACCAGTTCCACCATTCGGGCCAGCCCTTTGTCCAAACGGGGCCCGAGATGATGATGCAGATCGCGCTCCAGAAGCCCGCGTTGATGGCCAGAAGAAACCCCAGCCGGTGAATGCCAAGGGGCCCGATTGAATAACCGATGAAGTCGCGGAAGAACGTGTCTTCGTGATCCGGCGTCTTCATCGTCTCGCCCTTTTCGGGGTTCGCTGCGGAGAGGATCAGCGCACCATGCAGGGCAAGCGCGAGCGTCACGGTGAAGAACAGCGTCACCGCCAACATATGCGCAGGATTGTAATGGAAGTGGAGATAGGCATAGCCGGTGTTCGACACCCAGTCGAGGTGGCTGAAGATGCCGTAAGGGAAACCATGTCCCCAGGCGCCCAACAGAACCGGGCGGAAGACAACCAGCGTGACATAGGCGAAGATCGCAAAGCCAAAGGCGAAGGGCACGTGGTAGCCCATGCCCAGCTTGCGGCAAATCTCAACCTCGCGCAGCGCCCAACTGACGAATGCGCCGATAGCGCAAATTGTGATGACCTGCCAGAGACCACCCTCGTTCAGCGGTGCGGCGGCAAGGCCGTAACTCAAGTCAGGCGGTTCGATGTTCACGAGCCAAGGGTTCCAGACGCCTTGCTGCGCCGCGCCGTAAAAGATCAGAATGGTGCCGAGAAGGGCGAAAAAGGCGCCGACAACGCCGAAAAACCCGACATAGAACGGCCCAACCCAGAAGTCGAACAGATCACCACCGATGATCGTCCCACCGCGGACCCTGTATTTTCTTTCGAAGCTGAGCAACGCCATCTTCTAACTCTCCGTTTAGGGGGCCGCCTGCGGTCCGCCTATTGTTCTCGATTTGTTGTGGGCGACAGCGGGCCGCCGCCCACAACGATGTTGATCAAGCGATCCGTGGTTACTCGGCCACAGCGGTGCGAGACGCAGCAGCATTCTCGAACCAGTTCACACCGTTCGAAAGCACCACCAGGTGAATCATCACCGCCAGGAGGAAGAGGAAAACGCCTTGTGCCACAAACACGCGGCGCGGATCGAAGATGAGCCAAATCTTGTAAAATTTTGCCATTTCAATCCCCTCAGAACCACGGAGCCCAGATGTAGGTCGCGAGGTGAGCGACGATCGCTACCCCCGCAAAGAGATACATTCCGCCTAGATAGACAGAGTGCAGCTCCTGAGCCTGCTCGTCGGTGAGACCTGTAAAGGACAGGTCGGTATTATCAGCCATGAACTTTCCTCCGGAACGTTATGCTGACGCCACGAAACCCTCGCGGCAGGGACCCTTGGAGTGACCTCCTCGGGATCTGGTTTTCGGCGTGCGGGCTCAAGCCGAGAAAATGAGCGGGGTGATACGATCGGCATCCGCCCAGGCGCGGGCCAGCGGCCCCCGCGTGTCGAGCGAGCGCTTGCGCACCACGCTGGCAATCCACCGTTCCGTTCCAACGGGAAGTGCCAGGATGAAGATGAGAGAGAAATAAATGTGGAACTCCACCCCACGTTTCCGGCTTTGCGAGCGTGCTGCCGGTGTGTTGGTCATGTCAGTCATGGGTGTTCCTCCCTCGCGTCGTCTGCCGAGGCGGGCGCCAGGGCTTTGACAGTTTCGATGACGACCCGTTCTGCACCTTGTTCCAGCGCAGCATGCTCGGCGGCATCGCGCAGGGTCTTGGCGGCGGAAATACGGGTCAGAATGGGGTGTGTAGCGACGATCCGGTCAAGCTCGGCCTGGGCATCCGGGTCCCAGGGCATATCGGCGCGCAGCCGGGTCGGTGTCGCGTCGGCGGCGTCCATGTCGGAGGCCAGCGGCAGAATGTGGAACAGCGCATCAAAGAGGCCGTTGCACACTTCCTGCAACAGATAGGTCGCACCGGCATAGCCCATGAACGGCGTACCAGTCGCGCGCCGAATGGCAGCGCCGGGGAAGCTGGCCGGAATGAATGCAGGCTGCGGGCCATGGCCCGCCTTCGCCTCGGCCAGGTACATCTTTTCGTTGATGCTGCCCATGACGATCAGCGGTTTCTTCTCGCCGATCAGAGCGCGGACTTCTTCGTTGTTGGTCTTTGACCCCGCCACGCGCGCGACCGCGAAGCCGCAAGGCAACCCCAGATCTTTTTCCAGGAAGTTCCGGACACCACGCGCATAAGTCTCGTTTGCAACGATCCCGAAGTTTGCAGTCGCGAAAAAGTCCTGCGTCACCGAGCGCCAGAGATCCCAGACCGGTTTGATGGTCGAGTGTTTCTCGCGCTCGATGAACGGCTCAGGGTCCAGCCCCAGCATCTCGCCCAGTTTGCGCAGGAACAGCGTGGTCGATTCAATCCCGACCGGTGCCTGTAGGTACGGCTTGCCGAGCACTTCGCAGAGACCGCGCCCGAATTCGCGATACATGCAGACGTTCACATCGGCATTGACCAGATTCCGCATCTCGGCCAGATGGGCGCCCAGCGGCATCACCATGTTGACCTCGGCCCCGATCCCTTCGAGCAAACGCCGGATCTCGGCCAGATCTGACGGCATGTTGAACGTGCCGTACATCGGGCCGAGGATGTTGACCCGTGGCCTGTCACCCTCGTCACGCTTCGCTTCGCGCGGCATCCGACCTTTCGTCATGCCGAACTCGGTGAAAATCCAGGTCATCGCGCGGTCGGCCGCTTCCCACTGATCCTCATCAATGGTGCGCGGCAAGAATCGTTGAATGTTCGTGCCCTCGGGCGTCACGCCGCCGCCAATCATCTCGGAGATTGAACCGGTCACAACGACGGCAGGCAACGCCGGGTCGAGCGTGCCCCAGGCGCGTTTCATTGCGCCCTCGGTCCCGTCACGGCCCAGCTCTTCTTCGCCAAGCCCGGTCACCACGATCGGCAACTCGTGCGGTGGCAGCGCATCGGTATAGTGCAACACGGATGTCACCGGCAGGTTCTCGCACCCGACGGGTCCATCGATCACGACTTGCAGGCCCTTGACGGCACAGAAGGCATACACTGCGCCCCAGTACCCGCCAGCCCTGTCATGATCCTGGATCAGCATGCTGCACCTCGTGCATCACGAGCGCGAACGCAATTGGCTGCGCCAATCGCTGCCTCGCGCTGTGGCGATTTATGTGCACAAATCGCCACTAGATCATCGCCTCCGCTGCCTTGGCGCGTGCGGCCTTGTCGAGCTTCTTCTGATGTGCCGCACGGAAATCGGGGCGCAGGTTCGGATCACCTTCCCAGATGCCAGCGGTATCACCAGTGCCGACGCCATCGAAGAAGGCGTTCATCTTGTCCATGCGGTCCTTGCCCGCGATGGCGGCATTGATGACCTCGGCCAATGACCCGGCACCGGCTGGCCCCATCAGCGGACGCGCGGAAATCAGGTTTGTGAAGTAAAGGGCGGGGATGGCCATTTCCTTGGCCTTTTGCACAACCGGTGTCGTCCCGATGGCCAAGTCGGGCTTGATCGCCTCGACCGCAGCGCAATCGTCTTCGAGTGACGCGCGGAACTTGACCGAGACGCCACGCGCGTCCAGCCATTCGGCGTCGGCGGCGTTCCAGGGTGTCTTCGGGCAGGCTGTGCCGACATACGGCACCGAAGCCCCGCTTTCGATCAACAACCGGGCGACCAGCAACTCGCTGCCCTCATAGCCCGAGAGTGTGATCGTGCCATTGATCCCGGCCTGTGACAGCGCCGCTTTAATGGCAGGGAGGAATGCATTCTGAGACGCAGCAACCTGGTCGGCTGACAGCCCAAAGGCATCGCCGATATCGGCCAGCCAAGCGGCAGTACCGTCATGGCCCACAGGCGCGGATCCGACAACGGGCCGACCCGCTGCCTGGAATTCACGGACCGCCGCGGTGTAGAATGGGTGGATCGCCGCAACGGCACCACAGTCCAGTGCGGCGTAGAGCTCGCGCCATTCACGGCAGGGCACAACGGGCCCGGCGGCAAGGCCCATCGGCGCCAACATCGCGCCGATCATCATCGGGTCCGCCGGGAACATCTCACCCAAAAGCGAAACTGTCGGGCGATCCGCAACACCGCTTTCGGGGCGCGCGACCGGACCAGCCTCGATCTCTTTGCGGGCGTAGTTCAGCATCGCGCCCGCCAGCACGTCTTTCGCCTCGGCATGGGTCGGGATGCCGAAACCCGGCACGTCGATCCCAACGATACGCACACCGTTGATTTCATCCGGCAGCAACCGCAGTGGCACGCCGGATGCGGTCGGGACGCAGAGGTTCGTGACGACAATGGCGTCATATCGATCAGGATCGGCCAGCTCATGCACGCTGTCGCGGATATCTTCGAACAGTTTGCCAGTGACCAAGGTTTCGGAGTTGAACGGCACGTAACCGACCGAGCGGCGGGCACCGTAGAAATGACTGACAAAAGTCAAGCCGTAGACGCAGCAGGCCGAGCCCGACAAAACGGTCGCAACACGGCGCATCCTTAGGCCGACACGCAAGGACCCGAAGGCGGGGCACATCGATTGCGGCTTGTCATGCGGCCCTTGCGGATAGTCGACCGCATAGCGGTCAAGAAGGTCGGACTGTCCGGCCTGGCGCGCCGCCTCTTCCATCGTCGAGCCCGAGTGGCAGCCCAGCGCTTCGCCAGCGCCCACACCCAGATCAGGTGTCTCGCCGCGCGCTTCGCCCCGGATTACCTCAGCCTCGCCGGCGGTGTCGTATGTGACTTCGTCGGTCACTGGAGCCTGTCCGTTGATTTGTGGGTCGACGCGGGAAGCGGGGGGCAATGGCGAATGTCATCGAGCAGTCGCTGTACGCGGTCGGGCGGCGTCTTCTCGATCAGGTCTTCCAACTCATCGCGAAGGCGGGGATCAGGCATCGTCATAAATCACCTCCAGGCTTTCCTTCGGTGCAGAATTCTTACCGCGCATGTCCTGATCGGTTGCGGGTTCCAGCACGACACCGGCACCAGTTTCGCTGCCGTCGAACAGTTCCAGCAGTTCGTCCTGATTCAGCGCGGTCGGGCGCAGCGGCGGTGCTTCGGCCACGTTCAGGCCCAACTCGGCGAACAAGCCGCCCCAAGGACCCTCTGCCGTGCCGACAATCTGGTAGTTGGCCGACTTTTTCCGCAGATCATCATCCTGCGGAATGCTGGCGAGGACCGGAATGTCGACGGCCTTGGCAAAGGCTTGCGCCTCACCCGAGCCATCATCCTTGTTGACGACAAGGCCAGCTACGCCAACGTTTCCGCCAAGCTTGCGGAAATACTCCACGGCAGAACAAACGTTGTTGGCCACATAAAGCGATTGCAGGTCGTTCGATCCCACCAGGATCACCTTTTGCGCCATGTCGCGGGCAATCGGCAGACCGAACCCGCCGCAGACAACGTCACCCAGAAAGTCGAGCAGGACAAAGTCGAAGTCCCAGTCGTGGAAACCGAGCTTCTCAAGCAGTTCGAAACCATGGATAATGCCACGTCCGCCACAGCCGCGCCCAACTTCGGGACCACCGAGTTCCATGGCGAAGACGCCGCCGCGCTTGAAGCAGACATCGCCGATGGCAACTTCTTCGCCAGCCAATTTCTTCTGGGTCGACGTCTCTATGATCGTTGGGCAGGCCTTGCCGCCAAAGAGCAAACTTGTGGTGTCGCTTTTCGGATCGCATCCGATCAGCAACACGCGCTTGCCCTGTTCGGCCATCATGTGGCTCAGGTTGGCTAGCGTGAACGACTTGCCGATCCCGCCCTTGCCATAGATTGCGATGATCTGCGTCTTCTTCGTGGGCTCGCCCTGCGGCACCTCAAGTGTGGGTTCCGCCGCTTCGTCACGCAGGCGATCATTGTAGTCGGAAAGGTTCGGTATCTCGTCTTTCAAGCCGTGGCCTCCCAATTCAGAATCATCTTCAGACATGCGGGATCGCTGAACGCTGTCCGATAGGCGGACGGCGCGTCGGACACCGGGCTTTCGTGGGTAATCAGATCGCCCAACGACAACGCACCCCCTTCGACCAACGCGCGCGTTGCGTTCAGGTCATCGGGCGTCCATTCCGCCGCAACGCGGAACCGCGCTTCTTTCATGAAGGCCGGTGGGAAGGCAAAACTCAGCGGCTCGGTATAGAACCCGGCCAGCACAATCTCACCGCCCCGCGAGATGCGACCCACCAGGTCGTTCAACAGATCGCCGCGACCGGACGCATCATAGATCGCCTTGTAATCGCGCCGCTCATCATCATTGGGATGGATCACGTCATAACCGATGGCGCCAGCCTGACGGGTTTCGTCCACTTCCCAGACCATGGGCGCAGGCGCACCGGCGGCAATCGTCAGGCGCGCCAGCAGGCGACCTAAAACACCATGCCCAACGATAAGGTCAGGCACATCCTTGCGAAGACCGGCCATCGAATGGCGCGCCGTAGCTGCCAGGGCCAAAAGCGCACCTTCAGCGCCAAAGCCGGGATCGATGCGGGTCACGCGATCCGCCGATGTCACCACGCGGCGGGCTGCCCCACCGAACAGGCCATGCGCGCCTTCAAAGCAGTTTGAGCCGGGAACAAAGACGCGGTCGCCGACGCTGAGGCCGGACAATGCGCCTGCCTCAACAACTTCACCGACAGCCTCGTACCCGGGGACAAGGGGATAACCCATGCCAGGGAAGGGCGGCATTTTTCCTGAGTAGAAGAGCTTTTCGGTTCCGGTCGAGATCCCGGAATGGCTGATCTCAACGACAATGTCTTCGGGACCGGGATCGGTCAGCCCCAGCGTTTCAAGCGCCAGGTCTTCCGGACCTTTGAGAAGGACAGCCAGCGTGTCCAAGTTGCACCTCTTCTCTCCCAGCGAACGAGGACAGACTCACTTCTGGCCCCATTTTGCTTCTGTCATTTTAAACTGACAATACTGACTGTCAACTAAAACTGACAGACCTGGCTTGAGTTGTCAGGGCTTCTCTGCGGTCACCACTGACGTGACATAACTGCGCGCTGGGCGCGGCACGTGAACGGCCCGGAATCCTGCGTTCTGGCACATCTTGCCAATAGTTTCGGCCGACCGTGTGCGCCCGGTCCGCATCGCAAGCGTATAGAAGGCGAAGTATACATCGGTGATCGGATCAGGGGTCGCCCCACCCGACATCGGCTCTGAGATAACCAGCCGCCCGCCGGAGGGCAGCGCCGCAAAGACCTTGGCAAGCAATTGGGTCACGCTTGCGTCGTCATGATCGTAGAGAACGCGGATCAAAGAATACGCGTCTGCGCCTTTGGGGAGAGGATCGTCCCGGAACGACCCGCCTGCCAGTTCGATTCGTCCGGCCAGACCCTGCCGCTTCAGTCGCTCGCATGCCGACGGCATCACCGGCGGGAGATCGAAGAGTGTCAGCCGAGTATCCGGGTAGGCTTGTGCAACAGCGCTGAGAAACGCACCGGAGCCGCCGCCGATATCAACAAGATGGGACACGCCGCTCAGTGATACTGCGGCCAGTGTATCTTTTGCGACCATCCGCTGACTGTCGGCCATCAGATCGGAATAGGTTCGCGTCACATCGGCATCAACCTCGCTGGTCGCGCCGAAGACATAGGGCCAGAATCCTGCAAGCTCGGTCTCGGCTTCGCCCTTCAGCAAAGCGACGGGGTCACCCATGTCGCGGTAAAAGGCGCCGTGGTGCAGAATCATCTGCCGAAGCCCCGGCACACCGACCATCGCTGCACCCTTGCGCGTCAGTCCGAAGCGCCCGTCTCTCCGGCGCTTGAGCAACCCCATACCAGCCCCGGCCTGAAGCAGGATTTGCATGCGATCCTGCGGGGTGGATGTGGCGAGTGCCAGCATCTCAACCGAAGCAGGGCCATCCATCAAACGTTCGGGAATCTCGAACGACACAAGCGCGTACAACGCTTGCGACCGAACAAAGCCCTGCACAATGTCGAAAATTTCAGCCCCATCGCGGCGCGCAAGGCGTCGGACACCGGGTACACGATCCGCGAACTCCTGAAATCTTGGGCGCGCCACCAACCGGTTCAGCCAGCCGTCCAATGTTGCACGCCGGGTGTTCGGCATGAACGCCATCTCAGGCGCGCGACGCAGCAGCCGATGGTGTCAGACGGCGGGCCTGCATATTGACCATCTGCGCCAGCATCGCCTCACCCGGACAGGAGGGAATCGACGAAATCGCGCCGTTCAGAATGTCATGATACCGCTGCGTCGCACCGTCGATGCCCAGTTCAGCGACCGCGTTCGGGCGCCCGTGCCGGTCGTCCTGACCAACTGGCTTGCCAAGCGTTTCGGCGTCGAACACGGCATCGCGAAGATCGTCGGCCACCTGGAACGCCTCACCAATCCGGTCGCCCAATTCGGCCCATGGCTCGGGGTCCTGACCCGCTGCAACGGCACCCATCTGGGTCGCGGCAACAAAAAGCGCTCCTGTCTTGGACCGGTGATAGGCGCGCATGTCTATCTTCTCTTCGCTTTCCCAACCCTGGCCCGCACAAATGCCGCCAGGCATACCGGACTGACGCGCGAGCGTCAGCACAAGCCGGGCACTGCGCATGGCGTCGCGACCAGCGCTTTGCGCCAGAACCTCGAACGCGAGCATGATGAGACTGTCGCCCGCCAGTACTGCCAATGGTTCCGAAAAGGCACGATGCACCGAGGGCTTGCCGCGCCGCATGTCAGCGTCGTCAAAGGCGGGCAGATCGTCATGCACCAGCGATGCGCAATGCATCAACTCAAGCGCTGCTGCTGCCGCGTCGGTGATGGCTGGCTTGTCGTCGCCGCAGGCCATGGCGACCGAGACAAGGATCGTGGGACGGATGCGTGCACCGCCCGGTGTCGTCGCGTACTCAAGCGCTGCGGCCAACCGGGCCGGAGCCGGGGCTGTCTGGCCCATCTGCACGGCACTTCGAACGGCGGTGTTTATTCTGGCTTTCAGGTCCACACGGGCCTCCATAAGTCCAGTATGTCGCGCTGATTTGACATACATGTGTCAATTAGACTGGACACTAAGCCGCATGGAGTCAACAATTCATCCATGTTCGATGCGAACCAATTGAACGATCCATCGCCGCAAGCATTGGTGATCGGCGCTGGGATCGGTGGCCTAGCCACGGCACTCCGGCTTCAGGCATCGGGGCATCACGTGACGCTGTTCGACGCGCATGCTTGGCCGGGTGGCAAGATGCGCACCGTACCCTCCGAGGCCGGGCCAGTGGATGCAGGGCCAACCGTACTGACGATGCGGCACGTTTTCGATGACCTGTTCGCAAGCACCGGTGCCCGGCTTGAGGATCACGCCACCCTGATAAGGGAAGACCTGCTTGCCCGGCACTTCTGGCCCGATGGCACTAGCCTAGACTTGACCAGCGATCACGAGCAGAACGCCCGGGCCATCACGCGATTTGCCAATGCAACGGTCGCCAAGGAGTACTTGCGGTTCTCGGACGAGGCCGCCAGCCTGTTCGACCAGTTCAGTGCACCGATGATGCTGCACCCTGACCCGCAGCTTCCGCAACTGGCAAAAGCGGCACTTGCAAAACCCCGGCATCTGCCGGTTTTGTCGCCCTTCGCCACGCTCAGGAAACACTTGCAACGGCGGTTCGCGGACCCGCGTCTCGTGCAACTTTTCGGTCGTTATGCCACCTATGTGGGCGGCAGCCCGTTGGTCGCGCCTGCGATCCTTTCACTGGTCTGGCAAGCGGAAGCCGCGGGTGTCTGGCGGGTTGATGGCGGGATGCACCGGCTTGCCACGGCGCTGGCCGAACGATTCCAGGCCATCGGTGGCACGCTCCGCCTCGGCACCCCCGTCGACGAGATCGTTACTGCGAACGGTCGGGCATCCGGAATACGACTCCCAAACGGCGAAACACTGAGCGCCGAGACAATCGTCTTTGCAGGAGATCCTCGCGCGCTCGCTACCGGCAAACTCGGTGCCGATGTAAAAACCGTGGCCGCCATCACGCGCACGGCGCCGCGCAGTTTTTCGGCCCGGGTGTGGAGCTTTGCTGCCAAGGCACACGCACCTATTGACCTTGCCTATCACAACGTATTCTTCGGCGCGTCCGCAACGGATGAGTTCGAGGCCATCGAACAAGGCACGATGCCTCTGGATCCAACCGTTTACATCTGCGCTGAGGATCGCGGCAGCGGTGCGGTGCCCGAAGGCCCCGAACGGTTTGAGATCATTCTCAACGCCGCCCCATTGACCGAAGCTGCCCCGCCGTCAGACGAGGAAGAGACATGCCGCCAAACGACCTTTCAAACCCTGGAACGCTTCGGGATACGATTCGATCCGATCCCTCCGATCTCATCGCTGGCCACCCCGGCGACGTACGAAGCGCTGTTTCCGGCCAGCGCAGGGGCGCTCTACGGTCAATCACCGCACGGGATGACGGCATCGCTGAAACGGCCAAGGGCGCGCACGGCGATCCCCGGTCTCTATCTGGCGGGCGGGGGAACGCATCCGGGGGCGGGCGTGCCGATGGCGGCCCTCTCCGGCAAGCATGCGGCCGAGGCGATCTTGAAGGACCGCGTTTCGACCTGACCGTTCCGCCAGACGGCTATGCCTGGTGGTATATCGACGGGATCAGCGACGATGGCACCCGCGCCGTGTCGGTCATCGCCTTCATCGGCTCGGTCTTTTCCCCCTGGTACCGCTGGTCCGGGCGCAAGGACCCCCACAACCATGTCTGCATCAACGTCGCCACCTATGGCCCGGGCGGCCGGTTCACCATGACCGACCGGGGGCGCCCTGCCCTCCGACAGACCGACAGCACGTTTACCGTCGGCCCCTCATCGTTGCATTGGGACGGCACGAACCTTCACATCGACATAGACGAGATCGGGGCTTTGCCGCTGGTCACCCGGGTGCGTGGCCGCATAACCGTTAAGCCATCTGCGATCACGAGTGCCGAGGTCGCCCTGACCGAGGACGGCACGCATATCTGGCGACCCTTCGCCCCGGTATCCGATATCGAAGTCGATCTCGAAGCGCCCGGTTGGCAATGGAACGGGCACGGCTATTTCGATGCCAATTTCGGCACCCGCGCGCTTGAGGCTGACTTCGACACCTGGACCTGGGGGCGCTATCCGACAGAAACCGGCGCCACATGTTTCTACGATGCCCGTCGCCGCGACGGCAGCGAACTGGCAACCGCTCTGACCTTTACCAGGGACGGCCAGGTCGCCGAGAACCAGGCACCGCCGAAGGCCAGGTTCAGCCGATCACTTTGGGCCGTCGCCCGCGAAACGCGTGCCGATTCCGGCTATCGTCCCCATCAGGCGATGGCGATGCTGGATGCGCCGTTCTATGCACGCTCGATGGTTCGGACGCAGCTGGACGGCGTGGAAACCGTGGGCGTGCACGAAGCGTTGGATTTGCGCCGGTTCAGATCAAATCTGTTAATGCCGATGATTGCCGTGCGTGTCCCGCGCCGCCGGAATTGGCTGTTCTAGCTCGAAAACTATCCAGCCTCGGCTGGATTGAGCCGCAAGACCGAAAGGTTCAGCGCACCTGCCACTGTGACCCAGGCCAGATAGGGCACAAACAAAAGCCCCGAAATCCAGTCGACCGCCCAAAGCGCGACCATACAGGCGGCCACCGACAGCCAAAGCGCGATCAGCACACCAAAACCCGCCTTGATTTTCTTCAGACCAAAGAAAACCGGGGTCCAAAGGGTGTTCAATGCGATCTGCAACGACCAAAGCGCAAGCGCAAGTCCGCTGCCTTCCGCATTCGCAACGCGCGCAGCAGCGCCGGCAATACACAGGTATAAAAGGCTCCAGGCCACGGGGAACAACCAGTCCGGCGGGGTCCAGGTGGGCTTGTTCAGCGACCGATACCACTCACCCGGTTGAAACAGGCCACCCGTTGTTCCCGCAGCGGCACAGGCACAAAGAAAGACGCCGAACAGGACCCAGGTCATAGTGTCACCCCGTCGGCGCGCTGATCGGAAAACGTATGCTCCGCGCGCGCCAGCTCCTGCTGTTTCAGGCTGGCAAGCGCGTCGGTCACGGTATCGCTCCAATGCGCTTTTTCGGGATCTGCCGCCGCATCGACCAGGAACACGGTTTCCGGCAGCGGCCGCGCCAGGATCATGGGCGAACGCGGCATGACCACCGTCATACCGGTACGCACAAGTGACCATCCCGCCAATACGGTCTTTTGCGACCGCGACGTGATCGCGCGTGCGCCGACCGAGTTATGCCCCATGGCGCGCAGTCGCGTCCCGATGGCTGCATAGATAAAGCGCGCAGCGAATATGCCCGGACGGGTTGTAAGCGGCAGTGCCCCAATGCCCGCCTCGGAACGGATGTAAAGCCGCTCGGCTTCGATCAATAGGCGTTTGACCATAGCGCGCACCGCTTTGGTCCCCTGCGGGTCGGCAAAGAACGCCTCCGGTTCCATACCAGCGTGCTCGAACCATTCCAGCGGCAGATAGAGACGCTTTTCAAGCGCGTCCTCGCCCACATCACGCGCGATGTTTGTCAGTTGCATGGCCACGCCAAGATCGGCGGCGCGCGCAAGTGCATGTCGGTCGCGGACACCCATCAGCACGCACATCATCACACCGACCGCGCTTGCGACACGTGCACTATAGGCTGTGAGGTCCGAAAGGGTCGGGTACTGTCGCACCTCGGCATCCCAGGCGAGCCCCTCAAGCAGGGCGTCCGGCAAAGCGCGGGGCATGTCGAACATCTCGACCACAGCCGTGAACGCCCGGTCTGGTGCGGCATTGCGCGGCTGCCCATTGTAAGCCAGGTCCAGCCGCTCACGAAGGTCGTCCACTGCTGCTTGTTTGCGGTTGGAGAGATCAACTTCGTCATCCGCAAGGCGGCAAAACGCATAAAGCGCCAAGGCCGGATCACGCACATGCGCGGGCAACAACCGAGAGGCTGCATGAAAGGATAGCGAGCCATGCCGGATCGTCTCGCGGCAATGCTCCATATCGCGGGGATCGATCATCGCACAACCTCCGGATCAGGCACCAGTTTGGCCAATACTTCAGCACTTGAAACAACGCCGGGCAAACCGGCGCCGGGATGCGTTCCCGCGCCGGTCAGATAAAGACCCTTGACCTCTTCGCTCACATTGTGCGGGCGGAACCACGCGCTTTGCAGGATGCGTGGCTCGATCGAGAAACCGGCACCGAGCGGTGACAAATAGCGATCGCGGAATGTCTCGGGTGTAAACACCTCGGACGCGGTCAAATGTGTCCCTAAACCGGGCAAAAGCTGGTCTTCCAAGACGTTCTGAACCCGCGCGCGATAGCGCTCGGCCATCTCCGACCAGTCCACATGTTCGTCGTGACCCAGATGCGGAACGGGGCTCAGTGCATAAAAGGTGTCGTCGCCGTCGGGAGCGACGGTCGGGTCGGTCACGCTGGGTCGGTGAACATAGAGGCTCATATCCTCAGCCAGATGACCCTTGATGAAGATGTCGTCGATCAGGCCCTTATAGCGCGGCCCGTTCAGGATCGTGTGGTGCCCGACATCCGACCAAAGATTGCGCGTGCCCTTCGTCCCGAAGTACCAAACGAACAGCCCCATCGACCACCGCGTGCGTTTCAGGCGCGGCGATGTCCAGCGCCGCTTTTGATGGTTCCGCAAGAGTCGATCATAGGTGTGGCCGCTATCGGCGTTCGAGACGACGACATCCGCGGTCAGCAACTCGCCATTCGCAAGCCTGACACCACGGGCCCGACCCTTGTCGATCAGAATCTCGTCGGCCTCGGCACCAAATCGCACCAGCCCCCCCTGATCCTCGATCACACGAACCATGGCCTTGGCAATGGCCTCAACCCCGCCGATGGCATAGTGGACCCCGAACTCCTTCTCGAGATGGCTGACCAGAATGTACATTGAGGTAACGCGAAACGGATCGCCCCCGATGAACAGCGGGTGGAAGGAAAATGCCATCTGAAGGCGCGGGTCGCGGAACCGCTTGGCGGCGTGGCTTGCGACCGACCGGTCGGCGCGCAGCATCGCGAATCGCGGCAGCACCTTGATCAGGTCCCAAAGCTTGTGCATGGACCGCCGGCCCAGATCCTCAAAACCAAATTCGTACCGCGCCTGACTGTCCTTGAGGAACCGGTCATAGCCCTTGGCATCCCCGGGCGAGAGCCGGGCAACTTCGGCCCGCACAGCATCCGTGTCCTGGGTGGCTTTGAACACCGACCCGTCGGGCCAGCGAATCTCGTAGAAGGGGTCCATTGGTCTAAGGTCGACATCCTGGTGAAAACTGCGGCCGCAAGCCGACCACAATTCTTCAAAAACCTTCGGAACAGTCACGATCGTTGGCCCGAGGTCGAACCGATGGCCATCCTTCTCGATGGCTGATCCGCGCCCGCCCGGGCCGTCTAACCGGTCGATCAGGGTCACCTTGTACCCCTTCGCGCCAAGTCGCATGGCAGACGCCAATCCACCAAGACCGGCGCCGATAACGACGGCGCGCGGCGCATTCGCCGAGGGAATCAGAGTGGACAAAGTCGGATCGGAGCGTGTCATACGATTGACGCTATACCTGTCAGTTTGAATTGACAATTCTTTCGTATCACGAGAAAAATGTAAGATAAAGTTGACACCTCTCTTTGGGAGCCGGCCATCCAAACCGTCACGCTCACCCTCCATCGTTTTGACGGCCTTTCGGCGCGGCTCTGGGCCTTGGCAATGATGGGTCTCGCGCGCCCAAGCATGTCGCGCGTCGACGACCTCACCTTTTGGAAGCTGTGTGGTTCCGGCACCGGCGAAGGTTTCACGCCCAAGCCGAACACCGGCGTCTACGGCATGCTCTGCGTCTGGCCGGACGAAGACACCGCGCGACTGCGGCTGGAAAGTGCCGCCATCTTCGAACGATACCGCGCGCGGGCAAGTGAGACCTGGACGATCTTTCTAACGCCGGTGTCGACATGGGGCGCGTGGTCGGGCGTTTCACCATTTTCGGTGCAAAGCCCTGGCTATCAGGGCCCTCTCGCGGCGCTGACCCGCGCCACGCTTAGGCCGCATGCACTGATGCGCTTCTGGCGCCGCGTGCCGGATATCAGCTCCGTGATCGGTCAGGACAAGAACGTCGCCTTCAAGATCGGGATCGGCGAAGTGCCTCTGTTTCACCAGGTGACCTTTTCGATCTGGCCCAACACATCCTCGATGGCTGCCTTTGCCCGTGACAAGTCCGGGCCGCATGCACAGGCCGTCGCGGCCGTGCGCGAGGGCAACTGGTTTCGCGAGGAACTCTATGCGCGCTTCCGTATCCTTGGCGACGAGGGTAGCTGGAACGGTGAAAGCCCCTTGAAGACACTGCCAACCACATGACCACAGCCTTCCCATTTTCTGCAATCGTCGGTCAGGACGACATGAAGCGCGCGATGATCCTGACAGCCATCGACCCAACGCTGGGCGGCGTGCTGGTGTTCGGCGATCGCGGCACTGGCAAAAGCACCGCGGTCCGCGCGCTTGCCGCACTCTTGCCGGAAATCACCGCCGTAAAGGGTTGCCCCGTGAACTCGGAAACACCTAGGGACGTGCCTGATTGGTCCGGTTTAGAGACGAAAGAAGTAACCTCGCGCCCGACACCGGTCGTCGACCTGCCTTTGGGCGTGACGGAGGATCGAGTGACTGGCGCGTTGGATATCGAACGCGCGCTCACACGTGGAGAAAAAGCCTTTCAGCCCGGCCTTCTGGCCCAGGCGAACCGAGGTTATCTTTATATCGATGAGGTGAACCTGCTCGAAGACCATATCGTCGATCTACTGCTGGATGTCGCACAGTCCGGCGAAAACGTGGTCGAGCGCGAAGGTCTGTCCATCCGGCATCCGGCCCGTTTCGTCCTTGTCGGATCCGGGAACCCCGAGGAAGGCGAGCTGCGCCCGCAACTGCTCGACCGGTTCGGCCTTTCCGTCGAAGTGCGGTCCCCCGATGATATAGAAGAGCGGATCGAGGTCGTGAAACGCCGCGACGCGTTCGAGACGAACCCAAAGAATTTCATGCGGCGCTTTCGCCCAAAGGACAGGGAAATCCGCGAACGGATTCTTGAGGCGCGCGAGAAACTGGCTGCAATAGAGACGAAAAAGCCCATTCTGCGAGACTGCGCTCAACTCTGCGTAACACTGGGCGCGGATGGGCTGCGCGGCGAGCTGACGCTGCTCAAGTCGGCGCGCGCGCTGGCTGCGTATGAAGGCGCTGACGCGTTGACCCGCGATCATCTGCGGGCCGTCGCCCCCCTCTCCCTTGCGCACCGCCTCCGCCGCGACCCGCTGGACGAGGCCGGATCGACCAGCCGCGTCATGCGGACCGTTGACGAGGTTTTGGGGTGAGCCCGGGTCAAGCGGCCTGGGCGCGCGCTTGTCTTGCGCTCAAGCTGCTTGCTGCCGAGCCGACACGGCTTCGTGGCCTGACTTTAAGGGCGAGATCCGGCCCTGTGCGCGACATGTACCTCGACGGGCTTCATCGCCTCCTTGGACCTATCCGCAAATTGCACCCGGCCATGTCCCGCGACGCCCTTCTGGGCGGCCTAGATTTCACCCAGACGCTGGCCACCGGCAAACTGACGGCGTCGACGGGTCTTTTGGAAACGCCCGGCACCTGCGTCCTGACCATGGCCGAACGATGCCCGCCAGACATTGCGGCCCTGATCGCCGCACAGCTTGACGCGCAACTTGACCTGACGCTGATCCTGCTCGACGAAGGTGCGGAACCTGACGAAGGCGCGCCCGCCGCCCTGGTTGAGCGCGTGGCCTTCGATGTCTCGCTGGACGGAATCGGACGGTTGGAGGCAACTCCGGCAATGCTCGTCCGGTCAAACACCAGGATACTGTCGAAAGACAAAAGCCCGAAGCCTCGAAAGACGCCCATGGAAGTGACGGAGCTTACGCGGCTGGCCGCCCGGCTTGGCATTGACACACTGCGGCCACCGCAATTTGCGATGCATGCGGCCCGCCTGCACGCCGCTTTGAACGGGCGGGGTGCGCCAGACGCCGAAGACCTGCGCGTTGCGACCGAACTGGTCCTTGCCCCCCGCGCCATACAGGTGCCGGAACCGGAACAACCAGAACCGGAAACACCTAGTGAACAACCCGAGCAAACCCGGAACAAGACCCAAAGCGAGACACTTCCGCAAGACATGCTCATCGAGGCTGTGCGCGCCGTTCTCCCCGAGAACCTGCTCGAAAACCTTCGAAATAGTGACGCATCGCGCGGCAAAGGCTCGGGCGCGGGGCAACGCAAGCGCGGCAACCGACGGGGCCGCCCTCTGCCGTCGCGCCCCGGCCGCCTTGACGGCACCTCGCGCATCGATCTGGTCGCCACTTTGCGCACCGCCGCCCCCTGGCAAACACTTCGCGGCAAGCAACCCGGCGGCCCAATCCGGGTCTTCCCGTCCGACATCCACCTGAAACGGTTCGAGGATAAATCCGACCGCTTGATCATCTTTGCCGTCGACGCCTCGGGGTCATCGGCTTTGGCCAGACTGGGTGAGGCGAAGGGGGCGGTCGAATTGTTGCTGTCCCGCGCCTACGCAACCCGCGATCACGTTGCGCTTATCGCCTTTCGAGGAGACGAGGCGCAGCTCTTACTGCCCCCCACCCGGTCGCTCGTTCAAACCAAGCGCCGCCTCGCCGAGTTGCCCGGCGGCGGTGGCACCCCGCTGGCCCGCGGGTTGCAAGCTGCGGCCATGCAGGCAGAAAGCGCGCGCCACCACGGGCTGAGCCCGACCTTGGCCATTCTCACCGATGGCCGTGCCAACATCGCCCTGGATGGCCGTGGCAACCGTGAACAAGCCGGGCAGGACGCCCGCAGTATGGCCCGTTGGATCCGTTCCATGGGCGTACCCGCAATCGTTCTCGACCTCGGCACGCGCCCCCAACCAGCACTTGCAACCCTTGCCAGAGAAATGGCGGGCACTTATCTCCCGCTGCCGCGCGCAAATGCCGAACGTATGAGCAAGACACTGGGGGCGGCGTTCGACCATGGACTGGGAGCGTGACCTCAAGAGCTGGAGCTTGCCCGAGCTTTCGACCCGCATCATCACCGGCCCGCATCGCTGGCACGTCCAGATCGCGGGCAGCGGCCCTGACCTGTTGCTGTTGCCGGGCGCCGGTGCCTCGACCCACACCTGGAGGGCCCTGATCCCGGACCTGGCGCGGAACAACCGCGTGTTAGCCGTGGATTTGCCTGGACAGGGCTTTACCCAATCCCCTAACGCCCAGCGCTCGGGCCTTGATGAGATGACTGCCGATCTGACCGAACTGGTGAAGTCGCAAAACTGGGATCCGGTCGCCATCATTGGCCATTCGGCAGGAGCCGCTATCGCGCTCCGCTTGTCGCAGACACTCGGAGTACCGAGGATTATCGGCATCAACCCGGCGCTCGACAACTTTGAGGGCGTTGCGGGCTGGTTGTTTCCGTTTCTTGCCAAGATGCTGGCCGCAAACCCGTTCACCGCGAACTTTTTTGCGTTTGGGGCCACACAGGCGCGCGCGCGCCGCCTGATCACCGGAACGGGATCGCAAATCGATGACGAGGGACTGACCTATTACAGTCGGTTGACGGCAGACCGGTCCCACGTCAACGGGGCCCTTCAGATGATGGCCCGCTGGTCGCTGGACGACCTCGTCGCGGATCTGCCCGATATCGATGCCAAGGTTTTGTTCCTAACCGGTGAGGACGACACGGCAGTACCACCCGAAGTGGCCCAGCGTGCTGCCGCGCGACTTCCAAACGCAACGGTGAAGTCTTTGGCGGGAGTGGGTCACCTCGCCCATGAGGAAAACCCATGCCTCATTCTGGATGAACTAAAAGGCTTTCTTCAGAATGATGCCGCCAGTCGCGCGCCCTGATCGATCGCCCGCTTGGCGTCCAACTCGGCGGCAAAGTCAGCCCCCCCAATCACGTGGCAAGCCACACCTGCCTCGGTCAACGCATCCGCAAGACTCCGCTCGCTCACCTGGCCCGTGCACATGACAATCGTATCGCAAGGAACGACCTCTTCGGTGCCGTCCTGTCTGGTCAAATGCAAGCCGCCGTCATCGATCCGGCGATAAGTCACGCCACCGATCATTTTGACGCCCTTCATCTGGAGCGAGGCACGGTGAATCCACCCCGTCGTCTTGCCCAACCGCTTGCCGGGACGCTCCGCTTTTCGCTGGAATAGTGACACTTTTCGCGGGCTCGGTGCAGGTTGCGGGCCTTCCGGCGCCAGTCCGGCGCGGTGCTCACCCGGGTCGGCAACACCCCACTCCTCAAGCCAGGCTTCCAGGTTTTCGGTCGGGCTCTCACCTTCATGTGTCAGGTACTCGGCCACATCGAAGCCAATGCCGCCAGCACCGATGATCGCAACGTGTTGGCCTGCCCTATGATGACCCGTCAGTATGTCGATGTAAGACACCACCTCGCCACCCGTAACCTCGATACCCGGGTCGCGCGGCAAAACGCCGGTGGCAATCACAACCTCGTCGAACCCCGCCAGGTCTGCGCTGTCTACCTCGGCTCCAAGCCGCAAACGCACCCCTGTTTCCGCTAGCATGGTCTCAAACCAGGCGACAAGGCCGTGGAACTCCTCTTTGCCGGGGATCATTTTGGCCATGTTCAGCTGGCCGCCAATCCGGTTTGCCCGGTCAAACAAGGTGACGCTGTGCCCCCGGCCCGCCGCCGTGATGGCAGTCGACAGTCCAGCCGGTCCAGCGCCTACGACAGCAATCGATTTGGGTGTATCGGTCATGGCATAGACCAGTTCCGTCTCGTGCGCCGCCTGCGGGTTCACGAGACAGGACGCAATCTTCATCTCGAACGTATGGTCAAGGCAGGCCTGGTTGCACGCGATACAGGGCGCAATGGTCTTGGCCGTACCTTTGCGCGCCTTCTCCATGAAATTCGGATCCGCCAGAAACGGGCGCGCCATCGACACCATGTCGGCGCAGCCTTCGGCCAAAATGCGATCGGCCACCTCGGGCGTATTGATCCGGTTCGATGTGATCACAGGAATCCCGACATCGCCCATCAGCTTTTTTGTGACCCAGGTGAACGCGCCGCGCGGCACGCTTGTGGCAATCGTCGGGATCCGCGCTTCGTGCCAGCCAATGCCAGTGTTCAGAATCGACGCGCCTGCGTTTTCAATGGCTTGCGCAAGCTGCAACACTTCGTCCCATGTTGAGCCATTGGGCACCAGATCGATCATGCTCAGCCGGTAAATTACGATGAAATCGGGGCCAACAGCTTCGCGCACCCGCCGCACAACCTCGACAGGCAAGCGCATTCGGTTCTCATAAGACCCACCCCAACGATCGTTTCGCTTGTTGGTGTGCGTGACCAGAAACTGGTTGAGGAAGTACCCTTCCGAGCCCATCACCTCGACCCCGTCGTAACCGACCGACTGCGCCCGGCGTGCCGCTTCGACCATATCGGCGATCTGTTTCTCGATCCCTTCCTCATCCAACTCTGTTGGTGGAAAGGGTGAGATCGGCGACTTCACCGGTGAGGGTGCAACGCATTCCGGCGAATAAGCATAGCGCCCTGCATGCAGGATTTGCATCGCAATCCGCCCGCCCGCGTCATGCACCGCCGATGTGACACGTGCATGGTTCACCATGTCCTTGTCCGACAAAAGCCCGGCTGCACCCGGCATCACACCTCCTTCGCGGTTGGGCGCCATACCACCTGTGACCATAAGCGCGACGCCGCCCTCGGCACGGCGGGCGTAATAAGTGGCCACCCGGTCGAAATCGCCCAGTTCCTCCAGCCCGGTATGCATCGACCCCATCAGAACACGGTTCGGCAAGGTGACGTGGCCAAGATCTAGCGGTCGGAAAAGATGCGGATAATCAGTCATGTTGCGACCCTGCCCAAGCGCACAATCGGTGTCATCCGAAACGCGGCGTCACATCTTTGGTCTTGAAGTATCCCGGGGGTGCGGGGGCTGGCCCCCGCGGAGCGACGGCGGGGCCGACGCAATCACTCCGCAGGGATCGCTTCGCCCAAACCCTCGACCGGCACATCTAGTTTGTTCAGCATCTCTTTCGGGACGATCTGCACGAACTTGTCCTTTTCCTCGTCCCAATGTTGCAAGATGCCCGCGGCCTTCTTCGACCCGGTTTCTTCCAGGTGCCGTTCCAGAAGCTCTTCCAGCTCCTGCATGTAATGCCCCTCGTTCACCGGCACGGTCACCAGCGTTTCCAGGTTCATCATCGTCTCGGCGACACCCTTCGGATCATAGAGATAGGCCATGCCACCGGTCATACCGGCCCCGAAATTGGCGCCGATCTCGCCCAGGATCACCGCGATGCCGCCGGTCATGTACTCACACCCATTCGAGCCACAGCCCTCGACCACGACCTTCGCGCCCGAGTTGCGGACGGCAAAACGCTCGCCCGCACGACCGGCAGCGAACAGGTAGCCGTCCGTCGCCCCATAAAGCACGGTGTTGCCGATAATGACGTTCTCATCCGCAACCAGCGGCGAGGCCATGGGTGGCCGTACCACAATGGTACCGCCCGACAGACCCTTGCCGACATAGTCGTTGGCGTCGCCTGAAACCTCCAACCGCAGACCCGGCGCGGCGAACGCCCCCAGCGATTGTCCGGCCGAGCCCTGCAGTTTCACCGTCAGGTGATCGCGCTGCAGATTGTTCCGCATCCCGAACCGTTTCACGATGTGAGAAGACGTCCGCGTACCAATGGTGCGATGCGTGTTTTGCACCGCATAAGACAGCTGCATCTTCTCGCCGTCTTCCAGAAACCGCGCGGCATCCTTGACGATCTCGGCGTCCAGTGTGTCGGGAACTGCATTCCGCGGTCGATTGCGGTCATAAACAATGTCCTTTGCGCCATCGACCGTGATCAAAAGCGGGTTAAGGTCCAGATCGTCGAGATGCGCCGAGCCGCGGCTGACCTGTGTCAGCAGATCGGCGCGCCCTATCACTTCGTCCAGCGAACGCGCGCCGATGGAGGCGAGAATCTCCCGCACCTCCTGCGCGTAGAAGGTTATCAAGTTAACGACCTTGTCGGCGTTGCCGGTGAACTTCTCCCGCAACCGCTCGTCTTGTGTACACACGCCAACAGGGCAGGTGTTCGACTGGCACTGACGCACCATGATACACCCCATCGCGATCAGGGCGGCAGTACCGATGCCGTATTCCTCAGCCCCCATCATCGCCGCCATGACGATATCGCGGCCCGTCCGCAAACCACCATCGGTGCGCAACGTCACACGATCCCGAAGGTTGTTCATCGCAAGAACCTGATGCGCCTCGGTCAAGCCCATTTCCCAGGGCAAGCCCGCGTATTTGATCGATGTGGCAGGCGACGCGCCAGTGCCTCCGTTATGACCCGAAATCAGGATCACGTCCGCCTTCGCCTTGGCGACACCAGCGGCAATCGTGCCGACGCCAGACGCCGCAACCAGTTTCACCGTTACCTTGCAGCGCGGATTGATCTGTTTGAGGTCATAGATCAGCTGCGCCAGATCCTCGATCGAATAGATGTCGTGGTGCGGTGGCGGTGAAATCAGCGTGACACCCGGCGTCGAGTGACGAAGCCGTGCGATCAGTTCCGTCACCTTCATGCCCGGCAGTTGCCCGCCTTCACCAGGCTTGGCCCCTTGTGCGACCTTGATCTCCAGTTCTTCGCACTGGTTGAGATACTCTGCCGTAACGCCAAACCGCCCCGAGGCCACCTGCTTGATCTTGGCCGAGGGGTTGTCGCCATTCGGCTCGGGCACGAAATGCGCCGGATCCTCACCGCCTTCGCCACTGTCGGACTTGGCTCCGATCCGGTTCATCGCCACGTTCAGTGTCTTATGCGCCTCAGGCGAAAGTGCGCCGAGCGACATTCCGGGCGTCACGAACCGCTTGCGGATCGAGGTGATGCTTTCCACTTCCTCCAACGGGATCGCATTGCCTGTCGGCTTCATGTCCAGCAGGTCACGCAGATGGATCGGCGGTGCCGCGCGCATCTTGGCGGAGTACTGTTGCCACATCGCGTAAGACGCGCGATCGCAAGCGGCCTGCAGCAAATGCATGCTGGTTGCTTCCCAGGCATGCGTTTCGCCAGATTTGCGCGCCTTGTAAAAACCGCCAATCGGCACCACCGTATCGGTGCGGAACCCCTTGGCATGAACGTCCTCTGCCTTCTTCTGGATACCGGCTACACCGATGCCGGAGATGCGGCTGTGCATTCCGGGGAAGTACTCGTTGACCATCGCACGGCTCAGTCCAACGGCCTCAAAGTTCAGACCGCCGCGATAGGACGAGATCACGCTGATCCCCATCTTTGACATGATCTTCAAGAGGCCTGCGTCGATGGCCTTGCGATACCGTGCCACCGCTTCGGTCAAGCTGCCCTCGATCAGACCGCGGTTGATCCGGTCAGCGATGGAGTCCTCGGCGAGATAAGCGTTCACAATCGTCGCACCACAGCCGATCAGAACCGCAAAGTAGTGCGGATCGATGCACTCCGCCGACCGCACATTCAGCGAACAGAACGTGCGCAGGCCCTTGCGCGTTAGCCAAGAGTGGACTGCGCTGGTCGCCAAAATCATGGGCATCGCCACCATGTCCGGGCCCTGGCGATGGTCGGTCAGCACAAGATGGCCAGCCCCTGATCGCACGGCGTCCTCAGCCTCCGAGCGGATACGCTCGAGCGCCGCCTGAAGGGCACCGGGGCCCGCATCCACGGCGAAAGTGCAATCGATTTCCACCATCGTACCGTCGAACGCTTCGACCAGCCGATCGAACTGTGCGTTGGCGACAAACGGGCTGTCGAGCACGATGATCTCGGTCTGGCTACTGTCCTGATCAAGCACGTTCTTCAGATTGCCGAACCGCGTCTTGAGGCTCATCACCCGGTACTCGCGCAGCGAATCGATAGGCGGGTTGGTCACCTGGCTGAAGTTCTGGCGGAAGAAATGCGACAGCGGGCGATTGTGCTTGGACAGCACAGCCGACGGTGTGTCGTCCCCCATCGAAGCCAGCGTCTCTTTCCCGTCCTCGGCCATCGGGGCCAGGATGTGCTCAAGCTCTTCGATCGTGTACCCGGCAGCGACCTGTCGCTGGCGCAGTTCCTGCCCGCCATAGAGGGTCTTTTCGGTCAGGCCCGACAGTTCCTCATCCAGCTCAACAATCTTGCCGACCCACTCGCCAAACGGGGCCGAAGCCGCCAGCATGTCCTTGATCTCGGTATCGTGGAACAGCTTGCCCTCGACCATGTCGACCGCAATCATCTGACCCGGGCCAAGCGCACCTTTCTCAACCGTGATTGCCTCATCTGTAGGCACCATGCCCGTCTCAGACCCAGCCACCAGCAACCCATCGCCCGTCACGGTATAGCGCATCGGGCGCAATCCATTCCGGTCCAACCCGGCACAAACCCACCGGCCATCAGTCATCGCCAATGCGGCAGGGCCATCCCAAGGCTCCATTACTGCGTTACAGTAGTTGTACATGTCACGCCAGGCTTGGGGCAGCTCGATCGCCTGCTTCGACCACGATTCCGGCACCAGCATCGTCTTGGCCATCGGCGCATTCCGACCGGCGCGCACCAGAACCTCAAACACCGCGTCAAGCGCGCTCGAATCCGAGGCCCCGTTCGGGATGATCGGCTTGATGTCCTCCGCCGTGTCGCCAAAGGTCGCCGAGGCCATGCGGATCTCATGGCTCTTCATCCAGTTAACGTTGCCCTTCAGCGTATTGATCTCTCCATTATGCGCCAGCATGCGGAACGGCTGCGCCAGCCACCATTGCGGGAACGTATTGGTCGAATAGCGCTGATGATAGATCGCGAAAGCGCTCTCGAACCGTTCATCCATCAGATCGGGATAGAATTCACCTACCTGCTCGGCCAGCATCATGCCTTTGTAGATGATCGACCGGCACGAAAGGCTGGCCAGATAGAGCTGGGGCACCTGCGCAGCAGCAGCGGCTTTCTCAATCCGGCGACGGATGACGTAAAGCTCGCGCTCGAACGTATCCTCGTCCACACCCTTGGAATTCGAGATCAGGATCTGCTCGATCTCGGGCCGGGTCGCATTGGCTTTTTCGCCCAACACGCTGATCTCGACCGGCACGTGACGCCAACCATAGATGTAATACCCCATCCGCAGAATTTCGGTCTCCACGATGGTTCGGCAGGTTTCCTGCGCCCCAAAATCGGTACGCGGCAGAAACACCTGACCAACCGCCAGCAACTCATCCTTGCGGGGCTCGTGACCGGTGCGCTTGACCTGATCGTAAAAGAACGGCGCCGGGATCTGCACGTGAATTCCCGCGCCATCGCCCGTCTTGCCGTCTGCATCAACAGCGCCGCGGTGCCAGACCGCCTTCAGGGCGTCGATCCCGTTCTCAACCACCTTGCGCGATGGCTTGCCATCAATTGCAACGACCAGACCCACTCCGCACGAAGCATGCTCGGTTTCCTCGGAATAGAGACTGTTTTTCGCCATCCAAGCGCGACGCGCTTCTTCGGAGCGCATCCAATCTGAGTTGTACTTGGTCATGCGTCGTCTCCTATTTCCACGCCCGCAGCCTTCAGCACTTCAGCCTCGGTCATACAGGTCCGGTCGCCGGCGAAAGAATGGCTGTCGGGTTTGTTGTCGATGTAAACTTCCGTGTCAAAGGTCATGCCTGACATATCCTCGAGCGTTCCCGCCGAGATGCTGAACATGCCCGCCATCGGCCCTTCCCCGGTAAAACGGTAGAAGACGCTTGAACCACAGAGCATACAAAACCCGCGTTCCGCCCATTCCGAAGACTCAAAAACTGCCAGCTTGTCAGTCGGCACAAACCGAACGCCGCCGGGCGGAACCTGGATGCCCAACTCGATCCCGCCAGAGAACTTGCGGCACATGCTGCAATGGCACGCGCCATAGCTTGTCGGTTCCTCAGCAAGCTCATATTCGACTTCGCCGCACAGGCAACTTCCCGTCTTCGATGCCATGTTCAACTTTCCTCTACCGAACGGGTCAGCTTTGCTGCCCTAGCGTGCCAAACGGGCACCGACGAAAAACCGACGTTGTACAGATTACCTATTCAGCCGCTATGGCGCTGGTCGCAAGGCGCTCAAGCACCGCCTCAGCGGCTTCGCGGCCGTCCCGGATGGCCCAGACGACCAGCGATGCACCACGCACGATGTCACCCACGGCATAGACGCCCTCAAGGCTGGTCTCATGCGTTCGAAAATCGGCCTTGATCGTACCCCAACGGGTCACTTCCAGCTCATCCACGCCCCAAAGCTTGGGCAAGTCTTCCGGCTCGAACCCCAATGCCTTGATCACCAGATCGGCGTCTTCGACGTAATCCGAACCTTCGATGATCTGCGGCACCTGGCGACCCGTTGCATCTGGTGCGCCCAGCCGCATTTTCTGTGTCATCACGCCTGTCACCGCATCACCCGCGAAACCCTTTGGAGCAGACAGCCAGACAAATTCCACGCCTTCTTCCTCGGCATTCGCAACTTCGCGCTGCGATCCCGGCATATTCGTTCGGTCACGGCGATAGAGACACTTAACACTTGTTGCGCCCTGCCGCACGGCAGTACGCACACAATCCATCGCCGTGTCGCCACCGCCGATCACAACAACGCGCTTGGCTTCGGCATTCAGCGCGCCACTATCGAATTCCGGCACATCGTCGCCAAAGCTTTTGCGGTTCGATGCAGTCAGATAATCGATGGCACGCACGATCCCATCCGCCCCGCTGCCAGGCGCCTGCAGATCGCGGCTTTTGTAAACGCCTGTTGCAATGATGACAGCGTCATGGGCGGCGCGGATCTCATTGAATGAAAGATCTTCACCGACGTTGCAGTTCAGCTTGAAGGTCACGCCACCGTCTTCCAGTTGCGCATTGCGGCGCATCACGACGTCTTTCTCAAGCTTGAAGCCTGGAATACCGTACGTCATCAAGCCGCCCGACCGGTCATAGCGATCATAAACCGTGACCTGCACGCCAGCGCGGCGCAGCATATCCGCCGCTGCAAGGCCGCCTGGCCCCGCTCCGATGATACCAACACTTTCCGTCCGTTCTGAGGGGGGTCGAATGGGCTGAACCCAGCCTTCTTCCCAGGCTGTATCGGTGATGTACTTCTCAACCGATCCAATCGTGACCGTGCCGTGGCCGGACTGCTCGATCACGCAGTTGCCCTCGCAGAGACGATCCTGAGGACAGATACGACCACAGATTTCCGGGAAGGTGTTGGTGGCCTGGCTGACCTCATACGCTTCGCGCAGCCGGCCCTCGGCTGTCAGCTTGAGCCAATCGGGTATATTGTTGTGCAGTGGGCAATGGGTCTGACAATAAGGTACACCGCACTGGCTGCAGCGCGCGGATTGCTCAGCGGCCTTCGCTTCGGCGTATTCAGCATAAATCTCATTGAAATCGGCCTTGCGCAAATCCGCCGCGCGCTTTTCGGGCATGTCGCGCCCGACGGTCACGAATTTCAGCATGGGATTATCAGCCATCCCGACCTCCAGTTTTCCAGACCGACTTCTTAACGGATAATTTTTGAAATAAAAGTCATTATTGCTGACCTAGTTATGAAAAAATGTTCCGCTAGAGCCTGTTGGCTGACCAAAATCAATAGGCTTTATTTCCGAATCGGACCTAACTTCACTCTTTTCTTGAACTCTCAATGCGTTAGTGTGCCTCGACTCTCATCGGATGGCTTCAGCGCATGCCACTCTTCCACCTCGTCCTGGTTGCGATTGTCCAGGGCATCACCGAATTTTTGCCGGTGTCGTCGTCTGGGCATCTCATCCTTTTGCCGAATCTCACCGGGCTTGACGATCAGGGTTTGGTCATAGACGTCGCTGTCCATGTTGGCACCTTGGGTGCTGTTGTTCTCTATTTCTGGTCTGATGTCCGCCGTTGCTTTTTCGGCCTGTTCAAATTGGCGGACAAAACCGATCCCGACGCACGCCTAGCCTTGGGGTTGGTCGTGGCCACAATCCCCGTCGTAATCGCAGGGCTTCTTTTGAAGCTTTCGGGATATGACGAAAGCCTGCGCACCATTACTGTCGTAGGATGGAGCACCGTGGTTTTCGGCATCGTGCTTTACTGGGCCGACCAGACGGGGACAGATGAGAAAAGCGCCAACGACTGGACGTTGAAAGACGCAATCATCATGGGTGTCTGGCAGATGCTCGCCCTGATCCCCGGCACATCGCGATCGGGCGTCACCATCACAGCCGCACGCCAACTTGGATATAAACGCAGCGAGGCTGCCCGGCTTGCCATGCTGATGTCGGTTCCGACGATATTGGCGTCGGGGACGCTTATCGGCGTTGATGTTGCCACCAGCATGGATGCGGCCGCCGCCCGCGACGGCGCAGTCGCCGCCGTTTTTGCCTTTTTCGCAGCGCTTGGCGCACTTCATTTCATGATGCGCCTTTTGCAAAGTGTCAGTTTCACGCCATACGTGCTCTATCGCATCGCCTTGGGCGTGGTGCTGTTGTTGATCGCCTATACCTAGCGCAGATTTCGCGCGCTTTCCTTCAACTCGGCATACTGGCCGGAAGGCCGAAACTGCCAGAGATACGACGGAACCACAGCCTCAATGGCTGTTGGCGTGATCCCCAGATCAGATAGCGTTCTGGCGTCATCGGCAACGACGTTGTCCTGCCGCAGCGATTTGACCTGATCGACGGTAATAGGCTGCGGAGCAAGACCACCGGTGACAAAGGAAACCGCCCCCGTAGCATATCCCATAGCAGAGCCAGCCCAGAACGGCAGCGACAGGATCAAGCGTCGACGGCGGATTGTCTCAAGCATCTGTTCGATCAGCTCACGGAAGGTGTTCACATCCGGACCGCCCAGTTCATAGATACCGGGCTGGGCTCTCCCTAACACCCCAAGCTCGGCGGCCTGAGCGACATCGTCGACATAAACCGGCTGGAACCTTGTTGAAGCCCCGACAAGGGGAATAATCGGGCTTGTTCGCGCCATTGCGGCGAAGCGGTTGAAGAACTGGTCTTCCGGTCCGAACACCACCGATGGGCGCAAAATGATTGCGTTCGGAAACGCCCCCAGTATCGCTGCCTCACCCGCACCTTTGCTGCGCGCATACCGGCTCGCACCGTTCACATCGGCCCCGATTGCCGAGATATGAACCAGTTGTGAGGTGCCCTGTTCAGAAGAAATGCGCGCGATACGCGCCGCACCCTCGTGCTGGACAGCTTCGAAGTTGTTCTTGCCGCGGGCGTCGAAGGTCCCCACGCAGTTTACAACTGCATCGGCACCGTTTGTGACCTGCCGCACACTGTCATCGTTTCGGATATTGCACAGGACCGGTTCGACTTGGCCAACCTTACCATAGGGTCGTACGAAATGCGCTTCGTTCGGGCGCCGGACCGCGACCCGCACACGCCAGCCCTGACGTGCCATTCGCTGGGCGATGTACCGGCCAACAAAGCCGGATCCGCCAATTATCGTGACCAGTTTCGGCATCCAAGGATCCTCGGTTTAGCTGCGCGAAGATGTAGACCCTGCGGTGAGATGCGACAAGGTGCAAATCGCCGCGCGCCACACGACAGGTCGGGCCAAGATGTCACAAATTTAGCCAATATTAACCATGAACTCGTGTCGAGTTTCGACGCAATTCTCCGTTAACCACAATTTGTATGCGTAATGAGTGTGAGTGATACGATGAAGCGCTTTCTGTTCGGTGCACCAGTTTTGGCAGTACTTCTAGCCACGACAGCACCCGTCCAAGCCCAATCGGGGTGTTCTCAAATCTTCATGTTTTCGATGTGCCATGAACGGAGCGCGTCTTCTTCAATCTCTGAACCGGACAATTCGGACCGAAAAACCGCGCGCAAGGACGCCCACGAGGAATCTTCCATTTCTTCGGGAGACGGTGATCGCGCAGCCAAACTGGCCGCCCGCGCCGAACGACAGGCGAAGCGCGCCGAACGGCTGGCAAATCAAGCCGCCAAAGCTGCCGAACGAGCAGAGAAATCGGACGCTCGGGCGGTGAAACAAGCCGAGCGCGCCAGAAAAGCTGCTGAGCGAGCAGAGAAGGCCGCTGCCAAAGCCGAGAAAGCAGAGCAACGGGCACAAAAGGCGCTCGACAATCCAACCGAAAAGAACGTCGCTGCAGCCAAAAAGGCCGCAGAACGTGCGGAAAAGGCGCAAGCGAACGCGGAGAAAGCCGCCACAAACGCGGAGAAGCGCGCCGAAAAATCTGAGAGTGCTAAGGAAAAAGCGGCCAGTCAGGCAGACAAGGCGGAAGCCAAAGCTTCACAAGCTAAAGACGCGGCCGCCAAAGCGGAAGCGACTCAGAACAAAGCCGACGCTGCCGCAAGCGAGGCATCCGGCGGATCAGACTGACCGCCGGACCAAGAGCCTAGTCAATGAGTGCGTTCAGCGTCGCACTGGGGCGCATGACAGCTGCCATCTTTGCCGGGTCTGGGTTGTAGTACCCTCCAGTGTCCGCGCTGGCACCGCGCGCCGATTGCAACTCGGACACGATCTGATCCGCCTTTGCCTTCATCGTTTCTGCGATGGGCGCGAAATGCGCAGCAAGCTCTGCATCCTCGCTTTGCGCTGCGAGCGCTTCGGCCCAGTACAGTGCAAACCAGAAGTGGCTGTCGCGATTGTCCGGCTGCCCGACCTTGCGGCCCGGGCTACGGTCATGATCCAGAACGCCCTGCGTTGCGGCCTCGACCGCCTTTGCCATGACGGCCGCTTTCCTGTTGCCCGAGGTCTCGGCCAGGAAATCGAAGCTTTCACCCAGCGCGCAGAACTCACCCAGCGAATCCCAGCGCAGGTGGTTTTCCGCCTGAAGCTGTTGCACATGCTTGGGCGCCGATCCGCCGGCACCGGTCTCAAACAAGCCGCCACCGTTCATCAGTTTTACGATCGAGAGCATCTTGGCCGACGTGCCAAGTTCGAGGATCGGGAAGAGATCAGTCAGATAGTCCCGCAAAACGTTGCCGGTGATCGCGATACTGTCCTCGCCCTTGCGAATGGTCTCGAGCGTCAGGCGTGTTGCTTCGCGGGGAGCCATGATTTGGAACTTGTCCGCCTCGCCCTGAGCCGCCAGGATCGGTTCAACGTAGCTGATCAGTTCGGCGTCATGGGCGCGACCGGCATCCAGCCAGAAGATGGCCTGCGCCCCGGTCGTCGCCTGGCGCGAGATCGCAAGTTTGACCCAGTCTTCGATTGGCGCCTTCTTGGTTGTGGCCGACCGCCAGATATCGCCAGCCTCAACCGCATGCTCATGCAGTACCTCGCCTGATGCCAGGACATAGCGGATCACGCCATCTGCAGGTGCCTCGAACGTGGTCGGGTGCGAGCCATACTCCTCGGCCTTTTGCGCCATCAGACCGATGTTCTGCACGGCGCCGCTGGTGGTCGGATCCAACGCGCCGGTCCTTTTGAAGTACTCAATCGTCTCGTCATAGACGGGCGCATAGGAATTGTCGGGGATGACGCAATTCGCATCGGCCTCGTTCCCGTCCGGCCCCCAACCTTTGCCGCCCGCACGGATCAGGGCCGGCATGGAAGCATCGATGATCACATCCGATGGGACGTGCAGGTTGGTGATGCCCTTGTCCGAATTGACCATGTACATCGGCGGGCGCGCTGCATAGGCGGCATTTACATCCGCCTTGATCTCAGCCGCGTTATCGGAAGACAGCGTTTCGATTTTGGCTTCGAGCTCGCCAATACCCGAATTCGGGTTCACACCCAGCGCTGCAAACGTGTCGCCGTGTTTGGCAAAGACGTCTTCCAGAAACACGCTGACGGCGTGACCGAAGATAATCGGGTCCGAGACCTTCATCATCGTCGCTTTCATGTGCAGCGAAAACAGGGTGCCTTCTGCTTTAGTGGCGTCGATCTGTTCTTTCAGGAACGCGCGCAGCGCCTTTGCCGACATGAACGTGGCATCGACGACGGTGCCGTCCTCGACGTTGAGGCCATCTTTGAGCGCGGTGACCGACCCGTCATTACCTGTAAACTCGATCCGTGCCGGCCCGGCTTGTGCGGCCGTGATCGTCGCGGACTTCTCATTCGAGAAGAAGTCATTCCCGTTCATCGAACTGACGCATGTCTTGCTGTCCGCGGACCAGGTGCCCATCGAATGCGGATTGGCCATAGCAAAATTCTTGACCGCCTTTGCGGCGCGACGATCGGAATTGCCCTCACGCAGAACCGGGTTCACGGCCGACCCTTTGAGCGCGTCATACTTGGCGCGAGTGGCCCTTTCTTCGTCAGTCGTCGGGTCTTCGGGATAGTCGGGCACCGCATGCCCCTGCGCCTGAAGTTCGGCAATCGCCGCCACCAGTTGCGGGACCGAGGCCGAGATGTTCGGCAGCTTGATCACGTTCGCTTCGGGCGTTTTTACGAGTTGACCCAGTTCGGCCAGGTGGTCCGGATGATCCGTGAAAGCTGCCAAGATGCGGCCGGCGAGCGATATATCTTTTGTCCCGACGGTAATCCCCGCCGCTTTGGCAAAGGACTGAATGATCGGCAGAAGAGACGCCGAGGCCAGCTCGGGCGCTTCGTCTACCTTGGTATACAATATGTCGGGACGACCGGTATCGCTCATGGTTCTATGGTCCTTCAGCCTATCGTGAGTTAGGGCGCAACGGGCAAACTGCGCTGTTGTAAAATCGCATAGAACAATGGACATGTGTGCGCAACCGAGAGGGCGCGTCCTGCGCCGAGGGGCCGCAGACCCAAAATCTCACGCTTGATTGCGCACATGACAGAAGGCATCACACGGGCCATGACAAATCACCTTCATCAAAATGATCTGCCGGATGGGCTCGACCTTGGCGCATCGGTCGCGATCGACTGCGAAACCATGGGGCTGGTGCCGGGCCGAGACCGGTTGTGCCTGGTTCAGCTTTCCGGCGGCGATGGCGATGCGCATCTCGTCCAAATCGCGAAAGGCCAGACCTCGGCCCCGAACCTCGAGAGACTCATCACCAGCCCCGATGTTCTCAAGCTGTTTCACTTTGGCCGCTTTGATATTGCCGCCTTGTTCAATGCGTTCGGCGCCTTGGCGACGCCTGTCTATTGTACAAAGATCGCGTCTAAGCTTGTGCGCACGTACACGGATCGTCACGGGCTGAAAAACCTTCTCGACGAGCTTCTGGGCATCGATATCTCGAAGCTTCAGCAGATGAGTGATTGGGGGGCCGAGACGCTGACCGATGCGCAGCTTGCTTATGCAGCCAGCGATGTTCTCTACCTTCACCAGCTCAAGGAAAAGCTCGACGAACGGCTGGCACGCGAGAGTCGCTCCGAACTTGCTCAGGCCGCATTTGAGTTTCTGCCCACCCGCGCTCGGCTGGATCTTGCCGGGTGGCCCGAAACCGACATCTTCGCGCACTGACCTTTCGACCCTATATTCCCCCAATGGCCAGTGCCGACAGATATTCCCGCCTTGTTCTCTGGCTGAAGGTTTCACTTCCGTTGGCCGCGCTCGCCATCCTGTCGACACTGTTCTTCGCGGCCGAAACGCTGGACCCCGAAGCGGCAATCCCTTACGCCGAGGTCGATGTCGCCAAGATTTTGCGCGAGCAGGGGGCCACATCCCCCAACTTCGGCGGTGTCACTGCAGATGGCACACAGATTGCCCTTTCTGCTGATGCCATTCGACCAAATGATGATGGCCCGAACAGCTGGACGGCCCAGTTATTGAATGCCCAACTCGACTTACCCTCAGGCGCGCAGATCACAATCAAGAGCCCCGAAGGTGTTGTCGACACCAACAACCGCCAAGCGATCCTGCAGGGCGGTGCCGTGCTCGAAAGCTCAACCGGATATCGCGTCACGACAGACCGGATTGTCGCTTCGTTTGACACTGCAAGCGTCATTGCCGAAAGCGAAATTGTTGCCGTGGGTCCACCCGGTGAGGTCACTGCAGGGGGCATGACCCTAAACCAGATGGACAGCGACCCGCCCAACCATCATCTTGTGTTCCAGGGTGGCGTGCGGCTTGTCTTTACGCCTGGCAACTGAAGGATCGTCATGCGGCATGCTTTGACATCGCTAATCCTGCTCGTGGTTTTTGCCGGCAGCGCGATGGCGCAATCGGCGAACATCGCATTGGGCACGCGCGGTTTCGACTCGTCGCTGCCGGTTGAGGTGACCGCTGACCAGTTCAGCATCGATCAGGCCTCAGGCAAGGCGGTGTTCGACGGCAACGTCCTTATCGCGCAGGGTGAGGTTCGGCTTTCGGCAGGTACTGTGACTATTGAGTACGCGGAAGAGGGCGCGGCCAATGCCATCTCGCGACTTCTCGCGACCGGCGGTGTCACCTTTGTGACCGCCAATGATGCGGCCGAGGCGACAGATGCGGTATACTCAGTGGAACAAGGCACCGTGACCCTGAGTGGTGATGTCTTGCTGACACAGGGGCGGAATGCAATTTCCGGTGATCGACTTGTGGTCAACCTCAGCTCGGGGAATGGCCGGATGGAGGGCCGCGTGCGCACGGTCTTCACGCCATCTGATGGAGGCAACTGATGGCAAAGCCTGAACTTACAATCGCCGGCGGCGCGCAAGGCCTCACGATCCGCAATCTGCGCAAGTCCTATCGCAAACGCCCCATTATCCGCGATGTCAGTCTGGATGTGACGCGGGGCGAAGTCGTCGCCTTGCTGGGACCGAACGGGTCCGGCAAGACAACCTGTTTTTACGCCGTCGCCGGCCTTGCCATGCCAGATGCAGGCCAAGTCATGATCGACGGACGCGATGTCACAAACTATCCCATGTACCGCCGGGCGCAGCTTGGGATCGGCTATTTGCCACAAGAACGTTCGATCTTTCAGGGTTTGAATGTCGAAGACAATATACTGTCAATTTTGGAGATTGTTGAGAAAGACAGAACAAAGCGCCGGGAACGTCTGGAGGAGCTTTTGAACGAGTTCTCGATCTCGCATCTGCGTCGCACGCCTTCGGTGGCCTTATCCGGGGGCGAACGGCGCCGGTGCGAAATTGCACGCAGTCTTGCCGCGAATCCAAAGTACCTGCTACTTGACGAACCCTTTCCCGGCATCGACCCGATTGCGGTCGGCGACATTCGCGATCTGGTCATCGATCTCAAGACGCGCGGAATCGGTGTCCTGATCACCGACCACAACGTTCGCGAGACATTGGAGATCGTCGATCGCGCCTACATTCTGCACGATGGCGGTGTCCTCATGAGCGGGACAGCCGACGAAGTTGTCCGCGACGAAAACGTACGCCGCGTCTACCTTGGGCAGTCGTTTCGAATTTCTTAACCTTGAGAGGTTTTGTTTGACACGTACCGTCTGTTTGTCGCCAAATAGGGCCAATGGAACGACCCGTCTCAATGCAAGACAGCGTCCAAACTGGCGCAACAAGCCAGAGACCAGCTTTCTATAAGTGCAACTCAACGTTGGCTTATCCGGCTTAGGCCGGGTCGTATTCGCATTTCAGGAGGACCCTATGCAATACCAGATCACCGGCAAACAGATCGATATCGGGGAAGCCCTTCAGACCCACGTAAAAGACGGTCTGGGCGAGATGGTTGCGAAGTATCCGGGTCGGCCGACCGATGCCAACGTGGTGTTCTCGCGAACAGGTCACGAGCATGTCTGCGAAGCGGTCATACATTTGTCGACGGGTCTGACAGTTCAGGCGAAAGGATTGGATCACGAAATCTATGCAGCCTATGAGAAGTGCCAGGACAAGATGGACAAGCAACTCAGGCGTTACAAGCGGCGCCTGAAGGACCACCACCGTGAACGCCCTGTTGAACTCTCGGAAGCGTCCTCATATATCCTCGCCGCATCCGAAGAAGACCATGAGGTTGAGCCTGAGACGCTGCAGCCCATGATAATCGCCGAGATAGAGACAAAAATTCCTTCGCTGTCTGTTGGCGAAGCTGTCATGCAAATGGAGCTTGCGGGCGCACCGGTTTTGGTGTTTCGGAACGAAAAAAGTGATGATGGGCTGAATATCGTCTATCGTCGTGAAGACGGGAACATCGGCTGGATCGATCCAAAGTAAGGGGTGGATCGTCACATCGGCCGGAAACGCCTTAGTTGGCAACAAGGGTGATGCAATGGAACTTTCGTCGATCTTGCGGGTGGAAGCCGTAAAGACTCTTTCTGCCGTGACCAGCAAGAAACGTCTCTTGCATGAAGTGGGCGAGATTGCGGCATCCGTGTATGGCCTAATTTCAAACGACGTTTGCACCGCTTTGCAAGAGCGTGAGAGCCTGGGCCCAACCGGTGTCGGTCAAGGGATTGCATTGCCCCATGCCCGTCTTTCCGATCTTGAGAAAGTTCACGGTATTTTTGTGCGCGTAGAAAAGCCGCTTGATTTCGATTCCGTCGATCGCCAGCCCGTTGACCTCGTCTTCGCGCTGCTGGCGCCCCTCGATGCGGGCGTCGATCATCTCAAGGCGCTGGCCATGGTGTCGCGCACAATGCGGGACCCTGCGCTTTGCAGCAAACTGCGGGCAAACTCGGATCAGGCGACGTTGCACACCCTTCTGACGGAAGCCCCAAGCATGCGGGCGGCTTAACGCTCTGGCGGCGACCACTTTGCGAAGCCGAACATCACGTAATCGCGCTGATAGGCTTTTGCGCAGGCCTTTTCGATTTCAGGTGTAACCGTCCGGGCAAGATCGAAGGGTGTATTGATACCATCATCTGAAGATATCTGCGGCGCTTCGTAACCGACTTCACGCGCGATTTGGGTCAGGTCTTCGGTCAGCCCATCGGACCGAACGACGCGATCCGGAACAACAAATTGACCAATTGCGTGCACCAGCGTGTTTTGCGACGCCCAACTGCTGTCGACGCGAACCGACGTTTGACCACCAAGGTTACCCGCAAGAAATGTGAGAAACGCGAGGAAAGCGGCACGATGGCGATCAAGGTCATAGCTTTCATCGTGGGGATTATCCGGCAAGGGGACGTTGTACTGAGAGGCCACAACCTCGCGCAGCTCGACAAAGGATTCGTCATCTTTCGGCAAAAGGTAGCGGCAAAACGCATCATGCACGCGAAGCAAAGGATGCCTCAGAACAGTGAACGAGCGGTGCCCGGGGTGCTGCCGTTTCCAGCGCCGCAGATCACGCTGGGTCATCCCAGACTCGATATCGCCGTCAGGGTCGATCGACCTCAGCCAGTCAGGAATCGGGTCGGCCCATGCGCCCCGGATCGGCATGTAAACCAGCGGAACGGTGCGACCGACGCGGAAAAACTTGAGCCCCGGGCCACGGTCCGGCTCGTAGTTGGCCAATCGGCCAATATCCGGCGTAGCCAACCGGCACAGTGCCTCTTCCGCCAACCTTGGGTTCGTTAGCCGGGCATCAACCGGCGTGGGATTCTGGACCTTGGCGCGCACCTTCTGCGGGTCCGGCGGTCCGCTTGCTCCCAAAAAGACACCCAAGCCTGCCAGCACGTCAGGGTCCGATAGGTCTTCGTAAGAAACATGGAAGCCGGTTTGCCCAGATGTCTGCAGGGCACGGGATACCCGGCTTTGAAAGGTGGTCAGTTCGTTCAAAAACTCGGCATACTCTTCCGCTACAAACGGAACACGGGCCGCCCGTGCCGACGTCATGTCGCCGAGCCACCATTGCCCTGTTTTGCGCGCTATCTTCAGTGAAACATAACTGTCGATGGGACGCCGCGTCAGAACGATCTTGGCGACACGATTGTCGCCTAGAACATGGTCGATCACGCGGCGGTCATGATCAAAAAACAAACGGAACCCTGGGAGCCCGGTCGCGGCGTTCTTCATGACATCCACCACACGCACCGGATCGGCGTCGCGCTGCGTGAGGGTTAGGCCCCACTTGTCGGCAACGCCCGGCTTGCCAAAGAAATGTGGATTGAAAAGCTCGCCAAACGACTCGATTCCCGGCATCGCCGCTAGTTGTTCTTCAAGAAGGTTTGAGCCTGTTCGCATCCCAGCCAAAACAACAAAACAATCGAAACGCGTCGCTGTCATCATCCAAACCTTGTCACCTTGTCATCCGTCACCGATGCCGCAATCTCATCCGTGATGTCGCCCGCCATATGGGGGTTCATGCCCGCGTTGCGGAGCGACTGCAAAAACGCAACCAGCCCGTCCATAGGCTTCAGCTCCGGCATCTCGGCCAGAAGGTGTGGTTCGGCACCCGAAAGACTATCGGCAATCTCCTGCAACGGGTCGAGGGGGCGTTCGAGGAACTCGGCCAGAGACCAAACCCGGGCACGGGCCCTTGTTTGGCGTTCATTCAGGAGGTCAATAAAATCGGCTTCTCTTCGCTGCAATATGGCAGCGTCCCGCCTGACCTCGGCCAGCGGACGCCGAGATCTGAGAAGGGGAAGCGCCCATGCTCCGGTGACGACTGAAATGCTCGCGTTCCGGTCAGCTGCGAGTGCGACAGTGACCTCCTGCATATCGCGCGGCGAAAAGAGGAATGACTGGTGTTCGCCACGCGTATTCCAGATCAGGTTCCGCAAGAATTGCTCCGGATTGTAGTCGCGAAGCGCCGCACTGTCGCACAAGGCGCCCGCGTAACCCGTTTGTCCGCCGAAATACCGGACCCTGTTGCGGTCAAACAGATGGTCATGCGCGCGGCTGCCAGTGTTGGCCCGCACCCAGTGTGAGAAGTCCCTGAATATGTCGCTGAAGCCATGGAAAACGGCATAAGGCGCCGCCGTCAGCATGGTCTCATGCTCCTTGCTCGGAAAGCGGCTGACCATAACCATGCCAGGGCGCCCGCGAGTGCGTCGTGCGCTGGCCTGAATGAAGGTTCGGTCGATATGTGCGGAAGAAATCCGCGCGATTGGTTGCGAATTTGGACGTCCATCCAGGAACGACCGATAAAGGCGGTTGGCCCCTGGCCAGATCTTTCTTGCAAAAAACAGCGGGCTTTGCCGCAGCAGGGCCAGGTGATCGTCATAAAAGACGTGTGGCTTACCCTGAAAATCGAACTTTGACAGGGTCAGCGAGCGGCTTTCAACCTTGGTGCCGTAAAGCCGGACCAACGACTGGAAATAGCTTTCATCGGGGATCCAGACCCGTTTGAAGTAACGCTCCAGTTCGTAACGGCGGTCATCGGACAGAATGCGCTCAAGTGTTCCCCGAGTGAGGCACCACCATTGCGACCCCATATGTGGGTCGAGACCCGCTGGAAGCCGACGTTTGCGCTTTGCCCGACGTTGCAGATCGACCCACAGATCGAACAGTCTGCGGCGGCGGCGCCAGGGAAATGGGAAGGTGAGTGTGAACCGTTCATCGCTCAGCCCGCCCTTGGTCCAGGGCACTTCGCCGATCGTAACGCTTTCGATGAAATCGGTGTCCTTATTGTTCGCCAGAAACGAGGCAAGTTCGGACAACGGCTTTATGGGCAGGCAGGCCCCTGAAATCAGATAGACATGCGTCAATTCGGGGTGATTGCGGAGCAGCACCTCCGCCCCGTCGCGGCTCGCCTGAACAAGCGCCCACGTTCCCCATTCGCATGCAGTCCGCGGTGCAAGTGTGACATGCGGCAAACCGGCGACTTTCGATCTGAACGTATCGTACGCCGGGCCGACACGGGCATCGACGTGGATGACCAGCGGGAGCCCGGCATCAGAGATCACCTTGGCCACTTGCGCCGACCTGTGTAGCGCGGCGTGCGCCAGCATGACAAAGCCGACGCTCATGCCCAGTTGCCCTTCGACATGAGGCCCAACAGTTCAAGCTGCCTCCAGCCGATATAGCGCTCGGACCACTCGCACCAAAGACCGTTCGGCCCGCCGCCCTTCTGATGATAAGCGTCGTACTCCCGTCCACTTGCGAAATGTTCGCGGCGCTCGACCTCCTCCGCCGCTTTGTCCGCCAGAATGTCGAGGAACTTTGCGTGCAGCAGGCACCCGCTCATCTTTTCGCCGCCCGCGACATCGTAAACCTGGTTAAGGCCGCGCGGCAAAAGCATGTGCGTTGAGCTGACATAGGCATATCGCCGCTCCCACTTCACCAACGGGATCTTGTTGAGTGAGGGGGCGTGTTCGGGGGCATCCGGAAAGTACACACGGGCCCTTGGACCACCCTGAACCCAAAGGTTTCCGTAACGTGGATTTCGCGAAACCATATAGTTTCCGGCATCGAACCAGGGTGCCAGTTCGAACGGATCCTGCCCGGGCTGATAGGCCGCTTCATCGACCGGTCCGCGCGGATACATGTCGATCAGCATTGTACCCAAAGACCGCACACCCGACTGGTCCAGCCAATCGGTCAGCGCCTGGATCGGGCGGGTGTCGCAAAACGGATAGATCAGAAATTCGTCAGGATCGAGCGTCAGGGTCCAATGCCCGTCTCCATAACGGAACTTCAGCCAGTTCAGCCAATCGGTCCCGAACCGGCTTTTCTTGTAACTGGCCTCGGTCGTCCAAAGGGACACGTCCTCTTCGCCAGCCAACAAGTCGGTGCCGCCGTCGCTCGACCCGTTGTCGACAAACAGAAAATGCGACACGCCGAGTTTTCGGTAGTATTCCAGAAAAAACGGCAGTCGACGCATCTCGTTTCGGATCGTGACGAAGGCCAGCACCTGGCCACGGCTTATCTGTGCTGTCCGATTGGAGAGTGCGGCCAGTTGCCCGCTCTTTCGGAAGGCCCTGAGCTGGCAACGGCGTCGCTCCATCCGCAATCCGAATGCTGATAAGGCTCGCACTGGCTGTCGTCCTCCCGCAGAGGGCCTGTGAATGCGTCCTCAGAACAAGCCGAAAACGCGATCGAAGTGCTTTTCCCATGTAGGAAGCTGAAAGGCCCGCAAGGCAGCGGCGCGGCGGTTTTTCTCTGCCGTCTCTTCGCTCGCCAACTCCCGAATAGCTTGAAACCACTGATACATATCATCCGTGTCGGCGTAAATGGCCATGTCGCCAAGATGGATCTCAGTTGGGCGAAGCGGAGCACAGACGGAAGGCACACCAAAGGTCGCCGCTTCGAAAGGCGGCAGACCATAACCCTCGGCCAGGCTTGGGAACAACAGGGCAGTTGCACCTGCCATATGCCGTTTCATCTCTTTGTCAGGTAGCGGACCAAGCTCGAATACGGTGCGCCCCATCATTGACGCGTTGTCGAGAATGTCGAAGACTTCCTTGTTGCCCCAGCCGCGCGCACCGATAATGCGAAGCTCGGGAATCCTATGTTCGTCCATCTTCCTGTTCATCCGATCCCAGATGTCGAGAAGCAGTTTGTGGTTCTTGCGAGGCTCAATTGTACCGACGACAACAAAGTAGGGCCGTTCTGACCGTTCATAATCTAACGGCGTCGGCCCCAAATCGACGCCCAATGGCGAAACCGTGACAGGAACGCGATGTCCGGTTCCCACCATGCGGCTTTCAACGTTCTCGCGAACACTATCCGATGGAACCACGATATGATTAGCAAAGTTTATGACGGTCGTCAGACGCTCGATAAACTTGGCCCTGCTCGCTTCCGTTTGAAGGTCCGGGTGGTCGATTGGAATCGTGTCGTGGATCATCACGACTTTCGAATGATCCGGCATCTCCATCATCGCGCGCATGGTTTGCGGGTTCAGGTTGGTGTGGCCGACGTTCAGATAAGCAAGTCCGTTGGGCATCCGCCACATGATCTTGCGGATCGACAGGCTCGAGGACCGTGACGAGGCAATTGCCCGAATGGTCGAGGCCTGATCGGCGCCATCAAGATCGGTGCGATCCATGTATTCAGGCAAACGCGTTAGACGATCCGGCTCGAACAACAAGAAACCACGCGGGGTCCGGATCAATCCCCAGCCCCCGCGACGAATGATTTCATTCAGATAGGCGCGCTCAACACGATCAATCCCGGTTGCGGCACCGCGACCAAGGCGAGAGAACGACCTGCTAAGATCAAGAACGGGGGTAGCCAAGTCCCAAGCTCGTAGTTTTTTGTTGTCTGCCTCGTTGTACCCTATTCGGCAGCGCGCGCCACTGGAACTATTTCTTGCAGAAAGTTTGAAAACTCATCCTTCAACTCGTTACGGGCAAGAGCGAAACTGACCGTGGCTTGCAGAAAGCCGGCTTTCGAGCCGCAATCAAAGCGCTGACCTTCGAAGCGATAACCGTGAACGGGTCGATTTTGAACGATTTCTTCCGCGATGGCATCGGTGAGCTGCACTTCGCCCCCAGCGCCAGCCTTGGCCTTGTCCAGTGTCGCCATGACATTGGGGGTAAGAATGTACCGGCCGATTACCGCGAAGTTCGACGGCGCTGTCCCGGCAGGCGGTTTTTCCACCATCCCGCGGACAGACATCCTCGGCGACATCCCATCGGAGTCGGCGTCCAGAATGCCGTATGACGACGCCATTTCATCCGGCACGCGCATCGCTGCAACCATACAGCCGCCGGTTTCCTCGTGCGCTTCAACCATTTGTGCAAGGCACGGCTTCTCGGAAGCGATGACGTCATCCGGCAGGATGACGGCAAAGGGTTCATTGCCAATGAGACGGCGTGCGCACCATACGGCGTGACCAAGACCCATCGGTTTGTGTTGCCGAATATACGCAATGGCACCCGAGTCCATATACGTCGTCTTCAAGGTTTCGATCAGGTCAGCCTTGTTCTTTCGGTTCAGTTCGGCTTCCAACTCGGGTGCATGATCGAAGTAGTCCTCTAACGCGGACTTGCCGCGTGAGGTCACGAAGATGAAGTCTTTGATGCCGGCAGCGCGGGCCTCATCGATCGCATACTGGATCAGAGGCCGATCGACGAGCGTCATGATTTCTTTCGGAACAGACTTCGTAGCCGGAAGAAATCTTGTTCCAAGCCCTGCAACAGGAAAGATAGCTTTCGTTACTTCACGCTTCATCGCGTATCCCCACTCTCAAACTAAAGGCGCCAGCTCGCGCATCAGGCCCCACCACTAACAGCCTTAGTTGTCGCCGATCCCGCGGAGATTTGCAACGCAGGTAATCTCTCGATGCAAACGTTTTGTATATCTGCACCACCTGAAAGCCGGATCACTTCGATCACTTTTTCCAAACACACCGCCAGTTTGCAGCCAAATCCCGGCATCGAGGTAACGAACACGATGTCGAAAGGGGGTTAATGAAAAACTAAAGACGCTGGCCCGGTTTCCCACTGCAACTGCGTTCTTCGCCTGCTTGATCAGGCTGGCCCGCCGACTGATCCATCGTGACGCAAAAACCTGATGCCTGCCACGCAGGATCGGACAAGGCGCAAACTTCGGCGGGTCTGTATTGACCGCAGGAGGTGTTTTCGGGGTGAGGCGAGCGCCCTCTTCCCAGCCTGCGCGCAGACGTTGTAATCGCCGCGCAACGTCCATTGGCTCACAGGTTCCTTCCAACATGTGCTTCACCAACCGCCGTTGCTCGCGTCTTTCGAGCCTAAGCCAAAACTCGTCGGTGGCGCCGCCGCGATGCTTCAACAAAAAAAAGCTTGTGCTGCGCCCAATATCGAAAAGGTCAAGCGGGGCACGTAGACGGGTGCGGCGTGAACTTGGAGCGAACCCGTGGTGCACTTGGGCTAGCGGCGCAACCGCAAGTCTTGCGCCATCAGACGCCAAGCGAAGCGACATGTCTGTGTCTTCAAGAAAGAACCGAAACGTCTCATCAAACCCACCCGCGCCAACAAAGGCACTACGGCGAAAAGCCATATTGGTGCCGACTAACTTGACGGCGCGGCCCTTGGTCAGCTCTGGCACATGCGGATCGTCGCGCCGACAAACCTCGTCATGTGTCTCGGTTTCCTCATCGACCGAGCACAACCGAGATTGAAAGCTTATGCCGTTGCGACCACGAACAAATCCCACCACTGCTGTGCAGGATGTCGTCTCGAATGCGCGAGACAAGTGTCGCAACCAAAGTGGCTCGGGTACGGCATCGTCATCTATGAAAGCGCAAACCTCGCCCGCAGCGTGCGCAATCCCGATGTTTCGCGCCTCCGCGAGATTGGGTGTGTCAAAAGGTACTTGCTTGATGTGACTTGTATCCACCCGACCGATGCTGTCGGGGTCGGCGACAAGTACGATCTCAAAGTCGGGGTAATCCTGCTGTCGCAGGCCGAAAAGGCAACGTTTCAACCAGTCGGGCCGACACCGGCTTGCAACAATCACGCTGAAGCGCAGCGGAGCGTTTGCCCCCGCACTCATTCCGGAGCCAGGGGAACCCCGGGTGCAAAAGCCAGAAAAAACGGGTTCCTGAATTCGGCCTTGCCATAGGTGAGAGCGGCGTGTGTTGTCTTATCGACGACATGGCCGCCCGCCGCAACAAGCACAGCATGGCCTGCCGCCGTGTCCCACTCCATCGTCGGTCCAAGGCGCGGATAGAAATCCGCTTCGCCAGCCGCAACAAGACAGAACTTCAGCGATGACCCCGCACTGACAAGGTCGGCCACGGCATAGCGCGAGATGTAATCGTCAGTCGCTTGATCCCGATGCGATTTGGAGGCGACGACACGCAGCGCGCGCGCGTCCGGCTTTGCAACAGTAATCGTTCGCGTTGCTCCGACCGCTTTAAGGTCGAAGGCACCACTTTCTTCAACCGCACCACCCGAAGCCCTGGTCAGGAACATGCGGTTCTTTGCCGGGGCATAGACAACCCCCAACGTCGGAACGCCGTCCTCGACCAGCGCAATGTTTACCGTAAAATCCGCCCGGCGCTTGATGAATTCCTTGGTTCCGTCCAAGGGATCGACGATCAGAAATGTGCTGAGGCTCAGATCATGCGTCGCCGACTGTTCTTCGGTAACGAGCGGGACATCGGGGAATTCCGTGCGCAATCCAGCCGAGATTATGGCATCTGCCGCTTCGTCTGCTTCGGTAACAGGCGATGTGTCAGCTTTTGCGCGTACATCCACATCTCCACGGTTATAGACTTCCATAATCGCGCTGCCCGCGGTGATCGACAAGCGGCGCATTGCCGACACAAGTGCGGGTTTATCGATTAAACTCAACTTTTTCCTCGATATTTGGTCTGAGCATCCTTATCACGCTTATGGTCCGAGCCAAAAAGACAGACAAGCCAATAAGATGTTGTTTGCAGAACAGCACAAACCATCCATCGCCCGCGGCGCCTATAAGCTTATCGATCTGACGTTCCACAATACGGTGCGTTCAGTTCGTAAGGGGCATCGGGATGCTTTGCTCGCGATTCTGTCCAACATCCTGCAAACGCTTGTCATGGTCGGTGCATTTTACCTGTTCATGAGCTTCTTTCGAAGCTTCGGGGCCAGCATGGCCATCCGCGGCGATTTCCTGCTTTTTGTGATGTCCGGAATTTTCGTCTTCATGGTGCATGTCAAGGCCGTACAGTCCGTGTCCGGCGCCGACGGACCCACATCGCCGATCATGCAGCATTTGCCAATGTCGACGACAATATCTCTTCTGTCAGCTGCATTAAGCTCACTCTACACGCAGATCGTGTCGGTGGCAGCAATCCTGCTTGGGTACCATCTCCTCTGGACACCACTTGAGATTTACCAACCGGTTGCTGCATTCGCTATGGTTCTTTTGGCGTGGTTCTCGGGTGTTTCCGTGGGTGTGTGCTTCCTCGCCGTCAAGCCATGGTTCCCCAAGGCAACGATGACCTTGCAGCAGGTTTACGTGCGCTTCAATATGTTCGCCAGTGGCAAGATGTTCGTCGCCAATATGATGCCAGCGGCCATGACCTATCTTTTCTCGTGGAATCCACTGTTCCACATAATCGACCAGGGGCGCGGCTTCATTTTCATCAACTACAATCCACTCAAGACCAATCTTGAGTACCCGATTATCATTTCGGTGGTCCTGCTCGTCATTGGCCTGATCGGCGAAAGCCAGACGCGCAAGCATGTTTCAGTCAGTTGGTATGCGGGTCGGTAAGACGTCTCATTTCCCGGCTATGCGCAGTGTTACGTTGAGCCTCCCACCGTGGTCGAGCAGGGTGCTGGACCCGAACTTGATGCGGTCTATTCCGTGATAGGCCAAGCGCGATACACCGGCCAGCACCACCACATCGCCCGACTTGAGCCAAACGCTCTTTGTCGGATCGCGCCTTGTTTGGCCGCCAACACGAAACATCGCTTCATCGCCGAGTGATATCGAAACCACGGGCCAATCCAACTCAGCCTCATCCCGGTCCTGGTGCAGCCCCATCCTCGCACCTTCGCCGTAATAGTTCACAAGACAGGAATCCGGGGCGCGCGATACACCAGAAACACTTTTCCAGACCGTGAGGATGCTGTTTGTAATGGGCGGCCATTCAGAACCATCAGGTTGTCGCCCCGCATAGCGATATCCACTGGCATCAGACATCCATGCCATTGCGCCGGCCCCAGACATGCGAACGCTCATCCGGTGGCCGCCCGGTGTTTCGTACCGGCGCAAGGGAGCGTAAACTGCCAATTCGCGCAGTTCATCCAACATGACCTGTTGGGCGGTGCGATCAAGCAACCCGCTCCACACCTGCGTTCCCTGAAATTCAAGAGGCGACGTCATATGGCTAGATTTGCGCCAACTTAGCCAAAGATTCCATGCTTAGAGTCGCTTGCAGGGCCTTGGCCCCCTCCCTATATACCGCACGAAGCCGTGAACGGCCCCTAAGAGGGTCACCACAAACCATGGGATCGGGTCTTGGTGCCATAACGGGCCGCGACCCAGAACATCGCCTTAGAGAGGATACTGAGCATGGGTAAAGTCATTGGTATTGACCTTGGAACGACGAACAGCTGCGTCGCCATCATGGATGGGTCCCAGCCCCGCGTCATCGAAAACGCCGAAGGTGCCCGGACGACACCCTCGATTGTCGCATTTACCGACAATGAGCGCCTTGCCGGCCAGCCCGCCAAGCGGCAGGCTGTCACGAACCCCGAAAACACCGTCTTCGCCGTCAAGCGCCTGATCGGACGCCGCGTTGACGATGCCGAAGTGACCAAAGACAAGAACATCGTCCCCTACAAGATCGTTGACGGTGGCAATGGCGACGCCTGGGTCGAAGCTGGCGGTGAGAAGTACTCCCCCAGCCAGATCAGCGCGTTCATCCTGCAAAAAATGAAGGAAACAGCCGAGAGCTATCTTGGTGAAGAAGTGACCCAGGCGGTGATCACCGTGCCTGCTTACTTCAACGACGCACAACGTCAGGCCACCAAAGATGCTGGCAAGATCGCCGGTCTGGAAGTGCTGCGGATCATCAACGAGCCAACCGCCGCTGCGCTGGCCTATGGTCTCGACAAGAAGGAAACGAAGACGATTGCCGTCTATGACCTCGGCGGTGGTACCTTCGACATCACCATTCTGGAGATCGACGACGGCCTATTTGAGGTGAAGTCCACCAACGGCGACACGTTCCTTGGCGGTGAAGACTTCGACATGCGGATCGTCAACTACCTCGCTGACGAGTTCAAGAAAGAGCATGGCGTCGACCTGACGAAAGACAAAATGGCGCTTCAGCGTCTCAAGGAAGCTGCTGAAAAGGCGAAGATCGAGCTTTCGTCATCCAGCCAGACTGAGATCAACCAACCGTTCATCTCGATGGATCCAAACTCGGGCACACCGCTCCACATGGTCATCAAACTGACCCGTGCGAAGCTGGAAAGCCTCGTCAACGATCTGATCAAAAACTCGATCAAGCCGTGCCAGGCCGCGCTGAAAGACGCAGGCCTTTCCACCAATGATATCGACGAGGTTGTTTTGGTTGGCGGTATGACCCGCATGCCGAAAGTCATCGAGGAAGTGACCAAGTTCTTCGGCAAGGAACCTCACAAGGGTGTGAACCCCGACGAAGTGGTTGCCATGGGTGCCGCGATTCAGGCCGGTGTGCTTCAGGGTGACGTCAAGGACGTTGTCCTGCTCGACGTGACCCCGCTCTCGCTCGGCATCGAAACGCTGGGTGGCGTCTTCACCCGCCTGATCGACCGGAACACGACGATCCCGACGAAGAAGTCGCAGATCTTCTC
>JBCCWG010000005.1:0-51704 GCA_039193985.1 Pseudomonadota bacterium
CCCCCCCCCCCCCCCCCCCCCCGGCTGGGGGCCGCGGTCGGGGGGGCTAAACAGCCTCTATATGGCCGGGTCGATCGCCCGGGCCCCGGCCGAGACGTCCTGACCCACACCGTCAATCGTGTTGCAGCCTGCAAGCGCCAGCATCAGCGCGGCGAATAGTGCCAGTTTCTTCATCTGCTCTTACTCCTCGTACCACCAGACGTCGGGCTGGAAGCCGATCCAGTCGCCATACATCGGTAGGCTTTCGGGATACTTCAGTTCCCGCGCATGGGCAATCCGGCTGACCGGATTGTACCAGATCGGGATCACATAGCGCCCGGTGGTCAGGATACGGTCAAGCGCCCGGGTGGCCGCGAGGAAATCGTCCTGGCTTTCCGACGTCAGCAACGCTTCGATCATCGCTTCGGCCGCCGGGCTCTTCATGCCCATCAGGTTGCGGCTGCCCTCGGTCTCGGCGGCCTCGATACTCCAATAGAGGTTTTGCTCATTGCCGGGCGACAGCGACAGCCCACGCCCGAAATCGGTCATGTCGAAATCGAAGGCGTTGGTGCGCTCCTTGTATTCGGCGCTGTCGACGGTGCGCACGGTCACGTCGATACCCATCCGTTCCAGGGTTGCGACATAGATATCGGTGATCTGGCTCCATTCGTTCGACCCGGCGGCGAGCAGGATCTCAAACCCGAAGGTCTCGCCCTCGGCGTTCTTCAAAATGCCGTCCTGCAACATCCAGCCCGCCTCTTCCATCAGCGAAAGTGCCGTGCGCAGGTTGCGCCGGTTGCGTTCGGTGCCATCGCCAGCGGGCAGGGTATAACCATCCAGCGCGCCGGGCAGCAGGTCAGCGGCAAAGGGCTCCAGCAATTCGGCCACCTTGCCGGTTGCTGGACCGGGGTCCATGCCCAGCACCGAGTTCGAGAAATAGGTCGCCGCGCGGGGCAGCCCCTCGCCGCCATTAATCGTCTGGTTGATGAACTCAAAGTTGAAGGCGGTGATCAGCGCCTCGCGCACCCGCCAGTCTTGGAACTTTTCCAGCCGCGTGTTCATCACCAGCCCCCACATGCCCGAAGGACGCTGGTGCGGGATAACGGATTTCACCACTTCGCCGCTCTGCACAGATGGAAAGTCATACGCAATGTCCCACTTTTGGACATTGGTCTCGCGCATCGTGTTCAGAATACCGGCCTTGAACGCCTCGAACATCGCGGTGCCGTCGGTGAAAAATTCCATACGGATTTCATCGATGTTCGCCATGCCGTTCATGTAAGGCACCACGCCGTCGCCCCAGTAATCGGGGTTGCGGGTCAGGGTCACATAACGCCCCGCCTCGAAATCGGTGATCACGTAAGGTGCTGACGAGATCGGGATGATATCCACCCCGGATTCCGCGAAATCCACACCTTCCCACTGCGCCTTCTTCAGAATGGGCCGCATGCCGAGGATCAGGGGCAGCTCGTCGTCGCGGGTGTTGAAGGTGAAGCGAAAGCTGCGCTCATCGGTCTGTGAAACCGTGTCCACCTTGGCCCATGACCCCTGATAGCGCGGGTGCCCTTCGGTCCCCAAAGTCGTATATGTCCAAATCACGTCGTCGACCGTGACGGGCGAGCCATCCGAGAAGCGCGCCTCGGGCCGCAGCGTGAATTCCACCCAGGACCTGTCCTCGGCCACTTCAATCGTCTCGGCCAACACCCCGTAAAGCGTGAAAGGTTCGTCATAGGATCGGCCCATCAGGCTTTCATGCGCCAGAAAGCGCAACTGCCAGGGGACGCGGCCTTTCAGGATATGCGGGTTCAGCGAATCGAAGCTGCCAACCTCGCCTTGTACGATTCGGCCCCCTTTCGGGGCGTCGGGATTCGCATATGGCAGTGCGACAAAATCGGCAGGCAGCGCCGGTTCGCCGTACATTGCGATACCATGTCGCGGTTCCGCCACGACCTGCGTTGCGGCCCATAAGCCCAAAAAAGTTAACGTGATAAGCCTTAATGGTCGCATCACCGGCAACAATCCCCTGCTCATTATCTGTTTGTTGGGAGCGTAGGCGCCGTTTGCAGCCTTTTCAAACTTTTAACTTGGCCAGAAGCGAAACCTTGCGTATAAACAACGTACTGCTCGATAGGTTTCTTGCCTGTATGAAACCTGCCTCAATAACTTAACGCCCGCCTTGTGCGGGCGTTTTTTTTGGGCTCATTCCGCAGGGCTTGCGCTGCGCTTGCCGAACATCAGCCAGAGAAGGGCGCATCCCGCCAACAGCAGGAACGGCACCATGGCGATGTTCACGGCGGTCCAGCCCTGAACCGCATCCCCGCCCGAGCAGTTCATCAACCCACCCGAGGCGACCGAGGCGACGGTGACGCAGCCGAAAATAATCATGTCGTTCATGCCCTGCACGCGGCCGCGTTCCTCGGCCGTATGGGCCGAGGTCAGCATCGACGTGGCGCCGATAAACCCAAAGTTCCAGCCGATTCCGAGCAGGATCAGCGCGACGAAGAAGTTCTCCAGATCGGTGCCCGCCAGCGCGACGCCGCCCGCACCGGCCAGAATGACAAGGCCTGTGGCCACGATTTTCTCGGCCCCGAAGCGCACGATGAGATGCCCGGTAAAGAACGAGGGGACGAACATCGCCAGCACATGCGCGGTGACGACATCCGCCGCGGTGTTCTGCGTGAACCCGCAGCCCACGACCGCAAGCGGTGTCGAGGTCATCACAAGCGTCATCAAGGCATAAGACACCATGGCGCAGATGATCGCGACGAGGATCCGGGGATCGGCCAAAAGCTCCCGCCGCGTGCGCCCGCCGGTCGCTCCGGTCTCGGCGACGGGTTTGGGGATGCGCAACCCAAAAAACAGCAGCGCCCCGACCAGGTTGATGGCCACCACCGCCAGATAGGCGCCAAGAAACGGCACGACCATCTCATTGGCCGTCAGTTTCACCAGCGTCGGGCCGATCACGGCGCTCACAAGGCCGGCCGCCATGACATAGCTGATCGCCTTGGGTTTGAAGTCTTCGCTCGCCGTATCGGTTGCGGCAAAGCGAAAAAATCCCTGGGATGACATATAGATGCCGGTCAAAAGTGAACCAAAAAGAAAAAGCGGAAAGCTCTGCTCGATCAGCCCCCATGCGGCCATCGCCCCTCCGGCGGCCCCGCCCATGGCCCCGAGGAAGAACCCGGCCTGCCGTCCGTATCTCTGCATGAAAGACGACAGCGGTGTCGCCGTCAGCATCGAACCCAGCACGATTAGGGCGATCGGCAGCGTCGCGAAACAGGGATGCGGTGCCAGTTGCTGCCCCGCCAAACCGCCAATCGTCATGATCAGCGGCATCTGCGCGCCAAGAAAGGCCTGCGCGGCAATCAGCACGGCAATGTTCCGGCGCTGAACAGTGGGTGAAGCAACGTCCATGACTTCGCGTTACGCCCATGCGCCGCCCATAGCAATAGGCCAGCGGGTCGCGGCACGCTTTCCATCATTGGCCCAAAAATACCTTGGGGGTCTGGGGGTGACACCCCCAGCGGATCGGCGCGCCAAAGGCGCGGCGAAACAAGGACAATTGGCAAGCGCGGCCAATTCTGCAATGCCTAAGCTCATGAGCGTGGGACGCATCATTGAAACCCCTGCCTGTGTGGCAGAAGGGGCCGAGTATCTCTCGGAAATCGAGCCGCGTTTTGGTCATGCGCTGACCCTGACCGGCCCGCCGCCGCTGCGGCTCCGGAAGGACGGCTTTGCCGCATTGCTCGACGCCATCGTCTCACAGCAGGTGTCAGTTGCGGCCGCAGATGCCATCTGGGGCCGCCTGAAAACCGCCGGGCTGACGGGGCCGCGCAAGATCATGTGGGCCAGCGACGACGATCTGCGCGCCTGCGGGCTCTCGCGCCAGAAGATCCGCTATGCTCGCGAACTGGCCGCCGCTGGCATCCGCTATCCGCGGCTGCGCGAAGCCCCGACGGACGAGGTGATCGAAACCCTGGTCGAAGTACCCGGCATCGGGCGCTGGACGGCCGAGATCTATGCCATGTTTTCCCTCGGCCGGGCGGATGTCTTTGCACCCGGCGATCTGGCACTGCAGGAAGCGGCCCGCATCCTGTTCGAGCTCGACGAAAGACCCACTGAAAAGGCGCTGCGGACGCAGTCCGAGGCTTGGGCGCCCTGGCGGGGTGTTGCGGCGCGGCTGCTCTGGGCCTACTACCGTGTGGCAAAGGATCGGGAGGGGATCAGGTGAACGACGAGTTGAACTTTTCGCGTCGTGCCAGTGCGTCCGGTGCGGACAGTTCCGTTGTGTTGTTCCTGCATGGCTATGGCGCCGATGGTGCCGACCTCTTGGGTCTGGCCGACCCGCTGTCACCGCATCTGCCCGACACGGTGTTCATCGCCGCCGATGCGCCCGACCGCTCGATGGCGAACCCGATGGGGTATCAGTGGTTCCCGATCCCCTGGATCGACGGCTCAACTGATGCGGCCGCGTCCGAAGGTATGCACCGGTCCGCCAAGCTGCTTGACGCGCTGATCGACCGCATTCTGGCCGAGGAGGGGATCGATGCCGACCGGCTGATCCTTGTCGGCTTCAGCCAGGGCACGATGATGAGCCTGCATGTCGCCCCCCGCCGGGCCGAGCCCATCGCGGGCATTGTCGGCTTTTCGGGGCGTCTCATGGTGCCCGAACGGCTGGGGGAGGAAATGCTCTCGACCCCGCCCGTCCTGCTGATCCACGGCGACGCCGATGACGTGGTTCCGTTCGCCGAGATGCAGGCGGCAGGCGAAGCGCTCCAGGGCGCGGGTTTCACCGTCTATGCGCATGTCATGGAGGGCACGGCGCACGGGATCGCACCTGACGGGCTGTCGGTTGCACTTGCCTTTATGCGCGAACATCTCGGCGTAGAATAGGCGCTAGACCCCTTTCTGCATCGTGATCGAGGTGGCCCGGTCATAACCCGGATGAGCCGTCTCGGCGACTTTGCGGAACCCCATCGCCTCGAAGGCCGTGTGATTGTCCGTCAGTTCAACGCGGGTCTGCAACTCGACGGCTCTCAGTCCGAGCGCTTGCGCAAGATCAACAGCGTGGTCGATCAGCCTACGCGCGTGTCCTTCCCCGCGATGCGCAGGATGCACCGCCAGCTTCGAGAGATGGAGCACACCCGGTTTCCGAGAAAGGAGCACGCACGCCACCGGCGGGGCGCCAATGACCCAGAGGTGACCGTTCCGAGCCGCGTGTCCGATGTCCTCCGGCGTCAGCCGATGCATGGAGGAAGGCGGGTCAATCCGCCCGTCATGTTCGGCAAAGGCGCGTTGGATCAAGGCCAGCGTCTCGGTCAGCCGTGGGTCGTTTGGGGAAAGTTGCTCGATCTCCATGACCGTCAAAGCTGCGGCGATGCTGTTGAATTGACAAGCCCCGCCCGCTGCATACCATCGCGCCATGCCACGCGATTACTCACTTCTGGGCGAAGACGGACGCAAGGCCGAAGCCGAGGGGCTGGCCAACCCGTCCTGGTTTCGCCCCTCTGTGGATCCGGCCCGCATCCGCGCACTCATGAAAAAAGACGACGCGCGCGCCACGCGCGACACGGCACTCTGGCTCGGGCTCATGGTGCTGTTTGCGGGCATCGGCACGGCACTCTGGCCAAGCTGGTGGTCGGCGCCGTTCTGGCTGGCTTACGGCGTGCTCTACGGCTCGGCCTCCGATTCCCGCTGGCACGAATGCGGGCACCGGACCGCGTTCGAGACCGGTTGGAAGAACGAGGTGGTCTATCACATCGCCAGCTTCATGCTGATGCGCAATCCTTACGTCTGGCGCGCCAGCCACGTGCGCCACCACACCGACACCATCGTCGTGGGCCGCGACCCCGAGATTGTCGCCATGCGCCCGCCCGATCTCGCGCGCCTCGGGTTGAATGTCTTCGGCCTCATCGACGTCTGGGTGCTCGGCAAACGCATGGTCCTGCATGCCAGCGGGCGTCTCCACCCTGAGGAGGAGACGTATCTGCGTGACCAGGACAAGCCGAAGGTGATCCTCACGGCCCGCATCTGGATCACCATCTATGCCGCCGTGATCGCACTCGCCCTCGCAATGGGCTCGATCCTGCCCTTGATGGTCATCGGGCTACCGCGCCTCTATGGCGCCTGGCACCACATCATGACCGGGGTGCTGCAGCATCTCGGGCTGGCCGAAAACGTGACCGATCACCGGCTGAACACCCGCACGGTGCTGATGAACCCGGTCAGCCGGTTCATTTATCTCAACATGAACTACCACGTCGAACATCACATGTTCACGATGGTGCCCTATTACCGGCTGCCCGAGTTGCACGACCTGATCAAACACGACCTGCCTGCGCCCGAGCCGTCCATCGGCGCAGCGTTTCGCAGGCTCTGGCCGGTCCTCAAAAAGCAACTGACCTACAAGGACGCAGTGATCGTGCCGGACTTGCCTGCCGGGGCGGCGCCTTACCGCGAGGAAGTGGAAAGGCTGAGGCCGCACGCAGTTTAGCGCCCGAGACTTGCCACAATCGGGGGCTATCTCACGCGCCATGGAACTCATCTACGCCGTCGCGGGCATTGCGCTCGTGATATTCTACATCGGGTACGGAACCGGATACACGCCCGCCGATGATGATATGCCGCGCCTGAGGGGCATCGGTTCGGTTCTGGTGGGCGGCGTGCTGTGTCTGATCATCTGGGGTGCTGCGTCGGGTGCGCGCGCGCCTGCGGCTGGTGTCATGGCATTTCTCTTCCTTGCGGTGTTCGCGGCGCTCTTTCTTTTCGGGCTGGGGCGAGTTCTGGGCAGCCTCGTTCCCATGCTGTTCCCGGAAGGACCACGCCGCATCGCGGCAGTTCTGCTGACCATGGGGCCTCCGGCCGCCTTGATGGCTTGGGCGATTTATAGCGTCACGATTGCAGAAGCTGACCTGCAAGCCCGAAACACGGCGGCACGGGATGTCATCCAGACCCGGATGCACCAGGCGCGTTTCGGCCCCCATGAGATCACGTTCCCGGGCGCGCCGGCACTTCACATTCTTCATCCCTGCAGCAACCGGTCCAGCCGATGCCGCACGATGTTCTGGGACAGTCCGGGTTGGAACAATCGCCCGGAAGGACCGCTCGAGCTTTTCGCGCTTGGTCTGGTCACGCATCCCACCGTGCTCGAAGCGCAGGAACATTGGTGCGCACGACCGGACGTCCCCTCCGGCGGCATTTGGTGCACGCTGGCTGAGGCGGATGACATGCGGTTCAAACGCGCCGATGAGGTGCTAAGCAGCGAGGCGTCGCGCGAAACACGGTGCGGTTCGACCCATACGGGGCGGATTGCCTGCAACCTCACCCATGATGTCGGGGCCGGTGCGGTCGCCATCCTTCACAGCCTGGCCGACGATGAAGGCGCGGCGCGCGCGGCCATCCGGGACAAACGCGACCGGGCTGATGCGATATGGGCCAGCATGACGGGGTCGGCACAGCCTTGAGACGATGTGGATAGCCCCGTGGATAACTGTCACGCACCTGTCACTTTCCGCGACTACATCTTCCCCAAATCAAGGGCTTGTCAGGCGGTGACCGCCAGATATAGTGCCCGTGAACGGTTGGGGCGGGTCCCTCCGCTCTGACGCCAAGGACCGAGGCAGCAGGGTGAGAACGGAGTCTCAGATGACCGGTGAATTCAGAACGAGTTTTGTGCGCGAGCCAAACAGTCTGAGGCATAACCCTGCACTTGTCCTGAACGCAGACTATCGCCCGCTGTCCTATTACCCGCTGTCGCTCTGGCCCTGGCAGGATGCGATCAAGGCCGCGTGGCTCGACCGGGTGACGATCCTGGCCGAGTATGACGAGGTGGTGCGCAGCCCCTCGACCGAGATCCGCATCCCATCGGTCGTCGTCCTGAAAGACTATGTTCAACCGCAAAAGCGCGTCGCTTTCACCCGGTTCAACCTGTTCCTGCGCGACGAGTTTTGCTGCCAGTATTGCGGTGCGAAGGGCGAGCTGACCTTTGATCACGTGGTGCCGCGTGCGCGGGGCGGTGTGACAAGCTGGGAAAACGTGGTGGCCGCCTGTTCGAAGTGTAACCTGAAAAAGGGTTCAAAGTCGCTGAGCCGCGCGGGCATGTCGCTGAGGAAACCGCCCCGCCAGCCGGGCGCGGAAGAGCTGCGCAACCAGGGCCGGAAATTCCCACCGAACCACCTCCATGAAACCTGGCTCGACTTCCTCTATTGGGACGCCGAGCTGGAGGCGTGAGGCAAAGTCTTCTGAAGACTTTGGCACGCTTTCCTTTCAAGAAAGCGCCCGCTAGGCTCCTGCCATGAGCGATCCTTTCTTCACCCCTGTCTCCGGCTTCGAGCTTCCGCGCTTTGCCGGCGTGCCCACTTTCATGCGTCTGCCGCATGTGGCGCCCGGGCATGACCGGTTTGGCGAGGTCGAGATCGGCCTGATCGGCGCGCCCTGGGATGGCGGCACCACCAACAGGCCCGGTCCGCGCCACGGCCCCCGGCAGCTCCGCGATGCCTCGACCATGATCCGGGCCGAGCATGCGGTGAGCCACATCCGCCCGTTCGAGGCGGCACGCTGCGCCGATCTCGGCGATGTCGGGCCGAACCCGGCCAGCATTCCCGACAGCCTTGACCGGATGGTTGCGTTTTATAAGGGGGTGAAGGCGGCGGGGATCCGGCCGCTCACCGCAGGCGGCGATCACCTCTGTTCGCTGCCGATCCTGCGCGCGCTGGCCGATCAGCCGCTTGGGATGATCCATTTCGACAGTCACACCGATCTCTTCCACAGCTATTTCGGGGGCGAGATGTATACCCACGGCACCCCGTTCCGGCGCGCAGTGGAGGAGGGGCTTCTCGATCCCAAACGCGTGGTCCAGATCGGCATTCGCGGCACGATGTACGACACGGAAGACATTGATTTTGCAGCCAGTGTCGGCGTCCGCATCATCCGGATCGAGGAGTTTTTCGACCGTGGCGTTGCCGATGTCATGGCCGAAGCGCGCGAGATCGTCGGCACGGCACCGATCTATGTCAGCTATGACATCGACTTTGTTGATCCGATCTTCGCGCCCGGCACCGGCACACCCGAAGTGGGCGGGCCGAACAGCTTTCAGGCGCTGGATGTCTGCCGCCATCTGGGGGGGCTTGACATCCGCGGGGCCGACCTCGTCGAGGTCTCGCCCCCCTTCGATCAGGCGGGCAGCACAGCCTTCCTCGGCGCGTCGATCATGTTCGAGCTTCTGTGCGCCATGGTCACGCCGCCCGGTTGAAGATCAGCTTTCGACGCCAAGCTTTGCCTCGCCGCGTGCGACCCGTTCAAGGTGTTCAACCGTTTCAGGGTTGTCGATCCGCCACGCGCGGAAGGCGAGGTAGCCTTCCTTGTTCACTCCATGTTGCTCGGCCAAAGGCAGAGACGCATAGCTTTTGGGGTCGACGCCGGGCACGAAGGCCAGCTTGATCTCCTGATAGATCGCGCTGCAGTAGAGCACTTCGTTCTGCGACAGGGGCCGCACTGCGGCGATATCGCTGCAAGCGAAATGCGTGATGATGAGGGTGAGTAGTTTGGTTGTCATAATGGCCAACTCCTGTAAGTGGGCCTCCCTGTCTCGAATGTTGCGGCAGGGTATGAATCAACCGTTAGCGCAAAGGCCGGCATTTATGCTGCATCGCAGCATTTGCCGCTGAAATGTGCTGGCTAAACCGGAGTTTGCTCAAAAAAGCAGCATCAGGCCGAGCAACTGGCGCCACCCAACACACAGAACTTCGCGCAATGCGGGTGGTTCAGTTGCACCGGGCCTTCAGCCTCTTCGAGGGTTGTGCCCAGTTCGAACGCGCGGTCATAGGGCAGCAGCGTACAGGCCAGAACGCTGGGTGACGCCGCGCCCTTGCGCTTGACCACCATGCGCGACGACGAACACATGACGTCGGTCGGTGACTTGCCCAGAATACCCCAGCACGCGGTCGTGATCTCCGGCACATCGACGGTTTCGTCCATCTCCGGGAAAAGCACGGTTTCGCCGGGATGCGCCGCGTCGATCTCAAACCCCTCGCGGGCATATAGGGCGGCATAGCCGTCGCGCGCGCTAGCGTCGCTCTCGTGCCACATGGCACGGCCCGCAACCGCCATTTTGATGCCCACATCACGCAGCCAGCGCATGCCAATCAGCGATTTTTCGAACGCGCCATCGCCGCGCTCGGCATCGTGATGTTCCGGCGACCAGTGATCCAGCGAGACGCGCAGCGTCAGCGCATCGCCATAAGCAGCCGCCAGCCGCTCCAGACCCGCGCGCATCGATTTGCGCATCATCGGGCGCATCGCATTGGTCAGGATCAGCACCTTGTAGCCGCGTTCCAGCGACGCTTCGGCCATCGCGATCATGTCCGGGTTCATGAAGGGCTCGCCGCCGGTAAAGGCGATCTCGGACACGCCCCAGTTGCGGTCCTCCAACTGGTCGAGATAGTCCACGACTTCGTCCGTGGTCAGATAAACCAGACGGTCATTCTTAGGCGAGCTTTCGATATAGCAGTTGATGCATTCGATATTGCAGAGCGTGCCCGTATTGAACCACAGCGTCTCCGGGTTGGTCAGCGCGACTGATGCGCGGGTTTCCCCCTTGGCCGTGACCATTGGATCCTGGAACTTGCGGGGGTCCAATTCGGAAATCGTGTCTTTCATGAACGGCATTCTCCTGCTTTGGGCGTTGGTATGCCGGTGTGACGGCGAGGGGAAGATGATGCTGGCCTACGTGACGCACTTGTGATGAGCATCTGTTAACTGGACTTTGAGGCGTGCGAATTGTATGGGCCTGAAAGATGATGTTAGCGGTATCAGGCGCAGGCTGAAGGAGGCGCATATGGTCTCACGGGTCATTCCGGTCGAGGACTTCGATCTCGTTATTTTCGGGGGTACGGGCGACCTCGCGCGGCGCAAGATCCTGCCGGGTCTGTTCCGACGCTATCACTCGGGCCAGATGCCGCCTGGCGCGCGCATCATCGGTGCAGCGCGGGGCGATATGGACCGGGCAGCCTACCGGGAGGTCGTGAAAGCCGCGTTGGAGGAGTTCGTTCCGCAACAGGCGCGTTCGGACGAAAGCGTGGCCGGTTTCCTTGACGGGATCGAGTATGTGACCATCGACGCCACGGGCGAGGGCGGCTGGACCGAACTGTCGCAGATGCTGCGCACCGATGTGATTCGGGCCTTCTATTTCTCGGTCGCACCGTCGCTTTTCGGCGCTTTGGCCGAGCGGCTCCATGGTCATTCCTGCGCCGGCCCGTCCTGCCGGATCGTGGTGGAAAAGCCGTTCGGGCGAGACCTCGAAAGCGCGCGCGCTTTGAATAGGACGCTGCGCGATCATTTCAACGAAGATCAGATTTACCGGATCGACCATTATCTTGGCAAAGAGACGGTGCAGAACCTGATGGCCGTCCGCTTTGGCAATGTTCTGTTCGAGCCGCTCTGGAACGGTCAATATGTGGACCACGTGCAGATCACCGTGTCGGAAAGCGTGGGCGTTGACGGGCGCGGGGCCTATTACGACAAGTCGGGGGCGATGCGGGACATGGTGCAGAACCACCTGATGCAGCTTCTTTGCCTGACAGCGATGGAGCCGCCCTCGCGTTTCGACTCTGATGCGGTGCGCGACGAAAAGCTCAAAGTGATCCGGGCGCTGGACGACGTGGCACCCGAAGATATCGTCCGCGGCCAATACACCGATACCGAGCCCGGGCGCGGATATCTGGAACAAGTGGAAAACCCCGACAGTCAGACCGAGAGTTTCATCGCGATGAAACTGGCGATATCCAACTGGCGCTGGGCGGGCGTGCCGTTTTTTCTGCGCACCGGCAAGCGCATGAAGGCACGCTATTCCGAGATTGCGATTGTCTTCAAGGACGCGCCGCACTCGATCTTCGGCCAGGCGCAGGGGCGGCACCGTAACGTGCTGACCATCCGGCTGCAGCCGAACGAAGGCATGGATTTGTTCGTGACGATCAAGGAACCCGGTCCGGGCGGAATGCGGTTGGTCGACGTGCCGCTCGACATGACCTTTGCCGATGCGCTGGGGCCGGAATCGGAAGACGTGCCGGACGCTTACGAGCGCCTGATCATGGACGTGATCCGGGGCGATCAGACGCTCTTCATGCGGGGCGACGAGGTTGAGGCCGCCTGGGCCTGGACCGATCCGCTCATTGATGGCTGGATGGAACGCGGCGACAAGCCCTTGCCCTATGACAGCGGCTCGACCGGTCCCGAAGAAGCGGCGATGCTGCTTCACCGTGACGGTCGGCGCTGGCGCGAGATCCGGCCATGAACCTGATCACCTATCTCGACCGCGATCTGATGTTCGTGGATCTGGCCAGCAAACTGGCGGGTGAGCTGAAGACGGCTCTGTCGCACTCGGACCGCGCCAGCTTTGCCGTGCCCGGCGGCACCACGCCCGGCCCGGTCTTTGACGAGTTGTGTGCGGCCGATATCGACTGGGCACGGGTCGATGTGCTGCTGACCGACGAACGGCAGGTGCCCCCTGATCACGAGCGCTCGAACGAACGCCTGATCCGCGAGCGGCTGCTGGTCAGTCGCGCGGCGGCGGCCAATTTCGTGCGTTTGGTTCCGCAAGGCGACGACGCAAGCGCCGAGGTGGCGCGCCTGGAGGCGCTCTTACCCATCGATGTATTGGTCCTCGGCATGGGGGCTGACATGCACACCGCCTCGCTCTTTCCCGGCTCACCCGATCTGCCAGCAGCGCTTGACCGGCACGCGCCGCCCTTGATGGCGGTCGCGGCCTCCGAAGGGTTGGAGCCGCGGATCACGCTGACCGGACCGGTGCTGAGCGGCGCGGTCTTGACCCATGTGCTGATCACCGGCGATGAAAAGCGCGAGGTGCTGGACAAGGCACGGCACGCCGGCCACCTTGAGGCCCCCATCGGGCTGGTCCTCGGGCGCGCGGACATTCATTGGGCAGCGTGAACTCACTGACGAAGCGGGGGCGGATATGGACTGGGCACGACTGAAAGAGGCGGCAGCGACGGCAGCCAAAACACCGATCCTGTCGCGGTTCGATGAGCCGGGCCGGGCCGAGGCGTTCTCGGTCGAGGCCGGAGGGTTGCTCTTCGACTACTCGAAAACGGCGATGGATGTTGCCGACCGCGCCCTTCTGATTGAGATGTACGAAGCGGCTGAGGTGCCCGCCCGGCGCGACGCGATGTTTGCCGGCGAAAAGATCAACGAAACCGAAGACCGCGCCGTCCTGCACACCGCGCTTCGCAACCTTTCAGGCGACACCGTAATGGTCGACGGGCAGGACGTCATGCCAGGCGTTTTGGACACGCTCGACAGGATGACGGCCTTTGCCGAGGATGTGCGCACCGGCGTCTACCGGGTGACGGGCGGGCAGGTGACGGACGTCGTCAATATTGGCATCGGCGGCTCCGACCTCGGGCCAGCTATGGCGACGCTGGCACTCGCACCCTATCAAGACGGCCCGCGCGTGCACTTCGTCTCGAATGTGGATGGCGCGCAGATCAATGACACGCTCCTCGGCCTCAACCGTCAGACCACCCTGATCATTGTCGCCTCGAAAACCTTTACCACGATTGAGACGATGACCAACGCCCAGACCGCCCATCGCTGGCTGGCGGAGGAGGTGAAGGGCGCCGATATCGGGCGGCATTTCGCGGCGCTTTCGACAGCGGCGGAACGGACCCGCGCTTTCAACATCGCGCCCGACCGCGTCTTTGGGTTCGAAGACTGGGTCGGCGGGCGCTATTCCATGTGGGGACCCATCGGCCTGTCGCTGATGATCGCCATTGGGGACGACGCCTTCCGCGCGTTTCTCGCGGGTGGCGCAGCCATGGACCTGCATTTCCGAAGCGCCGATCCCTTGGAGAACATGCCCGTCATGCTGGCGCTGACGGGGATATGGCACCACCAGGGCATGGGGTTCCCGACGCGTGCCGTCCTCCCCTACGAACAACGCCTTGCCCGGCTGCCCGCCTATCTCCAGCAACTGGAGATGGAGAGCAACGGCAAGTCGGTGGCGCTGGATGGCAGCACGCTAGGTACCGTGTCTGGCCCCATCGTTTGGGGCGAGCCGGGCACGAACGGCCAGCACGCGTTCTATCAATTGATCCACCAAGGCCGCGCGGTGATCCCGTGCGAGTTCATGGTGGGCGCGGAAAACCACGAGCCGGAACTGGCGGACCATCACCGCCTGCTTGTCGCCAATTGCCTTGCGCAATCCGAGGCCCTGATGCGCGGCCGCAGCCTTGATGAGGCCTGCGCGCTGATCGCCGACAGGTTCAGTGGCGACGAACTGGAACGCCAGGCCCGCCACCGCGTGTTCGCGGGCAATCGCCCCTCGACCACACTGGTTTATCTCAAGCTGACGCCCTTCGTTCTGGGCCAGATCGTGGCCCTTTACGAGCACCGGGTTTTCGTCGAAGGCGTCATGCTCGGCATCAACTCCTATGATCAGTGGGGGGTCGAGTTGGGCAAGGAACTCGCCAAAGCGCTCGAGCCGATTGTTGCAGGTTATGAAAACCCAGACGGCAAAGACGCATCGACGGCGGCACTGGTCGGTTTCCTGCGGCGCCACGCGGACTAGGTTCTCAATGGTGATGGTGGGAGAGGAGCGGAACCCGTGTCGATGAAAGAGCTGCGCCTTGATCTGGAAGCAACCCTGATCCAAGCGGTGTGCGGGCATGGGCACGCGCATTACGGCTATTTTCCCGATGGCATGCCCGAACAGCCATCGCTCCAGGCGCTGGGCGAGGCGCAGCAGGCCTATTTCGACCTTCTGGTCGCGCAGATTCCCCCCGACACAAAGACGATCCTCGATGTCGGATCGGGCACCGGCGCAAATGCCCTCGGCCTGACGAAACTGGGCTATGAGCTTGAGTGCCTCTGCCCCTCGACCTATCTCAACGATCTGGCACGCGGGAAACTGCCCGAGACGGTGCAGGTCCACGACACCATGTTTGAGGATTTCGAAACTGAACGAACCTTTGACGTCTGCATGTTTGCCGAGAGCTTTCACTACATCGCGCTTGATCGGGCGCTGGCCCAACTCGACCGGTATGCGCAAAAGGGCGTCGTCATCTTCGACTACTTCCGAAGAAACCCGCAGGCGGGCGAGGGCGGAACCCGGGGCACGCATGCGGAGTTCTGCGAGGCAGTCGCAAAGCAGGGCGTGTTCGAGATCATCAGCGACGAAGACCTGACCGACGCCATTCTGCCGACCTTTGTCTTGCTCGACCATTTGCGCAGCGAACTTTTCGGACCGTTCGCAGACCGTGCCCGCAAATCACTGGCCACCGCCTATCCCGTACGCTCCCGGCTGGCCGAGATGCTTTTCGGCAAAAAGATCGACAAGCTTGGGCAGGCCCGTGGCCGGGCGGATCGGTTTGCGAAAGCGTTCGAGTATCGGTTTGTCGTCATGGCCCGCAGATAGGCGTCAGAACCCCTCGCGAACCGCGTTGTCGCGCGCCACCATCGCCTCGACCGCCTCTGGGCGATGGGTCTGCCGAGCCGAGCCATCCGGCGTCAGGCTAACCACGACCGCTTCGCCTGAAGACACCTGGCGCCCCTCCACGAACAGCCCATAGTCCATCAGGAAACTCGACGGCTTGACCAGCGTCGTGCGCGTTGCAATCACATAATCCTGCCCCATCAGCACCGGCGCGAGATAGTCGGCTGTCACACGCCGTACCACCAGTTGCGGATCGTCGTCGGCGGCATAGCTTGTCAGTCCGTAATCCACGACATAGCGCACGCGGATCGTCTCGAACCAGCGCAGGAACACGACGTTGTTCACATGGTTCAGCGCGTCCAGCTCGTGAAACCGCACCCGGTCGGCATAGCCATAGGCAAACCCTTCGATCCCGAGGGCGGTCAGGGCAGGGCGGTCGAGAGTTTTGAGGTAAGTCATAAAGATGCCGGGTGGATTGGAGCGGGTGAAGGGAATCGAACCCTCGTCTTAAGCTTGGGAAGCTCCTGCTCTACCATTGAGCTACACCCGCGAAACGCGTCCGAGGGGTAATATCGCCGGAACGCACGGTCAAGGCCATTAGCGCGGCGCCATGGCAAAGGTCGCGACCAGCCCGTGATGATCCGACCCGAGGAGCGGACGGCGGGTGAGGGTCAGCGCCGCACCCGTTTCGGGGACAAGGATGTGATCGATCGGGATCTTTGGCATCAGATGCAAAAGGTTCCGACCCCACCGGTCATACTGGAACTCGAACGTGCCACCCGCATAACCTGCGTTGGTGGTTTGGGTCGCACGTTCAACGGCATTCGCCGCGTAAGTCCATGAGACGATGTTGAAATCGCCTCCGAGGACAACAGGTCCGTCCAGCGCTTCGAGCATCGGCAGCATCCGTTCAAGCTGGCGCGGCTGGGCAAAGGGAAACGGCCAGTAAAGGTGGAGCGAGACGACCCAGAGCGGGCCGTCAGGCGTCGCGATCTGCAGGGCGGCCATACGGGAATACTGTTCGCAGACCGGCCCGACCTCGGTCGGCGGCACGCGGGAGAGGACGGCAATGCCGCCCGCTTTTGTCGCAACAGGGCAGAAGTGCTGATGGGGGTAAGTGCCGCGCAGCCGCTCCAGAAGGGGGCGGTTTCGCGGGTGAACCTCCTGAAGCATGACAAAATCGGCGTCCGAGCTCTCGATGTCCTCGAAGACCGGAGCAACGTCCTGCAGGCCCCACAGCAGGTTCTTTTGATAGACCGTATAGCGCCGTGCGTCGTCGGCGACAGACGCAACCGGGGTGGGCGGCACCAGCGAAACTGCGGCTGACACCGCGAGCGCAAGGCCGATCGCGCCAAGAAGGCGGGGCCGGACCGCAAACGCGATCAGTGACAGAAGGGCGAGGATCGGTACAAAAAGCGGGCGTGCGAGGGCGAAAGTGTCGCCCGCGCCGTGAAACCGTCCCGCAAATCCGGCCAGAAGCGCGAATGCCGTGAGCACCAGCAATGCGGATAGTGTCCTGCGCACGCGTGATCAGGCGCGGCGACGGCGGCGACGGCCGGTATCGCCCGATGGTCCGGCGTTGAAGCTGGGGTCCGGCAGTGTGACCACCCGTCCCAACTCGGCAAACGGAGCCGTGGCATGGGGGATTGCGTTGGCGGCCACGAAATGCTCCTGGAAGCGGGGCTCGATGGCCGTTTCGACTTTCTCGATCTTATGCACTTCGTGCTCAATCTTGGCGCGGGCCGACACATCGCAAAGCGCGATGCGCGCGCCGGTGCCCGCCGCGTTTCCGGCCGACGTCACCTGATCCAGCGCGCAATCAGGGATCATGCCGAGGACCATCGCGTGTTTGGGCGAGATATGCGCGCCGAACGCACCCGCCAGCACAACGCGGTCCACCGTGTCGGTCCCCAACTCGTCCATCAACAGGCGTGCGCCCGCGTAAAGCGCTGATTTCGCAAGCTGAATGGCGCGGATATCACCCTGTGTCACGGTGATTAGCGGGCCGCCCTCGGCACTGCCATCATAGAGGACGTAAGCGTGGGTGCGGCCATCCGGAACCGAACGCGCGGTGCCTGTTGCCTCGGCCGAGCCGATCAGGCCGCTCGCGTCCATCAGCCCGGCGATGCGCATCTCGGCCACTGCCTCGATGATGCCCGAGCCGCAGATACCGGTAATGCCGCTCGCCGCGGTGGCGGCGCCGAACCCGTCTTCGTCCGACCAGAGGTCGCTGCCGATGACGCGGAACCGCGGCTCCTTGGTGGCGGGATCAATCTCGACCCGTTCGATGGCCCCGGGGGCCGCGCGTTGACCGGAGGAGATTTGCGCGCCCTCGAAGGCGGGGTCGGTGGGGGAGGAACAGGCAAGGACTTTTTCAGAGGTGCCGAGCAGGATCTCCGCATTGGTGCCCACATCGCAGATCAGGACGAGGTCGTCCGACTTGTAGGGTTCCTCTGACAGTGCGACCGCGGCGCAATCGGCACCAACATGGCCTGCGATGCAGGGCAGCAGGTAACCTTGCGCATCACCGTTGATGCTGGCGAGGCCGAAGTCGCGCGCAGCGGTGGTCACCGCGTCCGACGTGGCCAGCGCGAACGGCGCCTGACCCAACTCGACCGGGTCGATGCCCAACAGCAGGTGGTGCATCACGGGGTTGCAGACCACGACGGCCTCGACGATGTGCTCGCCGGGAATGTCGGCCTCGCTCGCCAGTTCGGTGGCAAGCTGATCCATCGCATCATGCACGGCGGCCGTCATTTCGCCCGCACCGCCGGGGTTCATCATGGCATAGGACACACGGCTCATCAGATCTTCGCCAAAGCGGATCTGCGGGTTCATAACGCCCGCTGAAGCGACAACCTCGCCATTCCGCAGATCGCAGAGATGGGCGGCAACCGTGGTCGAGCCAAGGTCGATCGCCAGCCCGTACAAACGGCCCTCGAAGTAGCCCGGCCAGATGTCGATCAGCTTCGGTGCGGTTTTGTGATGGTCCTGCCAGACGGCAACTGTGACGCTCCAACTGCCTTTGCGCAGTGCCGTCTGCAGCTTGGCCAGCAGGCGGGTCGACGCGGTCAGGCCGGGCAGCGCCCAGTCCCGCTCCAACGCCTCGCGCAGGCGTTGCAGATCGCCCGTGGGTTCGTCCATGTCGGGCTCGCGTACTTCGACGTAATAGAGCCTGGTGGCCGGGTCCATCGTGATGTCGCGCGCGGCGGCGGCCTTGCGCACCACCTGCTTGTGCACCTGGCTTTCGGGTGGCACGTCGATCACCACATCGCTCTGGATCGTGGCCTGACAGCCGAGGCGGCGGCCCGGTTTCAACCCGCGCTTGTCGTCATAGCGTTGCTCGACGGCGTTGAACTCGGACAGTGCGGTCTCGGTGACATGCACCCCGTGTTTGGCAAAATCCCCCTGACCGGGTGAGACTTGGCACTTCGAGCAGATGCCGCGCCCGCCGCAGACACTGTCGAGATCGACGCCCAGCTGCCGCGCCGCCGTCAGCACAGGCGTGCCCACAGCCACATGGCCGCGTTTGCCCGAGGGGGTGAATATGACCAGTGCCGTGTCGCTCATCCGGTTCTCGCTGTTGCCCCTTCTTTCAACCTAATTCTCAGGCGAAGAAAAGACAGATTACGCGCGCCGCCGCCGTCCGCCACCGCCGCGCCGACCACGTCCGCCGCCTGCGCCCTGGGCCGAGTTCAGCTTGATCCAATTGCCGCCGGAGGGATCGTTGGCGTTCAGGAAGTCGGCGGCCCGGATTGACAGGATTTCCTCCGACGCGACACCAGTTGCGGGGGCCAGACCCAGAAGCGGGGCAAGCTTTTCGGGCGCGATGCCATCTGGCACGGTGACACCAAGATCGGCGAGACGGGCCAACCGCTCGGCCACCAGATCGGTCGCGGGCGCCATGCCGAGAAGCGGGCGCAGCGCCTTGAGGTCGATATCCTCCGGCGCCTCAACGCCAAGCGCCTTCAGCGCATCCAGCTTTTCGCCCGTCGCCTTTAGCGTCTTTGGCATCGCGACCGGGTTCATGATTGCGGAGGTCATGCCATGGCTGGCGGCCATGGCGAGGAACGCGTTGTTGATGCCGTGCCGGTTGGGCAGGCCGAACGAGATGTTCGAGGCACCACAGGTGGTGTTGACGCCCAGTTCCTCGCGCAGTTTGCGCACCAGCGTAAAGACCTGCACGCCCGCCGTACCCATCGCGCCCACCGGCATCACCAATGGGTCGACCACGATGTCATGGGCCGGGATGCCATAGTCGGCGGCGTGTTCGACGATCTTCTTGGCGACGGCAAAACGCACGTCCGGGTCTTCCGAGATGCCGGTGTCGTCGTTCGAGATCGCGACGACCGGCACGTTGTACTTCTTAACCAGCGGCAGGACGAATTCGAGGCGCTCTTCCTCGCCCGTCACCGAGTTTACAAGGGGACGCCCCTCGGCCGCCTCGAGGCCTGCTTCAAGCGCGCCCGGCACCGAACTGTCGATACAAAGCGGAATTTCGACGAGGCCCTGAACCAATTCGACCATCTTGGTCATCAAGGGCGGTTCGGTCTCGTTCGGATTGGGGTTCGAGTTGTAGACGACGCCCGCATTGATATCGAGGACCTGCGCACCGCAGGCCACCTGCTCGACCGCGTCCTTTTCCACCGTCGAGAAATCGCCAGCTTCCAGTTCAGCGGCGAGGATCTTGCGGCCCGTGGGGTTGATCCGCTCGCCGATCACGCAAAACGGCTCGTCAAAGCCGATGGTGACGGTCTGGGTTTTCGACTCGAGAACGGTACGGGTCATTGGGGCGTCCTTTGCCACAGGTCTGTTTTGCAACTTGTCAGTCTTTTCCCGCGGATTTGCAGTGCGGGAAGCGACATGTCGCGAATTGGATGAGACGTGTAGGGGATCAGGGCCCGCGCGGCGAGGGGGGCGGGCTTGAAAAGTTTTCAGGATGGATATGAGGCGGAACGACAAGAGGTCCGCTTTTGCGGACATTGCTGCCGTTCCCTTGCCCATTCGCTTTGTATTACCTTGGAGGGAGCAGTGACAACTTTTGGGGCTGGCAGAAATGGTGCACCTTGGCGCAACTGAGTCCGCCACTCTTATCTCAGAATGGTTTGAAAACCAGCATCTGACTCGCACGGAACTACGAGTTGAACGGCTCGAAGCTGACTACCCAGAAGAGCCCCACCATAGAGCATTCCAGTTTCGTCCTTCACGATTGGGCTGTTTCGATTTGAACATCATCGTTTCGGGTGATGGCTACTGGGGTGCCGGGATAATGCACCCAGAACACAGCAGTAGAGTTTACGCTTGGGGCTTCGAAGGCACGACGATGAGCCATGAAGCAGTTTTGCGTTTGGCCCGCTACATAGCCGAAGGTCAGACAGAAATTGTCGTGCCCAAATTTGAACTTTCTAGGTCTGTCGGCTGGTTAGAGCTTTCACAACATGCTCTCGACGAACTTTCAAACAGACCGCATCGCGACAGAATCAGGTCTAAAACGAAGACAAGGTTTTATCAGAAACGAATACGGTCCAAGGCTTGGCAGTAGATCGGACAGATGAACCGTGTAAGTATGGGCTTTAAGCAGCCATTCGCCGCGCAGCGACGCTCAGAGGCCCTCAAGCTATTCACCGGGCCCAGCCGCGGCTGAACCGAACCGCGTTTCGAATGACATGAACGCGCCGGTGAGGATAAGTGCATAAGACGACAGTTCCGTGCCTTCCTGGACTATTCTCTTGGCGACATCGGAACCGGCTTGCATGGCGGAATGGTCCCACAGCAAACCGCTTCCGAAAAGACGACTGAACACAATCAACTGAACAAATCCCACCGCCAGAACCCAGAACGATCCTCTTTGGGAATGGATATAAAGCGGGTTCAGCAGAGTTGCCCTGTCTTTCGCAACAGCAACAACCGTCGCCGCAATGATCAGGAGCGTGGGAACACTCCAGAATCCATGAGCGATCTGATCGAGGACCCGGTCGTTTTCCCGCACAAACATACAAAGAAAAAGTGCGGCCACCAGGATCAGATACCCTCTTTGATCAGGGTGGCGATGCGCCCCGAGAAAGAAGGTAAGAGAACACAGCGCGATGAGGAGGGCCTGAACGGATTCGACCAATCCCCCTTCGCTCATTGTTCCGCCGAGCATCCGGACTTCCAGGTAAATGACCGCGCAGACAAACAAAACCGAGGCGATGAGCGCGAGAACGAATGAAAGTGCTTGAGCCCTGCCGTCGGTTGGGGCCATGCCGGTATGAGCGCCTGTAAGCGCGAGATTGGTTCGCATGTACTGCCACCGCGAGATTGTTGTTTTCACACAGACTAGCGTGAACCTTCTCGCGAAAGGAACCGCATCGTATCCGGTCGGCTGTGTTTGGCCGAGCCGATTGGCGCCGACGCGCGTCTCGGACAGGGGCCGAGCTGTTATGCGGTGGCCGCGACCTCAACCTCGGCACCGCGACTTTGCGCCCAGGTTGCGGCGGTCTTGATGCCGCCCAACGGGAAGAGGTGCAGGCTGGTGATCGCAAAGTCCGGATTGGCGGCCCTATGATGCGCCAGTGCGGTGACGATATCGTCCGGCTCGTAGGGCAGCACCAGCTTGGTCACATCCATCGCGCGCTTCTGCAGCACTTTGAGCGATGGGCCGACGCCACAGGCGATGGCGAACTTGATCAGCGTTTGCAGTTTGGCGGGGCCGGCGATGCCGATATGGATCGGCAGGTCGACGCCCGTGGCCTGGACCTGGTTCGCCCAGTCGATCATCGGTCCCGCTTCGAAGGCGAACTGGGTGACGATCGCCATCTCGGCATCGGTGCGCCGGTTGAACGCGCTTTTCCACTGGAGCGCCTCATCGACCATGGCTGTGCCGCCCTTGGGGTCGATGTCGCGGTTGCCTTCGGGGTGACCGGCAACATGGAGGCGGGTGAACCCGTCGAAGAGCCCGGTTTCCAGCAGCTGCATCGAGCTGTCGAAATCGCCCAACGGCGTGGTCGGGCTGCCGCCCAGCATCAGTGCCTGGGTGACGCCCGCCTCACCCTGATAGCGCGCGATCCAGTCGGCGAGCGTCGCCTTGTCGGGGATGATGCGCGCCGGGAAATGCGGCATGACCTGAAAGCCATCCTCAGCGAGGCGTTTTGCGGTGGCCGCCATCTCCTCGATTGGGGTGCCTTCTATATGGGCGATGTACACGCGGGTGCCAGCGGGCAGGATGGCGCGGAAGTCTTCGACCTTTTCGGCGGTGCGCGGCATCACCTCGATCGAGTAACCCTGCAGGAACGCTTCGACCTTTGGGTCGGTCGGCGTGGTCGCGTCGCTCTTCTTGCGAAAATTCAAAAGCGCCATGAGGGCCTGTCCTATCTTGCCGGGCGTCAGGCCCATCCGTCGTTCTCGATCAAGGCTTTGAGCCTGCCTTGGTCGTATTCCGCATCGAGGCGGGCCGCTTCTTCTTTTGCGACATCCGCGGCGTCGCCATCGACATTGTAAGGATCGGCCTTGCGCCATTCGGCGAGGTAAGCATCGGTATCGTCCATGCCGGTTTTCATCGCCGCGCGGTCGATGGCCTGTTCGAATCGCTCGGGCAAGGGGGCTTTGCTGCCCCGACGGCCCTTGCCCACGATGACCTGCGCGGGAATGTCCCGCCAGTACACGATTGTCACGTCGGGCATCGGCCCCTCCTGTGTTTCGGACGTTGTCTAACCGGACAGCTAGGCACCTTGCGTTCCGATTTCGACAGTTCTGCATGTCATGGCGACGAATGTCATCCGGGCCCACGGATTTTCTTGCCACGACGCGCGGCCATCCCCTAGGGTGGGGTTAACCACACATCGGAGGGCGACATGGCGCCCAAGCGGCCCAAAGGGGCCCGCCGTCTCCCGCATGCGGTCGCAGACGGAGCCCCGGAAAAACGCGATTCAGCCGGTCTTTATGCCGCGCTGGATCTGGGCACGAATTCGTGCCGGATGCTGATTGCCCAGCCAAAGGGCAATCAGTTCCATGTCGTCGACAGTTTCTCGAAATCGGTACAACTGGGGCAAGGGCTTGAACGCTCGGGCCGATTGTCGCGTGCGGCGATGCGCCGAACGCTTCAGGCGTTGAAAATCTGCCGCTCGAAACTCGACCGGCACGAGGTCAGCCACCACCGTCTGGTCGCGACCGAGGCGTGTCGGCGCGCGGTGAACGGTGAGGAGTTTCTGGCGAGCGTGCGCGCCGAGACCGGGCTGACGCTGGAGATCATTGAACCGGAAGAGGAGGCGCGCCTGGCTGTCGTCTCCTGCGCGCCGCTGGTCTCGGCCAAGACCGAGCAGGTGCTGGTCGTCGATATCGGTGGCGGCTCGACCGAGCTCGTGTGGATCGACATCAGCCGCGTACCGAAGGTCGAGCGCCCGCGCGCTTTGATGCGGCTCCATACCGGGTTCACGCCCGACCCGGCCTCGCCCTTTCCGGCCGCACGCGTGGTCGACTGGATATCGGTGCCGCTTGGGGTTGCCACCTTGCGCGATCAGTTCAACGACGTGGATGACGATGCAGCACGGTTTGCGCTGATGAGCTGGTACTTTGAAGAAAATCTGTCGGAATTCACGCCTTACGAAGCCGAACAGGCGCGCGAAGGGTTTCAGGTGATCGGCACATCCGGAACGGTCACGACGGTGGCGGCCAGCCATTTGGGACTGCGCCGCTATGACCGTTCGAAGGTGGACGGGCTCAGGATGACGTCGGACCAGATCGACAAGGTGATCCGCGGGTATCTCGATCTTGGCCCCGAGGGACGGCGCACCGATCCGCGCATCGGGCGGGACCGGCAGGCGCTGATCATGTCGGGTGCGGCGATCCTGCAGGCGCTGCTGAGGGTCTGGCCGACAGACCGGCTGTCGGTCGCGGATCGCGGCCTGCGCGAGGGGCTGCTTTATGCGCAGATGTCGGCGGATGGTGTTTTGGAAGACGCGGCCTACTAGCGAGTGCGAGATTTTCGCATGCGAAAAAGTATCTATTAACAATTAGTTAACGTAAAAACTTCGTTAAGCCACAGTCCTCCCACCCCGAGTATCTTCCGGTATCGGCTAACAGCTGGTGTCCAGTTTGAAAGCCGGGCACAAAGCGCATCCCCGATGGAAAGACATCAGGTCACAGTGCGGTCGCGTCGGAAGCAGCAGCTACGGCGATGCGCCTAAGCCCTGCTGCTACTTCACGGTGTCCACGCCAGGCCGGTTCCGGCTTATCCATTGCGCTTCAAGGCGTGCGCCGTTCGTCCATGGCCGCGACCTCCTCCGCCCATGCCTCAGAGCTGCGCCCGTCCCTCAGGGCGTTCTCCATCATCTCGGCATGGCTGAGCGGGATCAGACCGCCGACCGGCGGGTCGCGGTCGAGGTTGGTGGGAAAGGCATAGCCCTCGGCGCTGGCGGCGATCACGTTGCAGGTCTCGCGCCAGTTCAGATCCGCCTCTTGCAGCACCGGGTAGAGCGCGAGCGACATCGCGGACCGATCCACGCTTTCGATGGACCGCCCGAAGGCCGAGCCGATCTGCAGCAGGTTCGCCATGCGCTGGATATCCGCCGACCGGTTGGTGCCCGCGCCGTGCATGACGGCCGGGTTGAAGAACAGGACGTCGCCCTTCTCAAGCGGCAGTTGGATGTGATTCTCGGCGAAGTAGGTCTGAAATTCGGGCCGGTGATAGGCGACGTAGCCTTCGAGGAAGCGCTGCGAATAGGGCAACAGCATTGTCGGCCCCGTCTCGAGCGGCATGTCGCAATGGGCGACCGCGCCCTGCAACGTCAGGCCGGGTGAAAAGCGATGCGCCTGCACCGGGTAGGTGGCCAACTGATCGGCATTCATGAAGCCGAGGTGATAGTCGCGATGCGGGGTCTGCGCGGCACCACCGGGGTTCACGCGATTGACCTGGGCCGTTAGCTGATAGCCACGGCCGAGCCAGGCGCGGGCGGCGAGCGCGATGGCGTCGGAGGCGAAGTAAGCAGCGAAGTTGGCAGGTGCGGCGAGGCAGTGCTTTTGCGCCGCGTTCCAGACCCGGTCATTCGCACCTGGCTTGGCGAAATGATCGCCGCCGCCGCTGCCGGTCGCGCGTTCTGCCGCGATGATGTCTGCGAAAATGCCAGTCGCTTCGTCGATGACGCTGAGATCTGGCATGCCACCCCGGATGGCGACAATGCCGGGGCCGCTGTCGAACACGGTGTTCCATTCGGCCATCAGGGTGAGGGTGTCGCTCGCGTCGCTTGCCATGCTGCGGACGGTGTCACCGTCATAGAGTGGCACGTTGTTCACGATCTCGGCGGCGAGCGGCCAGTCGGAAGTTGTGGCTTCGCGCTCAACCTCGGACCTGAAGCGGTCAAAGCTGCCTGCGGCTTCGTCCAGCCAGACGGCGTCGCGTCGTTCGGCGGTCAGTGTGCGTGCGTCCATCCCCGTGTCCTCCCTTGGCTGGCGCGGCTTCGTCAAAGCGTATTGCAACCGGTTGCAGCAATCAAACTCAAACGGTGAGGCGACCTTCCATCACTTTGACGGCCTGGCCCGAGATGGCCACTTCGACCGGGTTGCCGCCCTCAACCGTGACCTCTGCCGTAATCCTGCTGGGTCTGCCCATCTTGACGCCCTGGCTGATGTCGAAGCTTTGCGACGCGCCGTCGATCTGTCCGAGAAGCGCGGCAAGGGCGGCGGCGGCACTGCCCGTTGCGGGGTCTTCGAGAATGCCGCCGAGCGGGGCGAACATGCGTGCTTCGATGGATTGGCCACTGCGGACATAGGCGAGGATGGCGAGACGGCCGGGGTCGGTGGCGGCGGCGCGGAACCCGTCAATATTGGGGCTGGCCGCGTCGAGGTCGGACATGTCGGCCAGTTCGACCAAAGTAAAGGGCGTTCCCAGGCCCGCTTCTATGGGCGCGTGGGCCTCGGTGCGGATGGCGGAGGGGGCAAGGCTTAGACAGGCGGCGAGGGCGGGCAGGTCGGCTGCGGGGGCAGTTTCAAGCGGGACGCGAGTGACGAAGCGTGCATGACCGTTTGCGACCGTGACCGGGATCGGGCCGACGCCAAGCTCGAGCACCATGTCGCTGGCACCGCGACCCATCTCGGCGAGCGCGATGGCGGTGCCGACGGTCGGGTGCCCGGCGAAGGCCAACTCGCGCGTCGGCGTGAAAATACGGACCCGCGCAGTGTTGGCCGGATCGGTTGGCGGCAGCACGAAGGTGGTCTCGGAAAAGTTGAACTCGCGTGCGATTCTCAGCAGGGCGTCTTCGCCAAGACCGCTGGCCTCGGGGATCACGGCGAGCGGGTTGCCGGTGAATGGCGCGTCGGTGAAGACGTCGTAGACGAGATATCCGGTCATGTGCTGCACTCCTTTCGGGCAAAAATGGGCTTGCGCGTGGCTAACATGTGCGGATTGGCAGGTCGCGCGAAATCTTGGGCAGGCGGTGCGACTTCGCGGGCCGCCGCCCCTTGCAAATGCCTGCCAGACGTGGCCAGAAGACCCTATGAGATACCGGGGGTTTGCACTGATTGCCGCGCTATGGGGCCAGATGGCCGTCGCCGAGGAGGTGACGGTCGCGGTGGCGTCGAACTTTCTGCTGACGGCAGAGAAAATCGCGGCGGCGTTCGAGGCCGAGACCGGGCATGAGGTGACGCTGGCGAACGGCTCGACCGGGTTGCTCTATGCCCAGATCAGCAACGGCGCACCGTTTGATGTGTTTCTCTCGGCGGATGATGAGCGCCCCCGGCTGTTGCTGGAGGAAGGGCGCGCGTGGGCGACCCAACCCTATGCAATCGGTGCGCTGGCGCTTTTGTCGACCGACCCGATCACGGTTGAGACGGCGGCGGAGGTGTTTGAGGGCCGGACGGCTGCGCTGGCCGATCCGACGGTCGCGCCTTACGGGCGGGCGGCGACGCGGGCGATGGAGGCGCTGAACCTCGACACCGCGACGTTCCGGCCGGTGATGGTCGCCAATGTGGGGCAGGTGGCCTCGGTCTTTGCCACCGGCAATGCCGAACTTGCCTTTGTCGCGGTGGCCCAGCTTGACCGGTTGACAGCACCCCATGTGCTGAGGCTTGAAGGCGTGGCCCCCGACATCCGCCAGGATGCCGCGCTCCTCTCCGAGGATGATGCGTCGCGCGCCTTTTGGGACTGGCTGGCGCGGCCCGAGACCGTCGCCCTGATCGCTGCCGACGGATACCGCACGCCGTGAGCGTCTGGCCGGCAGTCTGGCTGACCCTGCAACTGGCAGCCGTGACGACGGCCATCCTGATGGCGATCGCGGTGCCGCTGGGATGGTGGCTGGCGACGACCAAGGCGCGAACCCGGCCCCTGTTCGAAGCGATCACCGCCTTGCCGCTGGTGCTGCCGCCCACGGTGCTGGGGTTCTATCTGTTGGTGCTGATGCGCCCGGATGCGCCGCTGGGTGGGCTTTGGGTGAGTGCGACGGGCCAGACGCTGGCGTTCAGTTTTCCGGGGCTTGTGCTCGCCTCGGTCATCTATTCGCTGCCCTTTGCCGTTCAGCCGATGCAGACGGCCTTTGCCGCCGTGCCGCAATCGGCGCTGGATGCGGCGCGTACGCTGGGCGCGACCTCACGCGATGCCTTGTTCACTGTCGCCTTGCCGTTGGCAAAGCGCGGGTTTCTGACCGGCGCGGTGCTGAGTTTTGCGCATACCATTGGCGAGTTTGGCGTGGTGCTGATGGTGGGCGGGAACATCCCCGGCAAGACGCGTGTGATCTCGATCGAGGTGTTCAATGCGGTCGAGACACTGGACTACGGAACCGCGCATGTGTTGTCGGCCTGGCTGTTGGTCGCCTCGCTGATTGTGCTGACGCTGGTCTACTTGTTGAACGGACGGGGAGGGGCGCGTGTCGGATAGCGCGCTCAAGATGCGGCTTGCGCTGCGCCGCAGGGGCAGTTTTTCGCTTGAGATCGATGGACGCATTCCGCTGAGCGGGATCACGGCGATTGCCGGTCCGTCGGGCGGGGGCAAGACAACGTTGCTGCGCGCCCTCGCAGGGTTGGAGCACGAGACAGACACCGCCGAGGTGAGCTTTGGGGACACTGTGTGGGACAGCGCGACGGTGCATGTGCCGCCCGAGGAACGTCGCGTGGGCTTTGTTTTTCAGCACGCGGCGCTTTTTCCGCATTTGTCTGTCGGCGACAACATCCGGTACGGCGCGCGGCGCCGCAGTGTAGAAAGCTATGGGGCAATCCTTGAAGCCCTGGACCTTGGTCCGTTGATGGAGCGCAGTATTGGTGGCTTGTCGGGGGGCGAGGCGCGGCGGGTGGCTTTGGGGCGCGCGTTGGCGTCGGACCCTGCAATCCTCTTTCTCGACGAACCGCTGAGTGGTCTGGACCAGTCGCGCAAAGAGGATCTCTTGCCCTATATCGGGCGCGCGGTGGCCGAGGCACGGGTGCCCGCGCTTTACGTCACGCATTCGCGGGCCGAGATCGCGGCGCTGGCCGACCGGGTGCTTGGGCTGGAAGCGGGGCGCCTGACCGGGTGGCAGCCCGTGCCGGTCCGGTTGCTGGCCCGCGTCGTCGAGACGACGGATGCGACGATGCGCGTTGCCCTGCTGAATGCGCCGGACGACATGAGCGGCGCGCGGACCTCGCTGCGCCGGATCGCCGAGACAGGGGACATCGTGGGACTGGGCATCCGGCCCGAGAGCATGATGGTTTCGGCCACATCGCCCGGGCGCAGCGATGCCGTGTTGCAGGTGCCTGCAGAAGTTGTCGAAGGCGACGGTGCCCCCATGTTGGATATCTTCGGACAAAAAGTGGCGTTGCCGGGCAGCGGACCGCATGCGATTGGCGCAACAGTCTGGCTGTCGGCGCGGGAAATCGTGGCGCGGCCGGAGCGGCGCGATTCGGCGAAAACCCGCTGAATTGCCGACCAATCTGCGCGAAACGCAGGAATTGATCCGAGATTTTGAACGAAAGGTCAAAGTCCGGAATGCCTCAATTTCGCCGTATTTTGGGTGGGTCCATGGGGTGATTGGTTCTGGATTGGAAACGCCTATACAGCCATTGCGTCTGTTTGGTTTGAGCGCCAGATGCTAAGCCGCTGATATGCTGTACTCGGTGTGCTGGGCAACTCATTCTCCTGTTTCCAAATCGTCGACAATCTGAAAATGCGAGGCACACGTTTCGGTTGTGCCTGTTTTCGGAGGGCCCGTTTTTCCGCCACCTTTCCGCCCTTTTTTCTTTGGCTCACCTTCATACTCGGTTAACTTTTGGACACCTCGCTGGGGGGTATGTGCGCGACACTGGGGGGTCGCACACACTTCGCAAAACACATGCGAAGATGGGTATCGAGTACTGCCGTTAGCCGGCGGGGATCGGTGCGCCCCATATGGCAACGGCTCTGGGTGGAGAGTGTCATATGGTGTGTCGCGCCGGTCCCCGTCGTTCACCGCAACCTCACCCTGTTCACAGCCCCCAATGGTTGAGGGGCGATGTCTGCCAATCTGAAATGCTGACGCCGGGCACGTTGATTGCGACCGATCGCGGGTGGTGCCCGGTCGAGCAGCTGTGCCGGGGCGACCGCGTGGTTACGCGGGACAACGGCCTCAGGCGCGTCGTCTGGGCCGGTCGGCAGGATTTGTCGTACGACATTCTCGGCGAGATACCCGCGTTGCGCCCGGTTCTGATCCGGCAAGGTGCCTTCGGTGCGCACACACCGAGGCGCGACATGCTGGTCAGCCCGCACCAACGGTTCTCGATGCTGCCGGACGTCGATGCCGAGCAGGGCGTGTTCCACGCGGCCTGGCACATGCGGCACGGGAACGGGGTCGAGACGGCCTCGGTCCTGGGCGTCAGCTATCTTCATCTTCTTCTGGATGCGCAGCAGGTCATTCTGGCGGACGGCGCCTGGGTCGAGTGTTTTCACCCCGATGACGCGGCGCAATCTGTCCTTGCCGTGCACACCCGGGCCGAAGTGCTGGCCCTCTTTCCTGAGATTGCCACGCAAGGGGCGGCCCGCCCGGCTCGGCCATCGCAAAGCACCTCGCCATCGCGTTTCGAGCGCTGATGCTCTAGCTCTAGCCCTCCGGGGCCACGAAGAAAACCTCGCCCTGCGCCTCGAGGTTCCGGATGACGCCGACGATGCGCAGCATCGCTGCCTCAACCTCCTCCGCTTTGGTATCGGATTTCTCGGCAGCGTCGTCGCGTATACCTTCGGCCATGCGTTTCGAGATGTTTTCGAGGATGAACTCAACACTCGCCTTGTCCGCCTCAGTCTCGGCCGCGGCGACGACCAGTGTCAAATCGTCGGCGTCGATGTCGCGCTGGATGCGCGGCACGTCGCGGGCGGCGATCCGTTCGGCGATGTGGCCAAAGGTGAAGATGGCCGCGCGCACCTCCTCGGCGAGGGCTTCATCCTCATCCTCGATGCCGCTGATCACGCTGTCGCGCACGGCGGCCGGGGCATAGTTGAGGATCGCGCCGACGCGCGACGCTGGTTCGCCTTCGAAGGCCGTGACCGGGCGCGCATCAAGCTGTTCGGCCAACGAAGCGCCGATACGGTGAACCACGGTTGGAGAGACGCCTTCGGTGCGGGTGACGGCGATCGCGATCCGGCGGGCCAGATCGCCCGGGATCAGACCGAGAAGCTGAGCGGCCTTGCCGGTGGAAAGCTTGGCGAGGATGACGGCGGCGACATCAACGGTTTCGGCTTCAAGGACCGCAACGAGACGGTCGATTTCGACGCGCTCAATCTCATCCCACGGATTGCGGCGGGCGTCGGTCGGGGCCATCTTGCGCAGCCGTTGCGAGGCGCCTTCGCTGAGATGGCCGTCAAGGAGCCCAATCGCGCCATCCAACCCTTGGGGGAATGACAACGCAATGCGTTCAATCTCATTGGCAAATTCGTCGGCGACGGCAAAGACGGTTTCCTGGTCGACGGGTGCCATGCGGGCGATCTGAACGGCAAGTTCGGTCTGCTTGCTTTCCGGCAACTGGTTGAGGGCCGGCAAAGCACCATGCGACAGCAAAAGGCGCACCACGATGGCGGCCTTTTCCTTGGTCGACATTGCGTCGACAATCCCACCTGCCGAGGGCAACTCGGGCAGGTCGGCGAGGGGGTCGCCCAGTGACATGACACTCCTTGCAACGCTCGGGTTTTGCTAGGACATGAGGATTAAGGTTTAGCTGACACGCATAAAAAAGACGGCCCAGAAGGCCGCCTTTCACTGAAGCATTGTCCAGATGATCAGCCGGTCGGAAGCGCCTTGCAGCTTGCCGTTTCGGTGTCGAAGACCTGACCCACAGGGCAGGACATCGTGACCTGATCATGCTTTCCACCCGAGCAATAGGCCATGGCCAAACCCGGGGTCGCAGCAACGGCAAGCGTTGCGATCAGAAGTCTTACACGCATGAAAACCTCCTAGTTGCGTCCCAAAGAGGTAGCACGCGTGATCTCACGGCAAGCTCACGACTTCGTGAGTTATGTGTCACCGAAGACGCGGGCGAAGATCGTGTCGACATGTTTGGTGTGATAGCCGAGGTCGAACTTCTCCTCGATCTCGGCTTCGGTGAGGGCCGCGGTGACTTCCGGGTCGGCCTTAAGCTCGGTCATGAAGTCGGCACCTTCCTCCCACACCTTCATCGCGTTGCGCTGGACGAGGCGATAGGAGTCTTCGCGACTGACGCCCTTTTGGGTGAGCGCGAGCAGTACGCGTTGGGAATGCACAAGGCCCCGGAACTGGTTGAGATTGTTCATCATATTCTCAGGGTAAATCACGAGTTTCTCGATCACACCGGTCAGGCGGGCAAGGGCGAAGTCGAGATGGACGGTGGCGTCCGGGCCGATGCCGCGCTCGACAGATGAGTGGCTGATGTCGCGTTCGTGCCAGAGCGTCACGTTTTCCATCGCGGGCACCACGGCTGAGCGGACGAGGCGGGCAAGGCCGGTGAGGTTTTCGGTTAGCACCGGGTTGCGCTTGTGCGGCATGGCGGAGGAGCCTTTCTGGCCCTTTGAGAAGAACTCTTCCGCTTCCAGCACCTCGGTGCGCTGCATGTGGCGGATCTCGGTCGCGATGTTCTCGATGCTCGAGGCGATGACGCCGAGCGTTGCAAAGAACATGGCGTGGCGATCGCGGGGGATGACCTGGGTGCTGATCGGCTCGGGCGTGAGGCCGAGTTGCGTGCAGACATGCGCCTCCACGCGAGGGTCGATATTGGCGAAGGTACCCACTGCGCCGGAAATCGCCCCGGTTGCAATCTCTTGCCGGGCGTTCTTGAGGCGTGTCAGCCCGCGATCCATCTCGGCATAGAACCGGGCAAAGGTCAGGCCCATGGTCACGGGTTCGGCGTGGATGCCGTGGCTGCGGCCGATGCGGACGTCCATCTTGTGCTCATGGGCGCGGCGTTTCAGGGCGGCGAGCAGCGCCTCCATATCCGCGATCAGGATGTCGGCGGCGCGCGTGAGCTGGATGTTGAGCGTGGTGTCCAGCACGTCCGACGAGGTCATGCCCTGATGGACAAATCGCGCCTCGTCATTGCCGATGATCTCGGCGAGGTGCGTGAGAAAGGCGATGACATCGTGCTTGGTGACCGCTTCAATCTCGTCGATCCGGGCGACGTCGAACTCGACATCCTTGGCTTTCCAGACGGCGGCGGCATTTTCGGCCGGGATCACGCCAAGATCGGCCATCGCGTCGCAGGCATGGGCTTCGATCTCGTACCAGATGCGAAACTTGGTCTCGGGCGACCAGATGGCGGTCATTTCCGGGCGGGCGTAGCGGGGGATCATGTCGGGCCTTTCGTCTGCTCGCGCGTCGTTTAGACTGCGCGCGACACAGGAACAAGGAGGCGAAGCGCATGATGACGGTTGGTCGCGGTGTTTTGGCGGTTTGCCTTGGCCTCACGGCCGGGATGGCTCAGGCGCAGGACTGGACCGGCTTGACGGGCGCGGAAGTGCGGGCGGTGTTGAGCGATCGGACCCTCTACTATGCTGCCTCGTGGCAGGTGTTTCAGGCGGATGGCGCAACGCTTTATCACGCAGGCTATGACGGCGGTGCGGAAAGCTGGGGGCAGTGGGAAGCCCGCGGCGATCAGTATTGCAGCCTTTGGCCGCCGGGCGATGGTTGGGCTTGCTATGACGTGTCTCAAAGCGCGGATGGGACACGGGTGCGATTCACCGGCCCGGGCGACGTGACCATCGGCACGTTTCGCGACTGAAATGGCCGGTCTTGTTTCGCTTTTCGCGCTGGCCGGAGGTTGGGAACTGCAGCGTGTGATCACACATGATGACGGGCGGACGGATCGTCTGACGGGCACCTGCAGGTTCACGCGGTCGGGCCCGAGGCTTTTGCAGGACGAGGACGGTTGGCTTGAGACAACGCAGGGGCGGTTTCAGGCGTCACGCCGCTATGTCTGGGGCGAAAACAACGGGCGGGTTGAGGTTTTCTTTGCCGATATGCGCCCGTTTCACAGCATTCCTTTGGGCGAGGCAAAGCCCGAAACGGTGCATCTCTGCCCGCCGGACCGGTATCACGTGGCTTACGATTTCACTGCCTGGCCGCAATGGTCGACGGTCTGGACGGTGGAGGGCCCGCGCAAGGATTACGTGATGAAGACCCGGTTTACCCCGGACGAGGGCGGCGGCCAGCTTGCCAGCGCCCGAGCGTAGGTGCATAACCGGCTCAACGCATGACAAAAGGGACGATATCCATGGCAACGCTCACCGCACGGCCTGTGCTTTCCGAGGTTTTCTGGCAGGCGCCGGGCGCGCAGGTCTGGATCAAGCGCGCATTTCTGGTGGTTGTTGGCATCGCGCTGATGACGCTTGCCGCACAGATCAAGGTCGCCGTGCCGCCGTCGCCGGTGGCCGTCAACCTTGGTACCTTCGCGGTGCTGACAATCGGGGCCGCCTATGGCCCGCGTCTGGGGCTGGCCACGATAATGGGGTATATGCTGATCGGCGCGCTTGGGTTCGACGTGTTCCAGAGCTCGACCGCTGAGCTCAACGGGATCGCTTATATGACCGGCTCAACCGGCGGGTATCTGGCGGGCTATGTTCTGGCCATCGGTGCCATGGGCCTTCTGGCGCGGCGCGGGTGGGACCGGTCGGTTCTGCTGATGGCGCTGGCGATGCTGATCGGCAATGCGCTGCTCTATGTGCCGGGTCTGGCCTGGCTTTCGATCTGGATCGAGAACACCGGCAAGCTGGATGTGGCGACCTATGGCTCGCTCTGGGAACAGACGATGACCTGGGGCATGACACCGTTCCTGATCGGCGATGCGATGAAGCTGGCGCTGGCCGCTTTGCTCCTGCCTGCCCTTTGGAAGCTGGTGGGCAACGCGCGGGGCTGAGCCTCCCGAAACTGTTACGAAAGCGCGCCGTGTCCGGCGCGCTTTTTTGTTGCGTGCGGGCGTGCCAGGATTAAGTCAGAGATGTTGCCCTGACAGGAGAGACCCGATGCCCGTTCGCAACCGCTTTGGAGAGCTGCACGACGAGATCACCGGCTGGCGCCACGATTTCCACGCCCATCCCGAACTGCAATTCGATGTCCATCGCACCGCTGGCAAGGTCGCAGACCTGCTGCGTGCGTTTGGCTGCGACGAGGTGGTCGAAGGGATCGCCGAGACCGGGGTTGTCGGTATCATAAAAGGGAAGGGCGATCGCGGGCGCTGTATCGGTTTGCGCGCCGATATGGACGCGCTGCCCATCCTGGAAGCGACCGATTTGCCCTATGCCTCGACCGAGCCGGGCAAGATGCATGCTTGCGGGCATGACGGCCACACCTCGATGCTCCTGGGCGCGGCAAAGTACCTGGCCGAGACGCGGAACTTCACCGGCTCGGTCGCAGTGATCTTTCAGCCTGCCGAAGAGGGCGGAGGCGGCGGACGGGTCATGTGCGAAGAGGGGATGATGTCCCGCTTTGGAATTGATGAGGTTTACGGCATGCACAACTGGCCTTCGATGCCGGTGGGTGAGTTCGCCATCAAACCCGGCCCGTTCTTTGCCGGAACGGCGGAGTTCACGATCACGGTCGAAGGGCGCGGGGGGCACGCGGCCAAGCCGCATCTGGCGATCGACCCGACCGTGGCGGCAGCCCAGATCGTGGTGGCCCTTCAGACCATCGCCAGCCGGACCGTGAACCCGGTCGAGCAGATTGTCGTCTCGGTGACGTCGTTTGTGACGGCATCCACGGCGTACAACGTGATCCCGCCTTCGGTCGAGTTGCGAGGCACCGTGCGCACCCTCAAGGACGAGGTGCGCGATGCCGCCGAGGTGCGCTTTGCCGAGGTCGTCGCGCATACCGCGCAGGCCCACGGCTGCACAGCCGAGCTTGAGTACACGCGGAACTACCCCGTGATGGCCAACAGCGAGACCGAGACGGATTATGCCATCGCAGCGGCCGAAAAGGTCAGCGGTGGCTGCAACACCGCGCCGTTCATCATGGGGGGCGAGGATTTTTCCTATATGCTGAACGAACGACCGGGGGCGTATATCCTCTTGGGCAATGGCGATGGGCCGGACGTTCACACGCCGGATTACAACTTCAACGACGCGGCGATCCCCTTTGGATGCTCGTGGTTTGTTGAGGTGGTCGAAAGCCGGTTGGCGGGGTGACGTCTCACGCGCAGGGACGTCGCTTGACCAAGGTCGTGTTGGGACCCACACCTCGCAAATGGCGTGTGCAATGCAAGTGTCCGAATTCGAACAGTACAACTAGAGCAGAAATCGGTAAATCTGAATCACTCAACGCTGCCTGAAATCAAAGATTTCAACGCGTTGAGTGATGTCGTCCGTTTCAGATAAAACCGATTTCGCTCTAGGTCAGAATAACGTCGTGCGCCTCCCACAACTGCGGTGGCTCCAGTTTCTTTGCCAGGTGCTCAATCACAGCGTCCGGCACAGCATCGGGCCGGCCCCTGTTTTGACGGTGCAGTTGATCCGGGCCCACTTCGAGGTAGACGATCTCAATCCGGGCACCGTAGTCACGCAATAATCGCAACACTCGCGATCGGTTCTGTCGCGTCACGTTGGTTGCGTTCCAGACAAAGTCACGTCCGGCCCTGAGAAACTCTCTGGCCCGTTCATGTGCGGCTTGTATGACTTGTCCCTGGTTGTCAGTTGCAGAGACGCCCAGTTCGTCCCGGAGTACATCAAGACTAACAACCGGATGGTCCGACAGGTGCTTGCCAATCCAGGTGTCTTTCCCAGCACCAGGCAAACCGGACATGACGGTGACTGTGCATGGAAATGCCTCATGAGCCGCATAGTTTGGATCACGGTCTTCCAATTCGAAGAATGCAACCCGGCTTTCATCGTTGGCGAAGGCAAATTGGTGATCCCAACAAACGGCCTCTTGGAAGGTCAGTGCTGCGAGGCTGATGCTCTCCAGGATCGCCTGTTGGTCCTGACATGTCCGACCCAGGGCATCAGCTTTGGCATGCAGGCACAGATGATCCGGTCTGCACCGCCATGATGTCTCAATCGCCATGCGTTCAGGATCGGGCCGCTCGATCAGCCAGAACGGCAATTGATGGTGGGCGATGATCCCACACAGGGCTTCACGCCACGCAACCGGGGAACCGGCATACCAAAGCAGAAGACGCGCGATGGATGCACCGATCCGGGAATGCCCACGGGAAGAGATACGCCCGTCTTCCTCGTGCTTTGTAACGGCGGGCTTGCCGACATCATGCAGGACCGCCGCCCAGAACAAGTTGGCCCGAATCATGTCGGAAAGACCTTGCCAGTCCGGATCCGCCACCAGAGCCTCGACCACCATCCTTGTGTGCGTCCCAACATCGCCCTCAGCATGATGGATTGGGTCTTGCGGACAAATGTCTAGGGCAGCAAGCTCCGGCCATAGCGGCCAAACCTCCGTCCAATCCACATGCCAAGCTGGACCGGATGGTACCAGCATCAGAAGGTGGTCATGGGTGACCGTGTGTTTGGTAGGCTTACGCATCGTATGCCCCTTCCACACCCAGTGTCGGGGCAAAGATATCGACACCATTGGCCAGACCGTTCGGCAGGATCGGACGGTCATGCCAATGCCCGTCAGCCGCCTCAATCGCCTGCAAGAAGTCGGCACGGACGAACTTGAACCGGTCTGCCACGTGGTCTGCGATTTCATGTTTCAAGTAAAGCCCTTCGGCCAGATCACTGTCCTCCGTCTGACGGTCAACCATGTCAGGGCGGCTCCCAGACCGCTCTGCTGCCACTGACAATGCATGACGCCACTTTTCCGATTTGTATGGCGATGGTCGGGTTAGGCTGACCAGTTGGTCTACGGACGCTATTTCCCCGGTATGGACGATTGGCACTGGCATAATCGGCAATCCCGTTAGCAATGCTCTACGTGCTCCGGTGCTCAGGAACAGGCCAGTGTCCTGGTCCAGCACGTCAAACTCCATGAAGTAATGGGGCAGCCGATCATAGAACACGGTGTGTTTGGCATACATCCATTCGCCATACATGACAAAGCGATGCCCCAGCACCGGGAGCAGGACATGGGCATGGGCCGCCGCCCAGGTTTTCAGCAAGGCAAAGTGACGTTCCCGGCCACCACCGGTCAAGTAGTGGCCACGGCTTTGCAACAGCAAGTTGCCGTCCACGTCGAAGGATACGGCGGAATTGGCTCCGTCGAGCTTTTCTTCGACAATCAGGGGCTGGCCTGAAAGCTCTTTGATTGGTTTGTCATCCGCCATATCGCCGATCTGAAGGCGCGAACCTTCAATGTGCCGCGTACGCGGGTATTTTTGGATATTCATAACGGTCTCATGATGTATCGATTAGTCGCACAGAACCACCCGGCAGGACTTACCACGGTGTTGGATTAACTATGTGCGCTTCGATTACATCGGACTGCCGTGGGGTTCGGGTTTGAGACAGGCGACCCGGTTACCGTCAACATGCTCAAAAATCAATAACGGACATTGAGCTTGAATTCTTGATTTGCGGTACCGTCCGCAACCCCGTCCCCCTCAAGCCAACCCGGTATCGCATCCCAAACCCCGTTGGCCTGCGGGCCTGCCTCCGTTACACTGGCTGCAAAACCGGGAAACGGTGAGGGCAGAGGCGTATGGACCATCAGATCGCGATGCTGTGGATGCGGGGGGAGCTGTCGTTCCTCGAACAGCTTTGCGTGCAGTCCTTCCTCGATGCGGGGCACCATGTGGTGCTTTATTCCTATGATGAGATCGGGCGTGTGCCGGACGGTGTCGAGTGTCGCGATGCAAGTGCGGTGCTGCCCGAACGGGACGAGATCGTACATGGAAATTCCGGCTCGCCTGCGCCGCATGCGGACTTGTTCCGCTATCGGTTGCTGAGCCAGACCGACGATCTGATCTGGGCCGATACGGATGCGTACTGCCGGAAGCCCTTTCGCACTGAGACAGGCCATTTCTATGGCTGGGAGAGCGACAAGGAGGTCAACATTGGCGTCCTCGGCCTGCCGCGTGATAGTGAGACACTGGCAGCATTGGTTGAACACACGTCGGATGAATACGCGATACCGCACTACCTCGGCCCAAAATACGTGGCCGAGCTTGAGGCGGCCCGCGACCGGGGCGAGCCGGTGCATGTGGGCGATCAGGTCTGGGCGGTGTGGGGGCCGAAGGCGTTCACGCATTTCCTGAAGGAGACGGGTGAGATTCGGCACGCGCTGCCGCAGGTGGCGCTTTACCCCTATAGCTTTGGCGACCGGCGCAAGCTCTTCCGGGCCGGGGTGGATCATTCAGAGGTCATCACGGAGGAGACGCTGTCGATCCATCTTTACGGGCGGCGCGCGCGCAAGCGGCTGGCCGAGCAGGAGCATGGGCTGCCGGACCCTGACAGCCTGATCGGGCAGCTTTGCCTGAAGCACCGGATCGACCCCTGCGAGGCGCCGCTGCGCGACTGGCCAGAGCCGGATCGCGACCACACGTATGCGAAGCTTTACCGAGATGCGGCGACCGGGCCGGTCCATGCGTCTGCCGTGCCGGGGTGCCGCCCGCTGGATAACGTGGTGGCAGTCACCACGATGCGGAACGAGGGGCCGTTCATCCTCGACTGGGTGGCCTATCACATGGGCGTCGGGATCACGCATTTCCTCGTCTACACCAACGATTGCGACGACGAGACCGAGGCAATCCTCGATGCGCTCGCGATGCGGGGGCTGACCACACGCGTCGACAACCCCGTCGAGCCGGGCGAGAAGCCGCAACGCAAGGCGCTGGATCATGCGGCGACGCATCCGCTGGTGAAACAGGCCGATGCGGTCGTGGTGATGGATGTGGACGAGTACATCAACATTCATGTGGGCGAGGGGCGGCTTGTCGATCTTTTCGCAGCGGCGGGCGACCCGGACATGATTTCGATGACCTGGCGGCTGTTCGGGACATCCGGGGCGGTTGCCTATGACGACCGTCCGGTCGCTGCACAGTGCACCCGCGCGGTCCCGCGCCTGACGCGCAAGCCGCATCAGGCCTGGGGGTTCAAGACGATCTTCCGGCGCAGCGTGCCGTTTGACGGGCTGGGCGTTCACCGGCCACAGACGCTGACCGGGGCAATGCCGCGCTGGTTGAACGGTTCGGGCGATGCCATGCCTGCACGCTATGGCGAGAGCGGATGGCGCTCGGGCATCGATTGCTGGGGCTATGATCTGGTGACGCTCAACCATTATGCCGTGCGCTCGTGCGAGAGCTTTCTGGTCAAGCGCGACCGGGGACGGACCAATCATGTCGCGCGTCCACAGGGGATCGCGTATTGGAACACCTATAACCGGAATGACGAGGAGGATCGCTCGATCCTGCCCCGGCTTGCTTTGGGGGAGGGGCTGAGGCGCGCCTTTGCGGTTGATCCGGTGATCGGGCCGCTGCATGACCGCGCGGTGGACTGGCACCGCGCGCGCATTGCCGACCTTGCCGCCACGCCGCGCGAGGCGGCCTTTCTGGCAGCCGTCAGTGCCGAGCCGACGTCGCATGGCGTTGAGGAGGTCGACCTGCCCGAGGCGGAGGCGCTCCCAAAGACCGAGCGTGTCCTGCGGGGCGAGGCGTTTCAGTTGCGCAAGGAGCCGCCCGCGACCGGGCGCGCGGCAGAAGAGCAGTTCGCCGGGCTGATGAGCCGCATTCAGAAGCGGCAGGAACTGCTGACGCCTTTGGCGCAGAGGCCCCGTTCGGACAAGATCGTCGTGGTTACGTCGATGAAGAACGAGGGGTGCTTCATCCTCGAATGGATCGCCTATCACCTGTCGATCGGCGTGACGCATTTCCTGGTCTACACCAACGATTGCGATGACCCGACCAATGCGCTTCTCGACCGGTTGCAGGCGCTGGGGATCGTGACGCGGAAGGACAATCCGTTCAACCGCGGTACAGGGCAGAAACCACAGCGCGGGGCGCTGAACGACGCCGCCGACATGCCGCTGGTGCAGGAGGCGGATTGGGTCGGCGTGATCGACGTTGATGAGTTCGTGAACATCCATGTGGGCGACGGGACCTTCGCCGCGCTGCTGGAGGCGTTTGGCGATCCCAACGTGATCTCGATGACCTGGCGGTTCTTCGGCAATAAGGGCGTGCACGCCTATGAGGACCGCTGGCAGACCGAGCAGTTCACGGCCTGCGCGCCGCTTTACATCCCAAAACCCCGGCTTGGCTGGGGGTTCAAGTCGTTCTATCGCCCTGACGGGCCGTTCGCCAAGATCGGCGTGCATCGTCCGCTGGAGCTTGATGCGACGCGGGCGGGTGAGGTGCGCTGGGTCAACGGCGCCGGGCGGGTGATGCCCGAGCGGCTCTCGGCCAAGAACGAGTGGTTCAGCCGCAAGGACACTATCGGGTATGACATGGTGACGCTGAATCACTATGTGCTGCGCTCGGCCGAGAGTTTCCTGGTCAAGCGGCAGCGGGGCCGGATCAACCATGTCGATCAGGACCAGGGCGTGTCCTATTGGTGTAACCGGAACTATGCGACCGAGACGGACCGCTCGATCCAGGCGCATCTGCCGCGCGCGCGGGCTGTGCTGGAGCGGCTCTTGGCGGATGACGAGGTGGCGACACTCCATGCGGCGTCGGTTGTCTGGCATCAGGACCGGATCGGGGCGCTGATGGCGGATGCGGAGTACCGCGCGCTTTACGACGCGATCACCAATCCGCATCTTCCGGACGCGATCTGGCGCGAGCGAGTGCCTGGTGAAGAAGAGACGGCGTTGGAGGCGGCCGAGTAGAGCGCGCCATTACAATGCGCGCCTGCGGCGCACGCGAAGTTTTGTTGGGGCTCTGCCCCATGTCGGCTGTGCCGACGCTCCCCGGAGTATTTTGACCAAGAAGAAGGCGGGTGCAGGTTTTTAGCCGCCGACGGTGCGCTGCACGACGCGGATACGTTCGGCGTTGGGCGGGTGGGTGCCGAGGAACTGATTGCCGGGATCATTGGCGCGCGCGAAGTATTGGATCCCGCGCAGGGCATCATATCCCGCCGCTTCGGCGATTTGCGCGCCGAGGGCGTCGGCTTCGAGCTCGAATTCCTTGGAAAAGCGGCGCGCGCCGACTGTGCCGCCGATATTGGTGACAGTTTCGATGCCAGCATCGTTAAGGCCCGCGACCGACCCCAGGACGGCCCCGAGGATTGCGCCGGTTTGTGCCGTCGCCTGCGTTTGCGCGATATGGCCCTTTATGTGGTGCGCGGCCTCGTGACCGACGACGAAGGCCAGTTCATCCCGGTTGCGCATGTCACGGATCAGGGCGGGGGTGATGGCGAGGATTGGACGGCCGTTGTCGTCATAGGTCTGATAGGCATTCGCGCCAAGCTTGCTGTTGGTGTCGATGATGATCTTGAAATCGCAATTGTCGCCTCGGGTGCGCGACCGGCAGGCACGCTCGGCGACCGGTTCGACGCGTGCGGCTACGGCGCGGAAATCGCCTACCGTCTGCGGGCTGCCCGCGATGCGCGAGACCTGCGGCGGCGGTTGGGACGATCCGCTGGGTGAGGTTGTCTGGACACTGCAGGCGGCCAGCAGCGGCAGCAGGGCAAGGGCGATGAGACGGCGCATGGGCGTCCTCCGGGGGCTAAATCGCGTCTGGCCAATGATAATTGCGCTCGCTGTGCCAGATTTCAACCGCGAAGGCGTGGTTCGGCGAAGGCTCGCGCTTGCGAGTGTGTCTGCTCTGCGTCAGGGTGCGGGCATGTTTACCATTGAGCATGAATTCGACGCCACCGTTGTCACGCTGATCGACGAGGGCGGGACGCATTTGCAGGAAGACGTGTCCATCACCGCGTTCGAGGATTGCGTGGTGCTGGAACAGTTGGACCGTGACGGGGAGACGGTGCGCAAGATCACCCTGTCGCTGGCGCAGGTGGCGGATTTGCGCGAGGCGCTGAACCTGCCCGAGGGCGTTTACAAGCGCAAAGACGCCTAGCGCGGGGCAGCAGCGCGGCGCAGCCGGTCGTTGATGGCGCGCCCAAGGCCGGTCTCGGGGATCGGGGCGACCGCTATTTTCATTGCCTGGCGGGCGTCCGCTTCGTGCAGGACGGCGTATAGGCGGGCGGCGGCTTCGACGAGATCTCCGGTGTTTGAAAGAGTCATGTCGCCGGAGACGGGGCCGAAGCCTATATGGAACTCGTCGGTCTCCGCCTTTTCGGCGTTTAGCCGGACCTGACCTTTCGGGGCGTAATGCGAGGCCAGCTGGCCCGGGGCCAGCGGGGCGGTATCGTTGCTGGTGTCGGTCTTCAGGTCCGGCAGATCGGCGACATGAGCGCCCTCGCGCAGCAGGGTCGGGCTGTCGCCGAGAAAGCCGATGATCGTCGATTCGAGACCAGCCTCGCACGCGCCCCCGTCGATGACGGCTGCGATGCGGCCATCGAGGCTGGAGAGGACATGCGCGGCGGTGGTCGGGCTGATCCGCCCCGATTGATTGGCCGAGGGTGCGGCGATGGGGTGGCCGAGGGCGGCGATCAGGTCCTGTGCCACAGGGGCGGCTGGCATGCGGAGGGCGACGGTTTGCTGGCCTGCGGTCACCAGTGCGGAGAGGCGGGCCCCCTCCTGCAAAGGGGCGACGATGGTTAGTGGGCCGGGCCAGGCCTTTGCAATCAATTCGCGCGCCTGGCGGTTCAGCACACCGAGCCTCTCGGCCATCTTGATGCCCGAGACATGGACGATCAGGGGGTTGAAGGTAGGGCGGCCCTTGGCCCCGAACACCTTCGCGACGGCGGTGTCGTTGGTCGCATCCGCGCCAAGGCCATAGACCGTTTCGGTTGGGAAGGCGACGAGGTCACCGGCGCTGAGCAAGGCCGCAGCGCGCGCGATGTCCGATGTACTTGTGCCGAGGCGTTCGGTGATCATGGGCGCAGGCCTCGTGACGCTGCGTCCCGGTTGCGGTGTAAGGAAGCCGTCTTCATGGTTTGTTTGCGTTAACGGGGCTTGGCCGCGATGCCAAGCCAAATTGGAGATGGGTCTATGCCATATACGTCGCCCGTGCGGGATCATCGTTTCATTCTGGATCATGTTGTCGACTTTGCTGCCGTGGCCGCGACCGAGCGGTTTGCGCAGGCGACGCCAGATGTGGTCGAGGCGATCCTTACGGAGGCGGGCAAACTGTCGGATGAGGTTCTGGCCCCTTTGCAGCGCAATGGCGACTTGCACCCGGCGGTTCTGGAAAACGGTATCGTGCGCACCTCTCCCGGGTTTGCCGAGGGGTCTCGCGCGATTGCCGAAGGCGGCTGGGTCGGTGTGACGGCAGACCCTGCATATGGCGGCATGGGCCTGCCGGTGGCGTTGGCGACGGCGATCAATGAGATGACGGCAGGGGCGTGCCTGTCACTCAACCTCTGCCCGGTCTTGTCGGTCGGTCAGATCGAGGCGCTGGAGGCGCATGCCAGCGATGAGATCAAGGCGCGCTACCTGCCCAAGCTCATCTCGGGCGCGTGGACCGCGACGATGAACCTGACCGAGCCGCAGGCGGGCAGCGATGTGGGGGCCTTGCGGACGAAGGCCGAGCCCAACGGCGACGGGACCTACCGGATCAGCGGTCAGAAGATTTACATCAGCTGGGGGGATGCCGATTTTGCCGGCAATGTCTGCCATCTGGTGCTGGCGCGCCTGCCGGATGCGCCTTCGGGGACGCGGGGGATCAGCCTCTTTCTGGTGCCCAAGCTGATCCCGGATAGGGACGGCAAGCCGGGCGCGCGGAACGGGTTGAGGGTGGTGAGCCTTGAGCACAAGATGGGGCTGCATGGCTCGCCTACTGCCGTGATGGAGTATGACGGGGCGACCGGCTGGATGGTCGGGCCCGAGAATGGCGGCATGGCGGCGATGTTCACGATGATGAACAACGCGCGGCTGGCCGTCGGCTGTCAGGGGATTGGCGTGGCCGAGGCCGCGTTTCAAAAGGCGCTCGCCTATGCCCGCGAGCGGACGCAGGGCAAGGTCAGCGGCACGGGTGCGATTGTGGAACACGCGGATGTGCGACGCATGCTGACGGCGATGAAGGCGGATGTTTTTGCTGCGCGGGCCATAGCACTCGACTGTGCCGTCTCGATGGACATGGCGACGGCGACCGGTGATGCGGCTTGGGACGCGCGCGCGGCCCTGCTGACGCCGATTGCCAAGGCGTTCGGCACCGATGTCGGCGTGCGTGTCGCCGATGAGGGGATGCAGGTGCATGGCGGCATGGGGTTCGTCGAGGAAACCGGCGCGGCGCAGTATTTCCGCGATGTGCGGGTGACGGCGATTTACGAGGGCACCAACGGCATTCAGGCGATGGACCTTGTGGCGCGCAAGATGTCGGATGATGGTGAGGCCATGTATCGTTTGCTGGACGAGGTCGAGGCGGTTGCGGAAGCGGCACGACAAGACTTTCCCGACCTGGCGGAAAAGGTCTGGGCCGCCGCCGAAACACTGCGTGAGACCACCGAGTGGCTGGTGGGCGAGGGGCTGGATCAGCGTTTTCCCGGCGCAGTCCCCTATCTGCGTGCAGCGGCCCGTGTTTTGGGCGGGCACTATCACCTGACGGCAGCGATGGCCGCGGGTGAGGGGCCGCGCGTGGCTCTGGCGCGGTTTTACATTGACCGGGTTCTGCCGGAGCATGGCGCGGCTTTGGCGCAGGTGCGTATTGGCGTTGCAGGTCTCTATGATTTGTCGCCCGACGATCTCGCCGCCTGATGACGGTTGCCGAGCGGACGATCCGCTATCCGATCGAGACACCGCCGGAGCACGGTGAGGCTGTCGAAGTGGCGCCCGGCATCCTCTGGCTGCGTTTGCCGCTGCCCATGGCGCTGGATCATGTGAATGTCTTTGCGCTGGAGGAGGGCGACGGCTGGACGCTGATCGACACCGGGATCGGGACCTCGCGGGCAAAGGCGGCGATGGAGGCGGCTCTCGCAGGGCCGCTGAAGGGCAAACCTGTGCGGCGGGTGCTGGTGACGCATCACCATCCTGATCACATCGGGCTTGCGGGCTGGTTCATGGAGCAGGGTGCGGAGTTGCTGACCACGCGGACTGCGTACCTGATGGCGCGCATGCTCGCGCTGGATGTGCAGGAGCGCCCGTCGGAGGAGGCGATGGCGTTCTATCGCGCTGCGGGTGCCTCGGATACCGTACTGGCTCAGCGCGCGTCTGAGCGGCCGTTTAACTTTGCCGATGTCATTACCCCGCTGCCTCTGGGGTTCACGCGTATTCAGGAGGGTGACGTCCTGACCCTTGGCGGTCGGCGCTGGCGGGTTCGCATCGGGCACGGGCACGCGCCCGAGCACGCGACGCTCTGGTCCGAGGATGACGCGCTGGTGCTGGGCGGCGATCAGCTTTTGCCGTCGATTTCGCCCAATCTCGGGGTTTATCCGACCGAGCCCGAGGCCGATCCGGTGGCCGACTGGCTGGCCGCGTGCCGGTCTTTTCAGCCGTTCGCGCGCGAAGATCACTATGTCCTGCCCGGTCACAAGCTGCCGTTCTATGGCCTGCCCACGCGGCTGGAGCAGTTGATCGAGAACCATGTCTCGGCGCTCGACCGGTTGGAGGCGGCGCTCAAAACCCCCGCAGTGGCCGGCGACACGTTCCTGCCGATCTTCAAGCGTGAGATCGGGGCGGGCGAATACGGGCTGGCCCTTGTCGAGGCGTTCGCGCATTGCCAGCACCTCTGGAAAGCCGGTCGTGTCACGCGCACCCGGCGCGAGGACGGTGCGTGGATTTATGCGCAAAAGTGACTGGCCTCGGCGTGTCTGAGCGGTTAGCCAGAGGGACACGATAGCCGGAGCACGCCATGACAGACGACCCCAAAAAGATCGGTGAAACCGTCACAGGCGTGGTCATTCCCCGCAGACGCGCCGTGCATTCCGACCCCGGTGAGCATTCGGTCGAGGAAGAGGCGCTGCCGGAGGCGATTGCCAAGAGGCCGGTTGATCAAAAAAGCCCGGCGGAATGGGCCTATCAGCGGCTGATCCTTTACATCCAGAACTTCGAGAAGATGCTGGATGGCGAGCATGAAGTGGCGATGGGATTCACCGATACTGGTGGCGGGTTTCTGAGGATCGAGGGGTTGGGCCATTTCGACCCGGACATGGTGACGTTTTATGGTACCGATCAGACCGGCGGTAAGGTGCAACTGGTGCAGCATGTCAGCCAGTTGAACGTGCTGTTGCGCGCCATGCCCAAGGAAAACACCGCCGAAGCACCGCGCCGGATCGGGTTCAGGCTGGCAGCCGGGCTGGAAGAGGGCGAGGGCGAGGCTCCGGGCTGAGCTGCCCCGTACAAACCACTGCAAGGGACCCGTCCCAAACTTGATCTGCGTCAAGGAGACGTGGCGCCGATCCGGTGAAGATGGACGGGCCAGTAGGAGAGATGCAGTGAGTACAGAGACACGCTTTCAAACCCACGAACGGTTGATGACCCGGATGGCCGGTGCCAACGGGGTCGATCTGGACCTCAAGTTGCAGACGGGGGAAATCTCGCCCGACTTCTACGAGGACGCTGTTTTGAACTGCACAGGGTGCAGTGACGCCGAAGGTTGCCGCGCGCATCTGACGGAGGGCCGCGATGGCTTTCCCGGGTTTTGCCGCAACCAGGATGCGCTGTCGCGCCTGTCCGGGACCTCTCCCACCCCGGACTGAGCCTGAGCCTGCACCCGCAGTTCAAACGTTTTTGGCCCGGCGCAATGCCGGGCCAATTTTTTTGCTCGAGAGGTTGTGTTCACTGGTGCCGGATCAGAGCCTGGCGTGTCTGTCCTGACCCAACGAACGGCCAGTTTGTGAACCGATACGCACCTTTCGGAGCGACGAGGGAAGGTAGGTCATTTACGCTGCCCGTTGAGACCATGGTTTGACCGAATTGCGGCGGAATAGCGGCGATCACCTAAAAATCGCGTGATCTTCGCAACATTTTGCGGTTCCGACGGGATAATTTGTTTCCCGTGCGTCTTCAATCCAACCTTCACGGCGGTTTCGTGCAGATCGCGCGTGACGGATTCAAGGCGCCACTTCATGGAATGAGGCGTCGGCTCAGCGGGTTGTTTCGGTCAAGCGCCGCTTCACGTATTTCGTCACGTTCTCGATCATCACATCCATATGCGGGTCTTCGAAGAAATGACCCGCGCCCTCGATCTCTTCATGGGTGATGGTGATGCCTTTTTGCTCGTGCAGCTTGCCCACCAGCGTATGGGTGTCGCGCGGCGGTGCCACGCGGTCGCCGGTGCCGTTGATGATCAGACCAGAGGACGGGCAGGGGGCGAGGAACGAGAAGTCGTACATGTTGGCGGGCGGCGAGACGCTGATGAATCCCGTGATCTCGGGCCGGCGCATCAAAAGCTGCATGCCGATCCATGCGCCGAACGAAAAACCCGCCACCCAGCAATGCTTGGCGTTCTGGTTCATCGATTGCAGGTAATCGAGCGCTGAAGCCGCATCGCTGAGCTCGCCGATGCCCTGGTCATACTCGCCCTGGCTGCGCCCGACACCGCGGAAATTGAAGCGCAACACGTTGAAGCCCATGTTGAAGAACGCGTAATGCAGGTTGTAGACGACGCGATTGTTCATCGTCCCGCCGAACTGCGGATGCGGATGCAGGATGATGGCGATCGGCGCATCCTTGGTCTTTTGCGGGTGATAGCGGCCTTCCAGGCGGCCTTCCGGGCCGGGAAAAATCACTTCGGGCATTCTTACGTTTCCATCTTTTTGTTTTTGTGGATCGCCGGGCGACGACCGTACTGAAAGTTGACGGCTTTCATCGGGTACTTTAGAAACGTTCTAAATCCAAGCCTCGCACCCCCGAGTGCTTGGGTGAGGTAAGGCTTGGCCGAAAAAAGGTCAATGGATTTCACGGGAAGAGGACGGCGATGAAGCTCAGCACGAAGGGACGGTACGCGATGGTCGCTCTGACAGATCTAGCGATGACTTCGGAATCTTCGCTTTTGTCGCTGGCCGAGATCTCGAAGCGTCAGGACATTTCGCTGGCCTATCTGGAGCAGCTCTTCGTGAAACTGCGCCGCAACGGCCTGGTGGAAAGCGTGCGGGGGCCGGGGGGTGGTTATCGCCTTGCCAAACCGGCCAGCGATATTCGCGTTGTCGATATCCTGAGCGCCGTGGATGAGACGGTGAGCGCGATGCATACCGGGGCCGGCGCCTCGGGCGGGTTGTCGGGCAGCCGGGCGCAAAGCATGACCAACCGCCTCTGGGAAGGGCTGTCGGCGCATGTCTATGTCTTCCTGCACCAGACCCGCTTGTCTGACGTCGTGGCCAACGAACTGGCACCCTGTCCGGCGGTACCGGCGCTTTTTGAGGTTGTGGACGATGCGTGAGGCTTTGCGCCGCCTTTGGCGTCGCTCCGTGCGCGGGGCGCTGCCCCTCGCGCTCCCCGGGATATTTGAGGGCCGATAATGGACGATCGGGTTTACCTTGATTGGAACGCGACGGCGCCTTTGCGGGGCGAGGCGCGGGACGCGATGCTGGCAGCGATGGATGTGGTGGGCAATCCGTCAAGCGTCCATGCCGAAGGGCGCGCGGCGAAGGCGATTGTGGAACGCGCGCGGGGTCAGGTGGCGGCGCTTTGCGGGTGCAAGCCGGGCGAGGTGGTGTTTACCTCCGGCGCCACCGAGGCGGTGCGGGTTCTGGAAAACCCGCCGGATGGATGCGATGTCTTGGTGGACGAGACAGCGCATGATGCGGTTTGGGCGCATGTCGATATGGGCGGTTGGTCCGCGCGACCGAACGGGCCGGGGCACACGCTGGCGATGGGTTTGGCGAACTCGGAAACCGGCGTGGTGACAGAGCCGCCGGAAAAGGTTGAAGGGCAGTATCCCTTTGGTCGGGCGCGGGCCGATTGGCTGTTTCTGGATGTCACCCAGGCTGTCGGTCGCATGCCGTGGAGTTTTCACTGGTCGGGGGCGGATTTCGCCTGTCTCAGCGCCCACAAGCTTGGCGGGCCCAAGGGCGTTGGCGCGCTGCTGGTGCGGGACGGCTTTGACTTCAACCCTTTGCAGGAGGGCGGCGGGCAGGAACTCGGCCGTCGGTCTGGCACCGAAAATGTCATTGGAATTGCGGGGTTCGGGGCAGCTTGTGAGGCTGCTGCGCGTGATCTTGAGACGGGCGTCTGGGACCGGGTGGAAAAACTTAGAAATATTCTAGATTCAACTCTGGCAGCGGACGCAAAAGAGACTATTTTAGTCGGGAAAGATGCGCGGCGCCTGCCGAACACCTCGTGCTTCGTAACACCCGGTTGGAAGGGCGAGACACAGGTCATGCAGATGGACCTGGCAGGGTTTGCGGTGTCATCCGGCTCGGCCTGCTCCAGCGGCAAGGTGAAAGTGCCGCGTGTGCTCAGGGCGATGGGTTTGGATGACCGGTCGGCAGAAGGGGCGCTGCGCGTCTCGCTCGGGCCGACGACGACTGAGGATGAGGTGCTGCGTTTCGCGGAGGCGTGGCTGAAACACGAAAAGAGATTTCGCCAAAAGGCGGCATAAGGGAGCGCGACATGGCAGCTTTGGACAACACGGGCGTCAAAGACGGGGTCGATCAGGAAACCGTCGATGCAGTGCGCTCGCTCGATACCTACAAGTATGGGTGGGAGACCGATATCGAGATGGAATATGCCCCCAAGGGGCTGACCGAGGATATCGTGCGCCTGATCTCGGCCAAGAACGAAGAGCCGGAATGGATGACCGAGTGGCGGCTGGACGCGTATCGCCGCTGGCTCAAGATGGACGAGCCGGACTGGGCGATGGTCGACTACCCGAAGATCGACTTTCAGGACCAGTATTACTACGCCAAGCCCAAGAGCATGCAGGAAAAGCCCAAGTCGCTGGACGAGGTCGATCCGAAGCTTTTGGAGACCTATGAGAAGCTCGGTATTCCGCTGAAGGAACAGATGATCCTTGCCGGGGTCGAGGGCGCGGAGAATGCGCCGGCCGAGGGCCGCAAGGTGGCTGTGGACGCGGTGTTCGACAGCGTGTCTGTCGGCACGACCTTCCAGGCGGAACTGGCCAAGGCGGGCGTGATCTTTTGTTCAATCTCAGAGGCCATCAAGGAGCATCCGGAACTGGTGAAGAAGTACCTCGCCAGCGTGGTGCCAGTCACCGACAACTACTATGCGACGCTAAACTCCGCGGTCTTCTCGGACGGTTCGTTCGTCTATGTGCCGCCGGGTGTGAAATGCCCGATGGAACTGTCGACGTATTTCCGGATCAATGCCGAAAATACGGGGCAGTTTGAGCGGACGCTGATCATCGCCGACGAAGGCTCCTATGTGTCCTACCTCGAAGGCTGCACGGCGCCGCAGCGCGATACCTCGCAGTTGCATGCCGCAGTGGTGGAACTGGTGGCCCTGGACGATGCCGAGATCAAGTACTCGACCGTTCAGAACTGGTTCCCGGGCGATGAAGAGGGGCGGGGTGGCATCTATAACTTCGTCACGAAGCGCGCCGATTGCCGGGGCGACCGGTCGAAGGTGATGTGGACACAGGTTGAGACCGGCTCGGCCGTGACCTGGAAATACCCCTCCTGCATCCTGCGCGGCGATGACAGCCAGGGTGAGTTCTATTCGATCGCGATCACCAACAACTATCAGCAGGCTGATACCGGCACCAAGATGATCCATCTGGGCAAGAACACCAAGTCGCGGATCGTCTCGAAGGGGATCAGCGCGGGGCGCGCGCAGAACACGTATCGCGGGCTTGTCTCGATGCACCCGCGCGCCAAGAACGGGCGGAACTATACCCAGTGCGACAGCCTGCTGATCGGCGACAAATGCGGGGCGCATACGGTGCCTTATATCGAGGTGAAGAACAATTCCTCGCGGGTTGAGCATGAGGCGACGACATCGAAGGTGGATGACGACCAGCTCTTCTATTGCCGCCAGCGCGGCATGGACGAGGAAGAGGCCGTGGCGCTTGTCGTGAA